>JBAXYX010000026.1:0-22817 GCA_041670625.1 Lentimicrobiaceae bacterium | reverse complement strand
TGCTGATTGAAAACTCCATACGCTTCTACTCAAGCTACCTGCCCAATATTTATAAAATCATTTTTAAGCAGTCAAAAGCGTTCATGCTTGAAGGGTTGAATGAGCATCAGATGATGCTACGTATGCGTGGCCGCCCCAAAATACTACTGGCCACCAACTATGAGCAAGCTATAACGTATTATGAAAAGTACAAAAACAACCTGCTGGGAATCATTACTGATGTAGCCTATAACCGTGAAGGAGTAGAGGATACAGAAGCCGGTATCAGGCTTATTGAAAAAGTTAAGCGTGAAGATGAGTTCATGCCCATGCTCATGCAATCATCTGATTTATCAAGGAACAAAATAGCTCATGAACTACATGTTGGCTTTATACACAAACAGTCCCCTACCCTTTCCATTGAGCTGCGAAACTTTATTATTCAGTATTTTGCTTTTGGCGACTTTGTATTTGTGGATCCTGAAACCAAGCAGGAAGTCAACAGAGCTACCGACCTTAAGTCGCTTCAGCAAATAATCTTTGAAGTCCCTGACAAGTCGCTGGAGTATCACGTGTACCGCAACCACATTTCAAAGTGGCTGAATGCCCGTGCCCTGTTCCCCCTGGCTGAACTGATGCGCGATTTACGACCCGACGACTTTAACAGTCTGGATGACATCAGGCAATTCCTGTTTGATGCCATTGCAACATTCAGATTAAACAAAGCCAGAGGTATCATTGCGGAATTCAATCGAGAGAGTTTTGATGAATATTTAAGCTTTACCCGCGTGGGGCAAGGTTCTATTGGCGGGAAAGCGCGTGGATTGGCTTTCCTTGATTCCATGATCAAACGAAACCGCATGATTGACAAATGGCCGGGGATGCTGGTGTTGATTCCCCGCACCGTGGTACTGGGAACGGATATCTTTGATGAATTCCTTGAAATCAACAACCTTTACAAGGTCGCCTTATCAGGCATTACGGACGAGCAACTGCTTGAAAAATTTGTAGAAGCCAGGCTTCCTCACCGGATACGGGAGGATTTAATCACCTTTATCAGTGTGGTCAAAAAACCCATTGCCGTGCGCTCCTCCAGTATGCTTGAGGACAGTTATTACCAGCCATTTGCCGGTATCTATGCTACCTATATGATACCTAGTTACCCTGGCAATAAAAAGCAGACCATTGAAAACCTGAGTATTGCTATCAAAAGTGTGTATGCTTCAGCTTTTTACCATGAGTCGAGATCATACATGAAGAGCACTACACATATTATTGATGAGGAAAAAATGGCCATTGTACTTCAGGAAGTAACCGGTACTGCTTTCAATGACCGTTTTTACCCTTCCATTTCAGGGGTAGCCCGGTCTATCAACTTTTACCCTGTTGATCCGGAAACGCCCAATGACAGCACCGCTAACATAGCTCTGGGTTTAGGTAAGTACATTGTGGATGGAGGCCTGACACTCCGGTTTTCACCCAAGTACCCGAACAAGATTTTACAGTTGTCAAACCCTCAAATGGCGCTCATGGAAACGCAAAAAAAGTTCTATGCACTTGATCTTAAGCCTGACAGTTTTAAGGTTTCAACCGATGATGGCTGTAACCTGCTCAGGCTTGATATCACTGACGCTGAAGAAGACGGGGCTTTGCGATACCTGACCAGTACATACGACTTTGAGAACCAGATTTTAACAGATGCCACCTTCATCAAAGGCAAAAAGTTGGTAACCTTTTCCAATATCCTGAATTATAATGTGATCCCGATGGCGGACATATTGAAGAATGTACTGGAAACAGGACAAAAGGAAATGGGGAAACCCGTTGAACTTGAATTTGCTATAGATTTAAACACTAAAGATAATGACCTGATTGTTTTTAACCTGTTACAGATCAGGCCTATTGTTGATCCACGCGAAGCCCTTGAAGTTGATTTGAAGGAAATAAAGAACCGCGATACTATTGTTTTTGCCAATAGTGCATTGGGCAATGGCATCATTCCAGGGCTGCGTGATATTGTATATATTAAGCCTCAGAATTTCAATTCATCAGCCAACAACACCATAGCTGCATCCGTTGGGGAATTAAACAAGCAATTTCTGAAAAGCAATACCAACTATGTGTTAATCGGACCGGGGCGGTGGGGATCCAATGATCCCTGGTTAGGGATTCCCGTTAAGTGGGCACAAATATCAGCAGCACGGCTGATCATTGAATCAGGACTAAAAGATTATCGGATTGATCCAAGTCAGGGAACCCATTTCTTCCAAAACCTTACCGCTTTCAAGGTGGGCTACTTCACTATAAACCCTTTTTCAGGAGATGGATACTATGATGTAAAATTTCTGGAAGCGCAGCCTGCTTTATATGAAGACCAATATATCAGGCATGTCAGGTTTAACAACCCGTTTGCGGTAATGATTGATGGCCGGAAGAGCCAGGGAGTTATCATGAAGCCGAAAAGTTAAACCATCAGGGCATCACGAAGTCTGCTGATTTCATCCTGTTTGGTATCATCTCCGGCAGCAGAATAAAGGTATGACAGCAGTTCAAACATTCTTTTGATGATGGCAAGTGGTGTTAACGGGATAAAATACTCTTGAATATCTGAAAATTGCAGTTTCCTGAGCAAAGCAATCAGCTCTTCCAGTGTAAAGACGCCCCCTTTATTTTCAGGGTTGATACAGAACCTGATTTTGGAGGTCTTGAATTCGTCAACCTCCAGCCATGCCATGTAATAACGCTCGCCGGGCAGGAATAAGCCGACCAGGGGCATATTCAGGCTTTGAGCCAGGTAGGTGTACAAAATTCCCAGTGATATACTGTAACCTGTTTTGGTATCCAGCAGATTATTGATGAACAGGTATTTCACATCTGATTCCTGCTTACCGGGAGTTACAAATTTATAATGATTAAAAAAGATATGATTGAGCACCTTAACCTTTTCCAAAGCGGTGAGACTCTCATTTAATTCGAGCCAGATATCCCTTTTTAAACGGTGTACCTGTTGTTTGATTTCATCTGCATCGAGCTGGGGAAAATGATACTTTGTAAAGAGGATATAGCCTTCAAGCAAATCCGTTTCCTTTGAAATGGACCATTTAACCAGGTCAAAATGGAGCTGATTGAGGTGGATGTTATGGATGATATCTTCAATTCGCTGCTGCACTTCAGTATCAAAGGTATTTTCCCAGGCAAGTTCCAGATAAGGTACCGCTGATGTGCCATAGTTAAAGATCTGTTCTCTCACCTTGATAAATGAAGGATAATCCGGCTCATCAAGTAAACTGATCAGCGCCTGAAGTTTTGATTCGTCCTCCATATGTGATTCCATAATATGATCCTCAGCTACAAAAGTAACAATTGAAGAATTCCTTTTCTCTGTTTAACCTTATTTTCTTTGTTAATTTTATTTAAGGAAGGTCATGCTGTGGAGTACTTTTTCAATCAGAACTTTCATAAATATCTGATAATCGGTACTAAATGTTTTATCTACCCTGTTAGCCACAATATTAGTGAGGGTAAGGGTATTATGGCCTAACATCATACCCAGACCATATAAAGCCGAAGTTTCCATTTCAAAGTTGGTAATTTTTAAATTCCCATACTGATAGGAAGCCAGGGCCTCATTAAGTTCAGGCATCGAAACATCCAGTCGCAGCCTGCGCCCCTGTGATCCATAAAACCCGGGTGCAGTAGCCGTGATTCCCTTAATAAAATCATTGCCCAGCAACTTCAACAAGGGCGCACTGCCTTCCACGATATATGGCCGGGGCAGGTTAGCAGGCCAGCTTAGCTGTGATATAAAAGCATCCGTCATACCATGGTTCATAACCCGGTCAAGGTCGCGATAAAAGTACAGCATACCATCCAGCCCTACTCCATGGGTAGAAACAACAGTGGCATTGGGTGCAATACCCGGTTGCAGAGCGCCTGAAGTCCCGATTCTGATGATATTAAGCGTAGAATGGGTGCCTTTTTCTTCCCGTTTATCTAAATCGATATTGACCAGAGCATCCAGCTCATTCATCACGATATCAATATTATCAGTCCCCATACCGGTTGACAACACGGAAACGTGCATATTCTTATAATAGCCCGTATGAGTAATCATTTCCCTGTTTTGCCGCTTTACTTCAATCCTGTCGAAGAACGCAGACACCATACTAACCCTTCCCGGGTCACCAACCAGAATAATGTTTTTAGCGATTTCGGTCGGTTTAAGGTGCAAATGATATACACTGCCATCACTGTTTAAAATCAATTCAGAGTGTTCAATAAATGTCATATTCTTTGCTTATTTGTTATGTAGGCATATTCCGTACATTTGCCTTTTATACGCAAAGATAATTCTAAAAATTCAGTCATGAACAAGATACTGGTACCCTATGACTTTCACTATCAATCAGACCTGGCATTGGAGCAAGCCATCAACCTTGCAAGGCATTTTGAGAGCCAAATTGTTTTATTGTATGTAAGCGAACTACACGGATTACTACCATCCATTTTTGCTGATGGACGGGATGAGGAAATACTTGAAAAGATTAATGACCAATTGGATGCCATTGCCTCCAAGGTCAGTCTGACCAGTGGGATACCCATCATTGCCTCTTTACAGAAAGGGCGTGTTTACTCGGTCATCAATAAAGTTGCTGAAGAGATCAATGCCCGGTTCATCGTGATGGGAACCCGCAACACCGACAGTGGTTCACCCGAGAAAATGCAAATGGTGGGGGCCAATACATCCAGAATCATCAGGTCAGCAAAATGCCCGGTTATTACCATAGGGGGATCCAGTCATTATAATGGGTGCCGTGCTATATTGTTACCCTTGGACTTAACCAAGGAAACCAAACAGAAGACAGGCTGGGCCATAGATATGGCAAAGATATACGGGGCAAGAATCAGGGCCGTATCAGCCCTATGGTCCATGAATAATCCTGAAATCATTGAAAGACTGGAAGCACAAATAAGCGAAGTGAAAAAGTTTATTGAAGCAGCCGGGGTGGAATGTGATACGGATATCATTGAAAGCCCTGAAGGAGGGAAAACACATGTTCCGGCCATTCTTGATTATGCCCGTTCCAAAGGTGATGTGGACATGATAGTGATCATGACCCAACAAGAATTCTCCATTATTGAATACTTCCTGGGGTCAAATGCCCAGGAGTTCATCCGTTGTTCAGAAATACCGGTAGTGTCAATTGTTCCGAAAGAGATGGGATTCGTATCCATACTATCATGATCCTTAACTAACTACTATATGCAAGCCGAAATTATTACTATTGGTGATGAGTTGCTCATCGGCCAGGTGGTTGACACAAACTCAGCCTTTATTGCCCAACAACTTAACCTTATCGGAATAGATGTCAACCAGATTACTTCCATCGCCGACAACCATGAACGTATCCTCAAGACCCTGAAAGAAGCAACTGACAGAGCGGATGTTATCATCATAACCGGAGGACTTGGACCCACAAAAGATGACATTACCAAGGCAGCCTTGTGTGATTTCTTCCATACCCATCTGGTTTTCAATCAGGCCTCCTATGATAACGTGGAGCGTTTGTTTAACCTGAGGAATTACCGGATGACTGAGATCAATCGCAAGCAAGCTGAAATACCGGCATGTAGTGAAGCCCTGCATAATGAACAAGGTACGGCGCCCGGTATGCTGTTCCGTAAAAACGGCAAGATATACGTTTCTATTCCCGGAGTACCTTTTGAGATGAGGACATTGATGATCAACCACATCATACCTATACTTAAACCTTTAAGTAAAGAGGTAATACTGCATAAAACCATACTCACACAGGGGGTTGGAGAGTCAGTCCTTGCCGAGACGATTGAAGACTGGGAAACCGCTTTACCCCCGTTTATTAAACTTGCTTATCTGCCACAACCCGGCATGGTCAGACTGCGTTTATCTGCCAGGGGCACTTCGCAGGAAACCATACAGAAAGAACTGGATCAACAGGTACAAAAGCTTTACTCACTCATACCCGATCATATATTCGGAGAAAACGAAGACAACCTGGAAACTATTGTCGGCAAGTTACTCAATGACCGTCGGCTTACCCTGTCGACCGCCGAAAGCTGCACCGGTGGCTACATTGCCCACCTGATCACTTCTATTGCGGGCAGCTCAGCTTACTTCAAGGGCTCTGTGGTTTCCTATTCGAACGATGCCAAAATGAACCTGCTGGGAGTTAAAGCCGAGACACTGGAGCAATATGGCGCCGTGAGCAAACAGACCGTAATTGAGATGGCCGAGGGCGCTAAAAGAACTTTAGCTACTGACTGTTCCATTGCTGTTTCAGGCATTGCCGGACCTGAAGGAGGCACACCGGATAAACCGGTAGGAACAGTATGGATTGCAGTTTCAACCCCTGTTCACGGTACCGTGACCCATAAGTTCCTTTTCGGTGAACACCGGGAACGGAATATCCTCCGAAGCGCCAATACAGCGCTTAATATGCTCAGAAAACAACTGATTTAAGAGCTTTGTCAGGCAGTTAGCCATTGTAAAGTGAAAGTTCATAACTTTGCACTTTAAACCTTCGTTAATATAGAGGGAACCAGCATTATATCTGCAAATAAATACATAATACATCAGTGTGCCATGATAGAAGATAAAGACCTCAATTCAGCTATACCGACCCTCGGAAGTCAGAAGAATGATCAAACCTTTAAAACTATATGTAATTTATGCCCCATAGGCTGCACACTGCAATTAAGCCGGAATGATGGTGAAATAACCGACGTGAAGGGTGCTAAAGGATTGATCAACAATGATGGCACCATTTGCAGTTATGCAAAAACAGGGTATCAGGCTTTTCCTGTAGCCGAACGCATTACACAACCCCTGTTGCGCAAAGGAAACACTCTGGAGCCTGTTAGCTGGGAGGAAGCTTTTAATATCCTTCATGAAAAAATTACTGTTGGCGACCCGACAGAAAAAGCTTTCTTTGCCGGAGCACGACTGACTAATGAGGAACAATACCTGATTATGAAAATATGCAGGGCTTGTGCTTATTCCAATAATATAGGGAGCTTCCATTACTTGGGCAGAGGTACAAGTTATACTAAGTTATCACGTGCCAATATCCCTTTTGGTGAACTTGTTGAAGCAAAAGAGATTTTGATCATAGGTGCAGAAGTATGCGCCGAATACCCGTTAGCCGGTCATTATATATTCAGCAACCAAAAGGAATCGGGAATACCCGTGCAATTGATTACCAACAACAGTAAAAGCCCGTTGATTAAAAAAGTCGATGGGCATCTGGTGGTTCAATCATATTTCCACTTCCTTAAAGCTGTCAATTATTCCATCGTAAGCCGGCAACTGGAAGACGCTGAATATATTTCAAACCTGGTAGGGAATTTTAATGAGTACAAACAGGAGTTATTGTCGAATAACTTTGACTATTTAGTAAAAGAATCAGGGGTTGACTGTGATACCATCACCCGTTATGCCGACATGATTGTAAAGGAACCGTATGAAGTTTTTGTGTTCGGTGAAAACGAGCTTTCAGGTCATGCCTGCTCTGAAATATTCAACCTGGCATTACTGACCGGCAAACACGGAAGAACAGGCGCGGGACTGATGCTGCTCAAAGGGAATAACAATTCACACGGGTTACATGACACTGGGGTTATGAGCAATCTGGGCCCCGGGGCTACTGAATGGGCTGATGCGGCACGTAGAAGCGCTATACAGCTTCAGTGGAAATCAAAAGAATTACCCGGAACAAAGAGTTGTATCCTGCACACATTACGGGACAAAGGTTATAAATCGATGTTTATTTTTGGTGAAGACCCGATAGGTTGTGCTATTCATCCTGATGAAATAAAAAGAATGCTGGCTCAAAGCGACTTTATCATGGTTCAGGATTATAGTCTCACTCCTACTGCCAATATGGCCGATTTAGTCCTGCCTGCCTCCATGCCTTATGAAACAGGTGGCACCTTCACGAACTGCCAGCGGGTGATACAAAAAGCAGACAGTAGGATGGAAAGTCCACTGAAATATGATTCATGGAAGCAATTGGAAGAACTGCTGGCACGATGTGGGTATGATCGTTTTGAAACTATTGATGACGTCACCTTCGAAATTGCCGGATTACTCCCTCATGCTTGTTCAGGAAGCACTCTGCAATTCCGCCTGAATGCTGACGACAACTACAACCCCATGTTTGAATACGGTTGTGATGTAATGCACCGTTTAGCCGGTATAACCGTTTCAAATCAAACACCGGCTGAAATCATCAGTTGGTAGAAAATAAAGCTATATCAACCGACAGCCTTTTCGAATTAAACACAGACTGAAATCATCAGACCGGAATAATAGTCTATAAAATGACCGTTTGGGTACTACTCTTGCTTGAGCACTACTATTGTTTGCGCACTGCTATTGTTTGAATAGTACTAATCTTTGAACAGTACTATTGTTTGAATAGTGCTATTGCTTGAGCACTACAATTATTTGAGCACAACTATTACATTACGGGTTCAAAATTCTTCAGGATGGTCAGCGTTTCAGTGAGCATATCATCAGTGAAGTCGAGGTGAGTTACAAATCTGATAGTCCGCTTGTCGAAATCAATACACTTAATTCCTCTTTGTTCCAGTTGAGCAACAACAGGTATAGCCAACAAAGGAGCTTTTACCCTGAAAAGCACGATATTGGTGAGGCAATCCTGCACCTCTTCAACCCATGACAGGTTGGCAAGACATTGAGACAATTGCTTAGCCTTTTTATGGTCGTCAGCGAGTCTTTGAATATGATGGTCAAGGGCATAAATACCGGCGGCAGCAAGATAGCCAGCCTGGCGCATACCACCGCCAAAAATCTTACGTACCCGGCGGCCTTTATTAATAAATGTCTGGCTTCCCAGGAGCACTGAACCAACGGGAGCACCTAATCCTTTTGACAGGCAGATAGATATACTGTCAAACATCTTACCACACTGCAAAGGGGTTTGCCCGGTAACCGTTAATGCATTGAATATACGGGCGCCATCCAGGTGAAACTTCAGGTTATGCTCCCTGCAAATTTCAGAAATAGCAACTAAATCATCATTATTATAAACGGCACCTCCTCCTTTATTTACGGTATTTTCCACTTCAACCATTACAGTCGGGGGCCTGTGAACATCATCAGGGTTAATATGGTCAAGAACATCCTGAGGGGTTATTCTTCCGCGGTTACCCTCAAGCAGACAAACAGAAGCGCCGGAGTTCATCATGATACCTCCGCCTTCATAATAATACACATGGGCTAATTGGTGAATGATAATTTCATCACCCGGTTGGGTATGTGTTTTTACAGCTATCTGATTGCTCATGGTACCTGAAGCACAGTACAAACCAGCTTCCTTGCCAAACATTGCTGCTAATTTATGCTCCAGAGCACTAACGGTAGGATCTTCACCAAACACATCGTCGCCAACACAGGCATGAAACATTGCATCAAGCATACCGGGGGTTGGCCGGGTTACTGTATCACTTCGTAAGTCAATTGTCATGATAATATTTTTGGGCAAAATTAATAGATTTATTTATGCTTTGAGCCATTATCAACATATAGGAAAAAGAATTATAACTACCCCCAAATTCATCATACCATTATAACCTGCATCAAGACTCCCTTGTTTCAGAATCGGGCGCTCACTATTTCATAGTATTCATTCCAGTGAGCACACCTTTACCACTCATCATGCCTTGAAGGGTGCTAACAGTTCCATAGTAATTTGCTCTGTTGAGGGATTGGGTAATCCTGGTTAATGGTCGGGGGTTAATTGATCCTCAGCAATCTGTTCCTGATATTCCTGAATCCGTTTCTTAAACTTCCAGCAGGTCATTTGACGGGTACTCATTTCACGCGACAGTTCGTAGGAAGATATTTCGGGTGAGCAGCAAACTCTGTAAGCCAACTCCAATGCATCCATAATCCTTAAACGACAGTGGTGGAACAAGGTGTGTGCCGTGGCTGATTCATCAGCCTTACATTTTGTACACCGTCGCGAATAAGGAGTTTTACCGTCACAGTAATGAGTATGACCGCATTTACGACAAGCAAATCCATCTTTCCACTTCAAATCAGCAATCAATGCCAAACAATTCTGTTCCGTACTAAAACGTTTTCGGAATGATTCAATTGATTTAATACCTTTGAATAAATAATGAAGATCTATTTCACTCATATCGTCAATTTATAGTAAACATTTCCTGTTGGAAGTTGTTATTTGAGCCTTGCGCAAATTGTTAATAACCAGCTTCAGGGAACAAAAGTAAAAAAAAATAGTGATACTTATGCGCTTTAAACAAAATTTGCACTATTTTTGTAGCGTGATACGAATAAACAAACAAAATACCCGATTAAGGAACCACTTAAATACCTGATCAGGCAACAAAACAAAAAGACAATCAAGAAACAAATACAGCACCTGATCAAACACACATAACCTACCAATTAAGTACACATAAATTAGCTGATCAAGAAACAAGACAAAAAGCGATCAAGAAATAAATCAGCACCTGATCAAGCACACATGCAATGCCTGTTAAAGCAGTAAAACAAGAAGACCATGAATAAACCAACTAATTACCTAACAATGAAACAGTTAATATTATCAGTTCTCCTCATCGCCGGCATCACCATAAGTGGGTGCACTCAAACAGGCAGCAAAAATAAAGTGACAGCATCAGGAAATGAAGCATCAATAAATGAAGCATCAGGAAATGAAGCAATGGGAAAAGTGATTCAGATGGACAAGGCAATGTTTATTAAAAACGTGTTCAATTATGAAGCCAGTCCTGACAAATGGGTTTATGCAGGCGACAAACCATGTATCATAGATTTTTATGCTGACTGGTGCGGCCCCTGCAAAAAAGTGGCTCCTGTTATGGTACAATTGGCTGAACAATACAAGGACCAAATAGTCATTTACAAAGTGAATACTGACAAGGAAAAAGAACTTGCCGCATTATTCAACATACGCAGCATCCCTTCCATTATGTTTTGTCCGGCCGAAGGGCAGCCCACCATGTCGATGGGAGCATTGCCCAAAGCTCAATACGAGGAGATGATAGGGCGATTGCTGTTAAAAGATGCAGGGACACCTGCCCCAAGTGGAATCAAATAAAGTACGAACAATAAAAATTCAACAATGGAACACCTGACATTACAGACCTTTAAGGAAAAGGTTTTTGATTTTGAGAATCCTAATAATAAAGAATGGAAGTTTGCAGGCAAATTACCCTGTATCATTGATTTTTATGCCGACTGGTGCGGGCCCTGTAAAATGGTTGCTCCTATACTGGAAGAGCTTGCAAAGGAATACCAGGGAAAAATTGATATATACAAGATTGACACAGAAGCTGAACAGGAACTGTCGCAAGTGTTTAGTGTAAGAAGCATACCCAGTATTCTCTTCTGCCCGGTTGAAGGAAAACCTACTATGGCATCCGGTGCAATGCCTAAAACAGATTTCATACAAACTATTGAAGAAGTACTACTACACCCCGCTGTAAAACAATAAACCAGATTATTATAGCAACACAGGCAAAGGCAACTTTGCCTGTGTTGCGTATTTATTAAAACATGATCGAGACTCAAACCGTAAATGGCGGACCATCAAACGGAATTATTCTGCCTTTACCCTACCTTCCTTCCATTGATTTTTTCATTTACCTGATTCAGAGAAACCCTGTTAAATTGGAAACGCAGGAAACTTATCCCAAACAAACATGCCGTAACAGAACCATCATTTACAGCGCTAACGGATTACTACGGCTCAGTATTCCTGTAATAAAACCAGGGGGCAACCACACCAAAACATCTGAAATCATCATTGATAACAAAACCCACTGGAACAATATTCACTGGAAAGCCATCAGCTCAGCCTATAACAAGTCGCCCTTTTTCCTTTACTATAAAGATGATTTTGAAAAGCTTTATAAAAACCCTGAAGGCTTATTAATTGATTTCAACACCAAACTGTTGAATCTTACCAATTCCCTTTTGCAGATCACCCCGAATATAGAGCTGACCACCGAATATATCAAGCACTATGAAGGGATAGACGACCGGCGCCACCTGGCCAAAGGCCTCCTTACAGAATTCAGTTTTACCCCTTACACCCAGGTATTCTGCGACAGAATGCCCTTTGAAGCGAACCTCAGTATATTAGATCTTTTGTTTAATGAAGGCCCGGAAGCCCTGATGTATCTAAAAAAGCAGCACCTGGAATAGTAATTCAGGGAATGCATTAAAGTGAAGGATACTCAATGCGGATATGATAGATACTCATTAACTTTTTCTTGAGGATCTTTTTTATTCGCGTTATATCCTGAAAAGTAAGGTCAGAGTTGTCGAATTGACCATCAGCCACCTGAGCATCAATAATTTTATCAACCAGGATAGCAATAGCATCAGCATTAGGTCGCTGTATGCTTCGTGAAGCTGCTTCCACCGAATCGGCCATCATCAGCACTGATGTTTCCTTAGAGAACGGTACAGGTCCGGGATATTTGAAAGGCTTATCACTAATTTCCTGTTCAGGGAATTCTATCTTCTTCAGATTATAGAAATACTCAGCCCTGCGGGTACCATGATGAGTACGAATAAAATCGACAAGCACCTCAGGGAGATTATACTTTCGGGCAAGTTCAATTCCTTTATAAACATGACCGACAATAATTCTGCCACTTTCCTCATAGCCAAGTTCATCATGAGGGTTCATAGACGAAGTTTGGTTTTCAATGAAATACATAGGCATCTCCATTTTGCCGATATCATGGTACAAAGCTCCTGCCCTCACCAGCATAGGATTACCATTAATAGCATAAACAGCTTCCTCAGCAATATTGGCAACCTGAAGAGAATGCTGAAAAGTACCGGGTGCATAATGCGAGAGTTTCCTTAATAAAGGGCTATTGGTATCCGATAGTTCCATCAGTGTAACATCAGTAACCAGTCCAAAAGTCTTTTCAAAGATAAAAATGAGAGGGTAAGAGAACAAAGTAAAAAGGGCATTACCGGCGAAAAGCACAAATGGTTTTGTTGAAATACTTTCCAGGCTGCCATCCTGTATTAAAAGCATGCCTATATAAGTAACCGAATAGGAAATAAAGATAGCAAATGCAGTAATAAAGAACCGGGACCGCCGGTTCAATTGTGCCACACTGATAATGGCAATGATACCTGCAATCAGTTGCATAAAAATGAACTCAAAGGCATTCGGCACCATGAAACCCGCTAAAATAATCGTAACAACATGGACAAAATAAGCCAGCCGGGTGTCGAAGAATACCCGAATTATTAACGGCACCATACAAAATGGCAACAATTGCAACAACTGACCATTCGTTCGCAAAGTAAAACTGGCAGACGATACCATAATCAAAATAATGATCAGCATCATCAGTAACTTTTTATTCTCTGCAAACAGGTCCTTCCTGAAAGAGAGCATGAAGAGAATAAAAGCAACCATTGTTAAGGTAATAAGCAATGTTTGTCCGGCAAGGATGTTGAAGTACTTAAAAGTAGTACCAAGTCTGTTTTCATAGTCTATCCGTAAGGATTCAAGCACCTGATAGTTTTCGGCATTTACCAGTTCACCCCTTGAAATAATCCGCTCACCGCTTTGCACCATACCACGCGAATCAGGTATTTCAGCGAGGATTGATTCACGAGCTCTCAGGGTAGTCTCTTCATCATAAAGGATATTCTGTTTCAGAGCACCGACCAACACATCATACACCATATCCCTATTGTTAATGCCGGAGTTATTCACCTGGTTCCTTATGAATTTTTCAGCTCTTTGGATCGTAAAGAGATTCCCCAGCGGTATCTGTGTTGCAGTATTGCCATCGATAACCCATATTTGATAATCACCCGGTTTGTCCTCAATTGACTTTGTCATATTGACGATACCCCTTGTAAACAAAGAATCAAGAGTACTTATAATGAGGTTAAGGGTTTTATCCTTTTCCGTATCAGCCTCGGTACTATTACCAAAACGAGCCTTCCATATACTGTTAAATTCATTCACACAATGATTGACCTGAGCATCAGCCACCACATTGTTGCGTCGGAAATGAGGACGCAATTGTTCAAGGGCTGTTTCCTGCTCTTTTTGAAGTTCTTCAGCAGGCTTAAGGACCGCAAAATCAACCGGAGCGATCAGGTCCTCATGTTGCCATGGTTTACCACGCTGATATTCATATTTAAACTTGCCTTCCCTGGGGAATACCATAATCAGTAACCAGATAGCCAAAGCAAACAAGGTTACTTTTTCGAGCAGGTTATAGTTATTACGCAACCAAATAAAGACCTTTCTCATAAGACAAATTGAAAGACAATCTCCATACGCATTAAAACACAAAGGTATTCAAAAAATAAAAAGTTATCAACAAGGTTGTTTATAACTAATTCTTTTATTCTTAAGCATTATTCAATATATTTGTTGTGGTTCAAATGATTGTTCATGTTAAATGGAAGTTGCTATCTTTCAGTGGTTCCGGTAAGAGTTGATCCTTCAGGAAAATCAACCATGGTCAATCAGTTGCTGTTTGGTGACCCTGTATTTATTATTGAAGAAATACAAGATTGGTACAAAATCGAGTCTCAGTATGACCATTATGAAGGATGGTGCGAAAAGAACCAGATTGAGCTGATGGATGAAGGCACACTGCCGGGTGATGAGAACCATCATTTAATTACCAGCCTTACAGCCACCTTTTCAAAAGAAACAGAATTTCCTGTAAATCTCGTTTATGGCAGCTCTGTGATGGTAGTCAACAATCGCGTACTTATACATGGCATACCATATAAAATAGAACATGGCAGCTTAGGCAGGCCGGTCACATTTACAGGTGAAAATATAGTATCAGAAGCCCTCAAATTTATGGGGTGCCCCTATTTATGGGGTGGTCGGTCACCATTTGGCATAGACTGCTCCGGTTTAACACAGTTGGTATATAAAGTAGCAGGTAAATCGATACTCAGGGATGCATGGCAGCAAGCTCAGTGTGAAGGAGAATATATTGACCTTATTGCTGAAGCAAAAGCCGGCGATCTGGCTTTCTTTGACAATGATGAAGGCCGAATTATCCATACAGGGATACTGACCGGCGAAGGTACTATTATACATGCACACGGCAAGGTAAGAATTGATCCTATTGACCATTACGGAATTTACGATAAGGAATTGGGTGAATATTCACATAAGCTGAGGATTATAAAAAGATTTAGCGACCATTAATATTGGCAATAAACAGCAGCAAATAACATTTGTGATCATTTGACCTTAAAATATTAAACCATATATTGAACCATAAATTGGAGCATATCAACAACCAGATGTGATTGAACGACTATTAACAAGCCATTCCTGATTAACCCACATTAACAACCCTAAAATAATCATTAATCAAATGAAAAAACAAGACCACTTCATTGGCAAAACATTCAAACTTTTGATGTTTGTTGTTTCGTTTCTGATGATCAGCTCGGCAGCCTTTTCACAGGTTACTACAGCAGGTATGAATGGCCGGATTACCAGCAGTAACGGAGACAGGCTCCCTGGCGCTACTGTAATTGCAGTTCATACCCCTTCAGGAACACAATACGGAACCACAACCGATATGGAAGGATTCTATCGGATCCCTAACATGAGGATTGGTGGTCCGTATACCATTACTGTAAGCTATGTTGGTTACAAACCGGCTACCCTGACAGATGTTATGCTGAGCTTAGGACAAACATTCGGTTACAGCACTACCATTACGGAAGAATCAGCCACTATTACAGGGGTTGAAGTCATCAGCAAGCGTACCGATCTTTTCGACGGTAACCGTACAGGTGCATCCACCAACTTTAACAACCAGACTATTTCCATTATGCCAACCATCAGTCGCAGTATTAACGACTATACCCGCTTAACCCCACAAGCAGGCGTTGGCAACAGTTTTGCAGGAAGAGACGGACGCTACAACAATATAACCATTGACGGCGCCAACTTCAATAATAACTTTGGATTAAGCAGTACAAACCTGCCGGGCGGAGATGCTCAGCCAATCAGTCTGGACGCTATTGAAGAAATCAGCGTTAACCTGGCTCCTTATGATATTCGCCAGTCCAATTTCACCGGAGCAAATATCAATGCTGTTACCCGCAGTGGCAACAACACGTTCACCGGTTCTGCCTATATGCTTTTCAGGGATAAATCATTCAATGGGAAATATGTTGGTGATGACACCCTCGATTTATCCAATAACACTACCACTACTTATGGTGCTCGCTTTGGTGGCCCAATCATTAAGGACAAACTTTTCTTCTTTGCCAATGCTGAAGTTGAAAAATCATCATACCCCGGTGTTGCATGGAAGGCAAGTGATCCCGAAAATGGCATAGTTGCTGATCCTGATAATTACATTTCACGTACCACAGTTTCTCACCTTTCTACGATGCGTCAGTATTTAATATCTACTTATGGTTACGACCCGGGTAATTATACTGACTTCGGCAATTTTGAAAGTAATAACTACAAAATCCTGGGTCGTTTAGACTGGAACATCAACAAAAACAATAAATTCACCCTGCGTTACAACTACGTAGAGTCAACCAACGATCAGGAAACCAATGCTACCAGCGCTCCAAACCCCCGTTCAACTTATGGCCGTATTGGTGAGAAGTCCATGGCATTTGAAAATGCAAACTATAGCTTCCTGAATACCGTTAGTTCATTCGCCGGTGAATTGAACACTATTATCGGCAATAAAGCAGCTAACAAAGTCCTCGTTACGTATACCCAAATCCGTGATACCCGCAATAGCGACAGCGAATTATTCCCTTATGTAGACATTTATGAAGACGGCGATCCTTACATGAGTTTCGGTTATGAACTGTTCACTTATCTGAATGATGTCAAGAACAACGTTTTGACTTTTACGGATAACTTCAATTATTTCCTTGGAAAACACACGCTGACAGCAGGTGTTTCCTTTGATTACCTGTACTTCGGGAATAGTTACAGACGTTACGGTACCAGCTATTACCGCTATGCATCCATGGAAGATTTTATGACCGGTGCATTACCAACAACCTTTGGATATACCTATCCGTATGACGGAGCCGGTGATGGATATGCTGAACTTAACTTTGGTATTGGAAGTTTATATTTCCAGGATGAATACCAGGTAACTGAAAAGCTCAAGCTTACCGGTGGTATCAGATTTGAATTACCATGCTATTTTGATGATCTGATTCAGAACCCGTCAGTCACTGACAGTTTGACTTTTCTTGACCTTGATGGAAACAAAGAAAAACTTGATATCGGCAGATGGCCGGATCCTCAGGTACTTGTATCGCCACGTTTAGGATTCAACTATGATGTAAAGGGTGACCGCACCTTCCAGGTTCGTGGAGGTACAGGTATCTTTACCGGCAGGCTTCCTTTTGTATGGTTTACCAACCAGCCTACCAATAGCGGTGTTTTACAGAATACCATTGAAATTAATAATGCTACTACTATTGCTGATCTTAACCTTGTTTTCAATGCTGATCCTGCTGCTTATAAAGGCAAATTCAGTTCAACACCGGGTGCTGTTGCTCCGGGTTCCATTGCAAAGGTTGATGATGATTTCAAAATGCCACAAGTATGGAGGTCTAATCTGGCTGCCGATATCAAACTGCCATGGTATGATTTAGTACTTACACTCGAAGGTATTTATACTAAAGATATCAATGCAATTATTCAACGCAATGCTAACTTACCAATCAGCGATACCACATTCCAGGGCGCTGATAATCGCCCGCGTTACTTATCAACAAGAATCAACTCAGGTGTCAGCACTGCAATGGTACTTGACAATCGTGATGGCGGCAATGCTACCATGCTGACTATTCAATTATCAAAACCGTTTACCAAAGGTTTCTTTGGAACTATCGCTTATACCTATTCCGTTTCAAAGGACTATACTTCAAACCCGGGGTCAACTGCATCATCAGCATGGGGTAGCAATCCAACTGTTAGAAATCAGAACTATCCTGATTTGAGCTACTCTTCATTCTCAATTCCTCATCGTATTGTGGGTGCACTTTCTTATCATAAAGAGTATTTAAATCATCTTGGTACAACTATTTCAGTATTCTATCAAGGCTCAAATCAGGGAAGGTTATCATACACAGTAGGGACCTATACAGTCAATAAGAAAACTTTTGACCTTAATGGTGATGGTAATGCCGCTGACCTGATGTATATCCCTGCTAATGACGATGAAATCAATTTTGTTGACCTTACAAAAATAGATGATGATGGGAATATCATCATAGTCAACACTGCTGATGAACAACGTGCAGCTTACTGGAAATTTGTTGAACAGGATGAATATTTATCAGACCATAAAGGCAGCTACGCTGAAAGATACGGTGCCTTATTACCATGGCGTAACCGTTTTGATGTAAGAATACTTCAGGACATATTCACCACATGTGGCAATGACCGCAAACACACCCTGCAAATCAGCTTGGATTTACTGAACATCGGTAACATGATCAATAGTGATTGGGGAATTGCTCAAACTCAGATTCTCGGAAGCTATGACTTCACCCTGTTGAAATTCGCAGGCGTTAATGAAGCAGGTGAACCTACCTACACATTAAACAAATCAGGCAAGTCATTCCCGACCAGCACATTCAAAAATGTACTTTCAACTACCAGCACTTGGGGTGCCCAGGTTGGATTACGTTATACATTCTAAGATATCTTTTATCTTACAAAGAAGGCCCCAAAAGGGGCCTTCTTTGTTTATTATAACAGAAGCTCAGATCTGTTTATTATTATAGGAGCTCAGGTCTGTTTATTATAATAGGAGTTCAGGTACTGATTATTATAATAGAAGTTCAGGTACTGTTTATTATAATAGGAGCTCAGGTACTGTTTATTATAATAGAAGCTCAGGTATTGATTATTATAATAGAAGTTCAGGTACTGTTTATTATAATAGGAGCTCAGGTATTGTTTATTATAATAGGAGCTCAGGTACTGTTTGTATAGCCCGCAAGAGAATAACGTGTCTTCTTTGTTTAATACAATATAAGCTCAGGTAAATATTGCTTTTTTATATATCTTAGCGCTTCATTTACAGCATGTAATAGGATGAAAAGGTTCAAGGTGATACTAGGGTGTGTGGCAGTCAGTTTCCTGATGAATGCCTGCCATGACCATACACCTGACAGAACCACTGAAGCTTTAAATAAATCCACACTAAAAAATGAGCCTATGGGGGATGATAGGTCGCCCGATAGTGCATTGGGACCTCTGATCAGCCCGGAATATAATTCACAGGATGGCAGCACTTGTTACCTCAACCGAAAGTCCATGCAAGCCAGACAACTTGAATGGTATAACGGTAGGAAAGAACCGGTTACTGCAAAAGATATGGATTTAGAGCAACCAGATGTATCATATCTGAACCAGGAAAACGACCATGTTATACCTGCCACCCCGTCAAAAGAAAACAACAAATATACACGTACCTCCCGGGCAAGTGCTGATAACAACAAATTTACAAGTGCCACCCGGGCAAGTGCTGATAACAACAAATATACAAGTGCCAGCCAGGAAAGAACGGATAACAACAAATACACAAGCACCACTCGGGGAAGAGCGGATAACAACAAATACACAAGTGCCACCCTAACAAGAGAGAACGAACAACCCATAACCAAAGCGTCAGCAAAGACAGCTCAATTATTCTCTTCAACCTTGAAGGACCAGGATGTTGAACCGGTTATATCACGTAATCCTGTGCTCAACACATACGTGTGGCCCTATACAAAGGTTGAAGTCAGCCTTGATAACGATATGTTCTGCAATACCGACCGATACTACACAAATGGGGTTCATATTATATATCATTCGTCCCGTTTTGCTTTCTGGCAGTTGAATAGTTTACTTCCAATAAGCAAAAAGAATAGCATGGAATATAATAGTCTGGAGTTGCATCATGGGATGTACACCCCTTTTACGACTAAATCACCGCCCCTGCTAGAGAATGACCGTCCCTATTCATCCACGCTCTATCTGCGATTTGCCAGGAGATCAGGCAATCCGATAACCGGTAACGTGCAATCAGCCTCCCTTGATATTGGCGTGATAGGGAAAATTGCCTTAGGCAGTATATTACAAAAAGGGGTACATGCAGGGCTGCCTTCAAATGATGAACCGATTGGGTGGGAAACCCAGATTGCCAATGACCTGATCATTAATTATAACTATGAACTATTCACACACATAGTATCATCAGGACCTTTGCATGCTTATTCCATTACCTCGGCATCATTAGGAACATTGCAAACATCAGCATCTGCCGGTTTAGGGTGCAGGCTGTGCACCGACAGGCAATTTATACCACCGTTGCCCTCTTCATTCAGCGAGTTACAGGCAGTGAACCATAAGCGATGGGGGTTTGCCTTTGAAACCAACATTACCGGAACCGTTGTCGGTTATAATGCCACTCTTAACGGCGGTTTATTTAACAGGGATAACCTGTATACCATAGAGCCGGAGGATATGGAACGATTATTGTTTCATGCTGAGGCGAAGTTTTTAGTCAGTTTTAACAGGTACGGGATAAGCCTGGCGCAGTACTATATTTCTAATGAATTTAAAGAAGGGAAAGAACACTTTTGGGGACAAATAGGATTACAATTTGGATTGTAAAGAAGATAACAATGGCCGTTAATCTTGCTCGTTATGGGTTTTTAGTCTGTTCGCTTTTTGTCGCTGCACAGGTAAGCAGCCCTCAGGCTACAGAGAAAAAGAAAGCGCCTGAAGACAAACAACTCACCATACTTTTTGCCGGCGACATCATGCAACATGGTCCGCAGATTCTTGCCGCCCTGAATGATTCCACTCATACCTATGATTACACTTCATGCTTTCAATACGTTTTGCCAATCATCAGTCAGAGTGATGTTGCCATTGCCAACCTTGAAGTAACACTGGCGGGAGAGCCGTATACCGGTTACCCGCAATTCAGTGCTCCTGACCAGTTGGCTGTAGCTCTAAAGCAGGCAGGCTTTGACATACTGGCTACTGCCAATAATCATAGTTGTGATCGGGGTGACCAGGGTATACTCCGAACCATAAAAGTACTCGACAGTCTGGGTATCAAGCATACCGGCACGTTTGCCGACAGCGTTGATTATCATAACAGCAATCCATTGCTGATCAGTCAGAACGATATTACGGTCGCCTTGCTTAACTACACATACGGAACCAACGGCCTGACTTTTAAATACCCTGCGATGGTGAATATCATTGATGAGCAGAAAGTGATTGATGACCTCCAATACAGTAAAACGCTGAACCCTGATTTCATCATCGTGTTCTTCCATTGGGGTAATGAATATGAATCATACCCATCCGACCAACAGCAGAAACTTGCACAGATCAGCAGGGAGAATGGAGCTGACGCTGTTATAGGATCACACCCTCACGTAATTCAGCCGACGGAGTATTATCCCGCAACAGACAGTACAGAACGCAACCGGCTTATTGTTTATTCATTAGGAAACTATGTTTCAAACCAACGTGACCGTTACAAGGATGGCGGTTGCATGGTAAGCTTCAAACTGCTTAAAACCTGGAACAGAAAGACCCTCACCCAACCCGAATACCGGTTGACCTGGGTTTATAACCCTATTGTGAACAATAAGAAACAATACTACATACTGCCGGTTAATCAATTCACCAATGACACGACTATCGATCAAAACTCCAGACTACAAATGAATACCTTTATGAATGATTCCAGGTTGCTTCTAAACAACCATCCGGGGGCCATACCTGAGGCACCTGTGATTACCGGGGGCATGTTCTGATAACTTCTCAACAACCCACCGCAGCCCATGCATAAGGCGCCATCACCTTCCCGGAACGTTTCATGATAGCTTCTCAACAGCAAACCCCGGGTAATTT
This sequence comes from Lentimicrobiaceae bacterium, assembly GCA_041670625.1. Classification (GTDB taxonomy): domain Bacteria; phylum Bacteroidota; class Bacteroidia; order Bacteroidales; family Lentimicrobiaceae; genus Lentimicrobium. The sequence goes on along the minus strand of JBAXYX010000026.1, from coordinate 846 downwards.
CATTTCTAACGAACCATACGCTCTGCTGAGCAGCTTGTACTGCCCGTACCCCGTGAAGGGTAAAAATAAGCTGCGCATTTGAGGATATCAAATTAGAAAACAGCCTGTAAAGACTGATTACGTAGTGATGCAGGAGCTTATGATACAATCTGAAAAAAGCATCAGATAATTATAAGCCATTTAATTGATATTCAGATGATTATCAATTAAATGACTTTAAGGGAGAAAAAGCAAAATAATATTTTCACAAAATTGGCGACCCTCATGCTGTTACTCACGCAAAAGCTCTACAGACAAGGGTTTCAGAAAAATATTTTAGCTCTGTTTTTTCCTTCGGTATTTTTTTATTACTACGCTGCTATCTTCAATCTTCTCAACTTGTAGTTTCTTATCTCTAATCAGCTATTAAATACTTACTTAACCTGTAATTACTAAGCTCTACCCAGTTATTGTACACTTACTTAACTAGTAATTGCTATGCTCTACACAGTTATTGTACACCTACTTAACCGGTAATTGCTATGCTCTACTAAGTTATCATATACTTACTTAAACGATAAATATTAGGTTCTACTCAGTTGCAATGTACTTACTCAACTGGTAATTGCTTATCTCTACTCAGTTGTAATAACCTTACTTAACCGGTAATTACTAATCTCTACTAAGTTATTGTACACTTACTTAACCGGTAATTGCTAAGTTCTACTCAGTTGGAATGCACTTACTCAACTGGTAAGTGCTTATCTCTACTAAGTTATTGTACACTTACTTAACCTGTAATTGCTAAGCTCTACTCAGTTATTTCACTTTACTTTTTGCTTCTGCTTTTAATTTATCCGCTTGTTG
>JBAXYX010000025.1:0-23121 GCA_041670625.1 Lentimicrobiaceae bacterium | reverse complement strand
CTGATTATTTGGGAATGCTCCGGTTTAACTGTGGTTATTTATTAAACGCAACTTAGTTTGGTAGTGGTCATTTACAGTAATTGATCCAACTCCTTCGGATCCCAGAAGAGCTTGCTAAAGTCTATGACCAGGTTGTCTTCTACTCTGATTCCTTCGCTTTCCAAGAGTTGTTGCATAAGATTTGTACCCTCAAAGTGCTGTTTGCCCGTCAATAATCCTTTCCTGTTGACTACACGGTGTGCAGGTATTTTTTCAGTTGCATGGTGTGAAGTATTCAGCGCCCATCCAACCATACGTGATGATCCTCTTGATCCCAGATATTCTGCAATAGCACCATAGGTAGTCACCCTGCCATAGGGTACGCACTTTACAACCTCAAAAACTTTGCTAAAGAAAGAGTCATTATCCATATAAACCGGAGCTTACAAACAGTGTTCTGCAATAATTTCACTAATGGCTCTTTGCTAAAGGAAGAGTCGTTATTCTGTCGGTTGTTCTTCACAACGAAGCTTAAACCTCAGGTACTTGATTGGAATTCCCTGTTCAAGGAATATCTTCTCATAGTGGGTTTGGGTAAGCATTACATCATCCTCTATATTGCTGTTGTATAAGTCGAAGGTATGAAACAGTAGCTCATGGCCTTCTGATTTGATCATCGACAGGGTGAACTCGAAGAACGCCAGGTTGTCAGTTTTAAGATGAATGATGCTTTCCGGTTTCAGGAACTTGCGATACCTGTTGAGGAACATGGGTGAAGTGAGCCGTTTACGTGGTTTGGTTGGCTGAGGGTCAGGGAAGGTGACCCATATACCATCTACTTCATTCTCCCCGAATAAGCTTTCAATCTGGTCAATCCGTGTTCTGACGAAGGCCGCATTCTTGACATTGTTTTCATAGGTGGTTTTTGCTCCACGCCACATTCTTGCACCTTTAATGTCAATACCGATGAAGTTCCGGTCAGGATATTTTTCTGACAAAGCAACTATGTACTCTCCCTTACCACATCCTAATTCAAGAATGAGGGGATGGTCATTTCCGAAGAACTCTTTCCACTTGCCTTTTAATTCAAATCCTTTCTGAATTTCAGGGAAAGTAAGTTGAAAGAAATGGGGGAAGGTAGCATTTTCTGCAAACCGTTCATGCTTCTTTTTAGGCACTGGTAATCATAAATTAAGAGGGATACTGATGTTGTTTATTCAACTTTTGAAAGTAACCATACAGAAGGGAAACCATTCTGATGGAAATGTTCCATACTTTCAGCGGCCGATTGTTCGTCACTAAAGCTTTGAATGCTGACAAGGTGCAAGTTCCGGCTGTTTTGTCCTGCGAGGGAAGCTTTATAACCTTCCGACTTCAGTTGATCCACATACTTTCGTGCATTATCAGCAACGCTAAACGCTCCGGCTATGATGAAATAGCAGTCAGCTTTTTGGGCAACTTCCTGCTTCACTGTTTCAACAGGGGCAGTACCGATAGCCACTACAGGTTTACCAACAACAGGTTTTACATAAACAGGAGCCGGTTTAGTATAAGTAACTGCTTTTGAAGTAGTAGGAATAATCGATGCATAATTATTATACAGGTTGTTAAGGGTACCGGTATTTAAAGCGCCCCACAACGCTATGGTTGCAAAAGGAACCAGTACTGCAGCCCATTTAAGGGTTTTGCGGATTGCCGGTGTATTGAAGCTTTCAATGCCATCGTGTGATGAGCGGTTGATAGCATTTGAAGTGAACTTTGCAAGTCCGTATGCTTCACCAAGATAGTTGACTTCATTGGATGGAACAAACTGGATATTGTCCTCACTATTGCTTACAAGGTTACCAATTTTAACAAGTTCAACTTTTTGCCCTTTGAGCAGTGATATCTTGATAGCATGTACTTCCTGCTCAATAATTTTAACCGCTTCAGCATATTCCACCTTAAGTTCGGTAGCTATTGAATGGGCTAACAAACCATCGTTACCATCCAAGCCTGCATTAAAGGATACCTGTTTTGAAGGAGGATAGAAAGTATGGTGAGTGTGGTTAATGACAGCAGGTTTATAGTTGGTAATAAATCCTCCCAAACCGGGTACAATAACGCAGTCATATTCAAATAACAGGTTGCTTATATGTTTGGGTATTGTTCTCATAAACCAAATATTGGATTTAGAGCGCTAAGATATGCACTCATTACGATTTTAGCAAGGATTGTTAATAAGTTTTGATAAGTCTTCAGGGGTGTCAATGCCAAAGGTTTCAATATCAGTAACTGCGGCAAAAACTTCATACCCGTTATATATCCACCGTAGTTGCTCTAATGATTCTGCCTTTTCAAGAGGTGATGGCTCCAGTTTGACCAGCTCTTTTAAAATACCGGTAAGGTATCCGTAGATTCCTATGTGTTTATAAAAAGTATGCTGTTTATTCCATTCACCCTCTTTGCCATTCCTGATATAAGGGATGGGTGACCGGCTGAAATACAGTGCTTTGCCAACATTATTAAGCACAACTTTCACCACATTAGGGTCCAGGATATCTGCTTCATGGTCGGCAGCTTTAACGAGTGTTCCAATTTTCGCTTCCGGGTTACTGAATATATCAATAACCTTTTCAATCTGTTCAGGTTGAATGAAAGGCTCATCGCCCTGTATATTAATAGCAATATTGAAATATTCACCATTATTCTCCAGGTTTGTGATCACTTCTGCCAAACGGTCAGTTCCGTTTTTGTGAGCCGTGGAAGTCAACATGACTCTGCCGCCAAATGATTGCACATGATCATAAATGCGGTCATCGTCAGTAGCCACAATCACATCCGACAGTTTTTCACATAAAGAGGCCTGTCTGAACACCCTTTCAATCATGCTCATGCCGTTAATTATAGCCAGAGGTTTGCCGGGGAACCTTGTAGATGCGTACCGGGCAGGGATTATTCCAATCGCTTGTTTTTTAGAAGAGGCCATTGATTTCAGCATTTATTCTTTCAATTACATCAGCCAAATCTTCAGGCTTTTCCTGAAAATTAAGATTGTCAACATCTACGATCAATAACTTCCCGAGGGTATATTTGTTAACCCATGCTTCATACCGGTCATTGAGGCTTTTCAGATAATCAATGCGTATGGAACTTTCATATTCTCTGCCCCGTTTCTGAATCTGGTTTACCAGGGTAGGAACACTGGCGTTGAGGTAAATCAGCAGGTCAGGAGGCTGCACAAAAGAGCTCATCAATTCGAACAGCGAACTATAGTTTTCAAAGTCGCGTGAGGTCATCAGTCCCATTGAATAAAGGTTAGGTGCAAAGATGTAAGCATCCTCATATATGGTACGGTCCTGCACGACTGATTTGCCACTTTTCCTGATTTCAATGATCTGGCGGAAACGGCTGTTAAGAAAGTATATCTGCAAATTAAACGACCAACGCTGCATATCATCGTAAAAGGCAGGCAGGTATGGATTAGTTTCAGCATCTTCATATTGCGGTTGCCAATTGAAGTGCTTTGCAAGTAATCCTGTGAGGGTAGTTTTCCCTGATCCTATGTTTCCGGCAATAGCTATATGCATGATAATGAGTTTAAAAAAACACGTAATACCTTATTTCTGTTATCATAGCAAAGGTATTAAATGGAAAGATACAATCTCACAAAACTACAAAAATGAACATTTCAGATCGTATGCATTCCGGCAATCTGAAGAATCTCTTCAACAGTATTCCTGTTGTTTGATAATCGAGGGACTTTATACTGACCACCCAACCGGTTATGTTTTTTCAGCCATTTATAAAAAGTCCCTTTCGGAAGCACACGGATCAACGGTTCTCCTATCACCATATTCTGGTAGCGTTTGGCTTCATAGTCTGAGTTAAGCGATTTCAACGCGTTATCCATCACTTCACCAAAGTAAGCAATTTCAGCGGGTTCCTTATCAAATTCAATAAGCCATTCATGTGCCCCGCTGCTGTTTTCACCAAAATATATAGGTGCAGCCGTAAATTCATTGACCATAGCTCCTGTCTTTTCACAAGCCGTTTGTATGGCATTGGTGGCGTTATCAACAATAAGTTCTTCCCCAAAAGCATTAATAAAATTGCGTGTTCTGCCTGTAATTTTGATCCTGTACGGATCAGTAGAAGTAAATATTACGGTATCACCAATCTGGTAACGCCACAATCCGGCATTAGTGGTGATTACCATTGCATAGTTAACCCCTGTTTGGACTTGCCTGAGAGGAATTGCCTGTTGAAGTGACTCGCCCGGTTCATAAACCGGAATAAATTCATAGAAAATACCATAGTCAAGCATCAACAGCATATCATCAGCATCTCCTCGGTCCTGTATTCCAAAGAAGCCTTCCGAAGCATTGTAGGTCTCCAGATAATTCACCGGGCCTCCGATCAATTTTTCAAACTGGTGTTTATAAGGAATAAAGCTTACACCACCATGAACTATCAACTCCAGGTTGGGCCAAACTTCCTTAATATTCTTCTTGCCGGTAATTTCAAGCACCTTCTTTAATAATACCAGAGTCCATGAGGGGACTCCTGTAATGTTGGTAACATCCTCATTGCTGGTAATCCAGGCTATTTTTTCAATCTTTTTTTCCCACTCATTCATGAGGGCAACCGACAAGTCGGGTGTTCTGAACAATTCAATCCAGGCGGGCAGGTTCTCCATAATGATAGCCGACACATCACCCACAAAAGTTCCTATTTCAACATTATCAGAAATATGAGTACCGCCCATCCCCAGGAGTTTACCGTTAAAGACCCGTGTATCAGGGTTAAAGTTACAATACAGGGAAAGCAGGTCTTTACCTCCTTTAAAATGACATTCATCAAGCGCTTCCTGGCTTACGGGAATAAACTTGCTCTTGTCGCTCGTCGTGCCTGAGGATTTAGCAAACCATTTAATTTCAGAATTCCATAACAGGTTCTGTTCTCCTTTGCGGAGGCGTTCAATATAAGGCTTTAAGTCCTCATAATCAGTAATGGGTACCTGTTTTGTAAAGTCATCATAGGAGTTAATCGAATTATAAGAGTATTTTTTCCCCCATTCAGTTTGTCGTCCTGCTTCAATAAGTTTTTTAAGCCATTCATCCTGTACGTCGAGTGGATATTTCATAAAGAGTTCAATCTGGTGCATTCGCTTCTTCATGAACCATGAAATCATAGAATTTATAAAAGTCATTTGTTTCTTTATTGGATTACAAAGTTAAACTAAAACGGTGTAAAGCTTGGTGTTGTTTAATCACACCACTACAAAAATTAACTATATTTGCATTATTGAACTATAATCTTATCTGATGATAGTCTTCCCTAATGGTAAAATAAACTTAGGCTTACGGGTAGTCCGCAAACGGACAGATAGTTATCATGACATATCAAGCTATATGATTCCCATAAGCCTGAGTGATGCGCTTGAAATGGTTCCATCGCCCGACACTTTTCACTATACTTCATCAGGTTTACCGGTTGGTGGAACACCTGAAGAGAATTTATGTGTAAAAGCATTCAGGTTCATGCAGAAAACCTATGACATTGCGCCTGTGAATATACACTTACATAAAGTAATTCCTTTAGGTGCCGGGCTTGGTGGCGGTTCATCAGATGCCACTTTTGCCTTATCATTATTACGCAGGTTGTTTGACCTTAAGTTCTGTAATAATGAACTGGAAACAATGGCCGGCATGCTGGGGAGTGACTGCCCGTTTTTTGTTGATAACAAAGCACAGTTGATAGAAGCGCGCGGCACTCCTGCCAGGAAGTTCCTTCATCTGCCCGACTATCATATAGTGGTAGTAGTGCCGCCCGTAGCAATTTCCACCTCATGGGCCTACAGCCATGTAATCCCTTCGGGTGAAGTAATGCCTGATGAAGCGGTTTTGTTGAATCATGAGGATAACTGGCGCGGGTTGCTGGTTAATGACTTTGAAGCCGCCGTGTTTAAGGACTTTCCCGTAATAGAACGTATTAAGGCACAGTTGTATGATGCGGGGGCTTTTTATGCATCCATGAGTGGCAGTGGTTCTGCTGTTTACGGGTTATTTAAGGAACAGCCGGATTGCCGACCGCTCTTTAAGAATCTGTTTGTGTGGGAAGGAAAGCTTCTTACTTAGGAGCTATTCTCAATAAATAAAGTCCCAGAAGCCCGAATATCACATTAGGTATCCACACTGCTATCACAGGCGGGAGGTTACTGAAAGTAGCAAATACCGTGGTAACCTGCATAAACAGGATAAAGGCAAAACAGATGGTAATACCGATGCCTAAGTTCAACCCAATCCCTCCGCGTACCTTACGTGATGAAAGTGAAACCCCGATGAGCGTAAGTATAATAGTGGCAAAAGGGAAAGCAATTCTTGAATGCTTTTCAACCTGAAACTTCAGGATATTGCCTGATCCACGCATTTTCTCCGTCTTGATGAAATCACGCAATTCGGTAAAGTTCATATACATAGCATCATCAACATCAATAGCAAAGTCGTCAGGTTTCAGTTTCAGGGTCGTGTCAAATGAAGCGCCCCGTGTAAGGATTTCACCCTTATCAGTAACCACCCGCTTCACCCAGTTCTCCATGGTCCAGTTTTGTTTGGTGCTGTCCCAGCGTATATATTCAGCGGAGGTTTTAAAGGTCATACCTTTTTCACCAAACCCTTCCAGCGTAAACTGGAAACCGGTGTTTTGCTTTCGGTTATAGCTTTCAACGTAGGCAAATATTCCGGGTTCTATCTGTATATGAATGTTATTAAAGTCTCCCTTTTGTTCATCTTTAATATACTTCTTCTGAAACTCCTGCATATTCTGACTTGTTTCAGGAATTATGAAATTAGTCAGTACAAATGACATCAGGGCAAGTAGTGATGCTGCTATCAGGTATGGGCGTAGCAATCGTTTAAAACTGATACCGCTGTTCAGAATAGCGACAATTTCGGTATCAGCCGCCATTTTCGAAGTGAAGAAAATTACTGCTATAAAGGTAAACAGGGCACTGAACTTATTGATAAAGAAAGGAACGAAGTTGGCGTAATATTGAAATACAATAGCTGAAACCGGTGGCTTTTTCTCAAGGAAATCATCTATCTTTTCTGAGAAATCAAAGATGATGATAATAACAGCTAACAGCGCAATTGCATAGAAGAAGGTTCCCAAAAACTTTTTAATGATATAATAGTCGAGTTTTTTCATAATGCAATTTAAAGCTTTGCTATTAACGGAGCCATTTACAATTTGTTATAACCGTTAATCATTTGTTCAAGCTGTAGTTATTTGTCAGAGCAAACAGTTTTTCAAATACTCTATAGCAGTTGAGTCTCATATTCTGCTGCTGACTTTTTTAACCATCAAGTTCTTCCAATCGGCAAAGGTACCATCAATGATCTTTTCACGAGCCGTATCCACCAGCCAAAGATAGAACGCGAGGTTATGCTGACTGGCAATCATGGGGCCGAGTATTTCACCGGCAGTGAACAGGTGGCGGACATAAGCACGGGTGTATTGCTTATCAACAAACGATGTGCCATCAGGATCAAGCGGTGAAAAGTCAACCTTCCATTTCTCGTTTTTCAGGTTGATAATCCCTTGCGAAGTAAAGATCATACCATTGCGCCCGTTTCGGGTAGGCATCACACAATCAAACATATCTATCCCCTGTGAAATCCCTTCGAGTATATTGGCAGGGGTACCCACACCCATCAGATAACGCGGTTTGTCCTTAGGCAATATGCTGCACACCAGTTCCGTAAACTCATACATCTGCTCCACCGGTTCGCCCACTGAAAGTCCGCCAATAGCGTTACCATCAGCATTAACAGAGGCAATTTCTTCGGCTGATTTTATCCTCAGGTCACGATACACACTACCTTGCACAATAGGAAACAGTGACTGTGCATACCCGTAAAGGCTTGTTGTTTCATTAAACCGGTCAACGCACCTGTGGAGCCAGCGGTGAGTCATTTCCATCGACTTCCTGGCATAATCGTACTCGCAAGGGTAGGGGGTGCACTCGTCGAACGCCATAATGATGTCAGCACCTATTAACCTTTGTATATCCATTACCCGCTCAGGTGTAAACAAATGCCGTGAACCATCAATATGTGATTGAAAGGTTACCCCTTCCTCATGCATCTTGCGACTATTAGTAAGAGAGTAAACCTGGTAACCGCCACTATCAGTAAGTATAGGCTTATTCCATCCGTTAAACTTATGTAACCCGCCGGCTTTCTCCAGCACATCGGTTCCCGGACGTAAATACAGGTGATACGTATTGCCAAGAATAATCCGGGCTTTGATATCATCGGCCACGTCATTGATATGAACGGCTTTAACGGAACCAACAGTACCAACCGGCATAAACACAGGGGTAACTATGTCGCCATGGTCAGTGCTGATAGAACCTGCACGGGCACTTGATTGTGAATCAGTTGCTATTAACTTGAAATTCATTAAACTCAGGTAATGTAAAGAATGGCAAAGATATGGATTAGTTGGCAGTGCTCAGTGATCAGGGATTAGATTTTAGTCATTGCGGCCGGTTGAATGAGGGTAACCGTTCGTTATTGGAGGAGCTCCTCCATTTGAAGAATATTTACCTTTGGGTCAAACTCAGAGTGTGCAGCACAGGCAGCAAGCTTGTATTCCTCATCAAAGGGAAATGCTTTCAGGTAATAACCTAGTGTTTCAGGATCAGGCTCCAGTTCATATTCACCGTTTTGCTGTTGCAGAATGGTAAAGGTATTGAGACTCTTTGAAAGTCCTTTCCCAATTGCTTTAATAAAACTTTCCTTCAGGGTCCATAAGGTAAAGAAGATATGAGCTTTTTCAGTTTCATCCTTAGCATTGTTGAGCAGATACTGCTCAGGCTGAGAGAAGAAACGATGAGCAACCCCTTCAGGCACTTTGCGCATTCGCTCAACATCTACACCAACAGGAGCAACAGAAGTAGCAGCCACCACCCATAAACCCGAATGTGAAATGTTGAAATGAATTCCATGATATCCTTCAGGGTTGGGCTTACCCTTTTCGCCGGTATCAAAAGGACCATCAGGCCGTATACCCGTTTCCTGCCGGAGTATATATCGTGCAAGCAATTCGCCCGTAAGATGTCGTTGACAATCATTGGCATGGTAAAAACTGAGGGCTTTCATGGCACACTGTTCCGGCACATGGTTTAACATGTTGGGTTTTAACTGCTCAAAGGCGAGTTCATGGAGTAATTTACAAGCGAATAAACGAGTCATTTTAGTACTTTCAGTTCATGATTTTCTGGCGAAAAGCCTTATCACATCTGCTATTCCACGGTGCAGGGTCCCTTCATGCAGATTAACCTTCACATTATAGAATTCCAGGATTTTCAAAGATTCAAAGTCACTTTTCAATACATCAGGGTCATAAAGCAGTTCTACGTTTTTGGGTCCGCCACTGGCATTAGGTAATTGGGCTTTTGAAAAAGCTTCCAGTATCACACATCCACCGGGTTTAAGCGAATTAATCAGCTCAGTATGAACCTTAAGGCGGTATTCGGGGGGCATATGTAAGTAAATCAAACCCACCACATCAAACGCATTTTCTTTACCCCTGTAGGTCCTGATATCTTTAACCAGATAGTCAATCTTAACGTTTTTTGTAACTGCAAGCCGCATGGCTTTCTCTTTCCCCATTGGGCTTTGGTCAATAGCCGTAACCTCCCAGCCCTGTGAGGCAGCCCAAACAGCATTTCGGCCCTCACCTTCGGCAGGCAGTAGGAGCTTGCCGGGCTTAATGATCTTCAGCTTTTCAACAAACCAGTCGTTGGGCTCTGTGCCATACATATAGGCTTCTGAATTATACCGTTGATCCCATGTTAATTCCATATCTCTCAGGTGTGTATAAATGAACCAGCAATTGTGTAACAAATATAGTCAATAGTTCGGATTTCTTTGAATTATCTTCTTTTATTAATGAGTTGTACTGTTCCCATGTCCTTTATATGTTTTTATAGGACAATGTACTAATCGGAAGAAATGGTGAATAATTATTTTTTGTGTTGTTGAATCTAAAATACTTTATATCTTTGATTTGATGAAATTATAATATTTCTCAGCCATCGGCTACTTGAGTTACTGCTACTTCTTGTTTGCAAGATCTTCTCTATCCTTATTCTTATCGCTTCATAAAGCTGCTGTCCGGGTAATTGCTACAAACTTAATCAGGCAATTTGACCAGATACTTGAGGTTACTCACGCGGTATTATATCCGCAGGCTGCTGTGGTTGCCGGTGTTGCTTTCATGCACTTTAGTTGCAAGTGCCCAGGTGAGCATTCAGCAGTATCAGATCCCATATTATCAGAATTTTAACACCCTTGCTGCTACCGGTAATGAAAATACGGCATTGCCGGCAGGTTGGCTGTTTAAGGAAAAAGGTTCCAACTCAGATGTTTATTATAGTGCTAATAATGGCACTAATGCCGGCGGAAATACGTATAGTTTTGGAATGGTCGGCACTACTGAAAGAGCGTTGGGAACTATCAAAACCGGCACTGTAACTTCAACTATTGGAGCTCGCTTTATCAATCATACAGGCGGTATTATCACCCGGTTTACTATTGAATATACCGGTGAACAGTGGAGCTTACAAGGGGCGGACCGCAATGACCGCATGGATTTTCAATTTAGTACTGACGCTACGACTTTAAATAACGGCACCTGGACAGATTTTGACGTACTGGATTTTATGGGTCCTGTCAGCACAGGCGCTACCGGGGCTTTGAACGGTAATTTGCCCGAAAACAGAACTTTCGTTACTGCAACGATAAGTGGCCTCAACCTGTCGCCAGGTGCCGTGTTCTGGATCAGATGGGTAGACGTGCCTGTAGACCAGAATGACGACGGGCTGGCCATTGACGACTTCAGCATTACTGCTTCTGACCCCTGCCCGATAGCTATTAGTTCTTTTGCTCCTGATTCAGGCCCTGTTAATACGGCAATTGTCATCATGGGCGACCATTGCAATGATGTTTTACAGGTGCTTGTTAATGGTAGCCAGGCTCCATTTGAACTGGTTGATAATTCCACCATTAAAGCGATCATTCCCGCAGGAGCAACCAGTGGTCGCATCAGTTGTATCACCAATTGCTCAGCCGTAAGTGAGGGCGATTTCACCGTATCGGCTACCAACTGCTGGTCAAGCGCAGGATTGATCTTATCTGAATTATGTGATCCGGAGCTGGCCTATGAAACCGATCGGTTTATTGAAATTTATAATCCGACCGTCTTACCTATTGACCTCGACGGATGGTCAGTACGTGCCATTCCAAATAACTTAATTGACACAGAGTGTGATGATTATGTGATGTGCTGGGACCTTTCGGGAAGCATAAATCCCGGTCAGGCACTTACCTGCGGGTACACCGATGCTGTTTCAGTTATCCATGATTTCACAAATCATGAATGGTATGTCGGAAGCGGTATCAATGGCGCCTGCTATTTATGGAATGGTCAATGGCGCGATGGAGCTGCGCTGTACCATGGGACTGATCGGGTTGACGGGATCATGAGGGAGCAATCGTCATCTGACTGGTACAGCAACAGCTCGCTGGTAAGGAACAATGATATCTGCACACCTGATTCCAGTTCCTCCTATCTGGAATGGACGGTTACTGAAACGGTAGTTCATGCCAATGCAGCCCCCGCAACTCCGCACCAACACAGCACTATTTGTAATTTAAGTGTATTGCCGGAAATTACAGAACAGCCTGTTTCACAACAAGCATGTGTGGGTGCGTCCGTGATATTCAATGTGGAGGTTGTTGACGGACTGCCACCTCTTCAATATCAATGGAAAGTATGTACCGGAACCGTGTGGGAAAACGTAATCGATGGCCCCGACTATACGGGCGCCGGTACTGCTACCCTGCAGCTTTTTAATATACCGGTCGCTTTCAATAACTACCAATACTACTGTATCATCACCAACAGCGATGGTGATTGCTATGTAATATCCAACGCGGCGCAACTTGCAGTTCTTAATGTTCCCGGGCCCATCAGCAACACCATCTGGCACCAATAAACAACATCATTTAACCAACTAAACCTGAAAGCAACAACAACCCAATAAAGCAACACGTAACATCAAGGCTAAAAGTAACGAGCTCCAAACCAGACAATCCTCAAAATGAAACCTAAAAGCAACAGCAACCCAATAAAGTAACCCCGGATATCAAATCTAACAGTAATGCGATCTAAACCAGACCACAACAATCATCAATCATAACAAACATAACAATCAATCTGATTAACCCAAAATCCCCATTATGAAGATTAAACTATTTATGATTCTCAGTTTCACACTGCTTTCCATATTTGGAGCAGGATTATCAACCGCCACCGCACAGCCTTATCCCAATTCAGGCGACCATTCGGTGTGCTTGTTTTCAACGGAACCGTACGGCGTTGTATACACTGCAACATCCACTTATGAATGGACCATTATTCCGGAATCAGGTGGTAGCGGAACCATCACCAATGGTACAACTGGTAACCTGATAACGGTATATTGGAAAACAACCGGTACCTGCACGTTGCAACTTGTGGAAACCAATGAAGCGGGCTGTTCTGTTACGGTGGCCATTACGGTGACCGTTAATGTACCGCCACTGTTGGTGATTACAAATCCTGATGCGATATGCCAGCCCGGAACGGTTGATTTAACCGATCCTGCTGTTACCACCGGTAGCACCCTGCCTTCAGGCGCCGTGCTTACTTACTGGACTGATCCCGAAGCTACCATGGCTCTGACCGGTCCAAATGCAGTTGCTGTTTCAGGAACCTATTACATCAAAGCAACAACCGGTATAGGGTGCTTTGATATTGAGCCTGTTGTGGTGATCATCAACCCATTGCCTGCTACCATCACGATATTCCATAATTAACTGGGAATAAGCGTTATAAGGCGAGGTGAATTCACAGCAAGAGCATGCCATTTATTCCATAATTAACTGGGAATAAGTATTTTGGCTCGAAGACTTTTAATGAAGTACCCGTTTGACCCGGCTTAACACTGATGTTTAACTTCAAACCATGATTCATAAACCACGCAATTGGATAAACCGACCCCCCGGTATTTTACCGGACCGGAATCATAGAGGGTGGATTGAAAAGCCATCCTCTGTAAGCTCGTTGTTCAAATTTCTGATCAATGGACTGTTGCTGTGCCTCATAACCTGGGTTCCTACTGAGCAGGCTATAAGCCAAAGCACTATGCCCGACAGCGTTTTTGTGGGCGTAACCAAGGATTATTGGGTTGTGGTACCGCCTGAATCCTCCTGTAGGTGGTGGCTTGATGGCATGCTCCAAACGGAAGGGCAACCCCTGATTACCATTCACTGGGAGATGCCCGGTATCCACATTCTGGAAGTGCAGGAACTGCCATCGGTAGGTTGTGACGGTGATATCCGGGCAGGGATGGTAGTGGTAGTGCCTGACCCTTTGCTCCGGGTTACTGCCTTTACCCCTGACGCCGACGGGCTGAATGATGTGTTCAATCCCGTCATGACGGGGTTGAAGGGACTTACTTCATGTTATAACTTCAGGGTATATAACCAAAGAGGACAGTTGCTCTATGAAACAAGCGACCCGGACAGGGGATGGGATGGTTATTATAACAAGGTGCTTTCCCCGCCGGGAAGCTACTTTTACCAATTGAAAATAACCATTCCCGGCTATTTCATAAAAAGTCCGGTAACCGGTACGGTCATGTTAATACGATAATTGCTGATTCATAAGGGTTCGTGAATAAGTTGATGATATATTATGGTTGCACAATCCCTTTGCGGTTACTTAATGGTTACTTCAAAGGCGAATCGATGTCATATTATTGATGGCCTTTTGTACAGGTACCAAGGATTTTCTGTTTCCTGATGAATATTATGTGATCACCCTGTTGTTGTATTATCATCATTGCAAAATGGTGTTTTTTTCATAGAATTTCATTTATTGATAAATTAAATTCGGAAAATGGTATGGTTTGAATAATTTTGCTGTTTGAAAAGAAAAAGATATGGTTTGGCTTAATACGCTGATTGCTTCGCCCTGGTTTCCGTTGGTAGTGATATTAATCGCGGCCTTACTGATACAGTTGATATATTACTGGTTTGTTTTCGGACGGCTGGCTTTTTACAATTCAGCCAAAAAGCCATGGACTGATCAAAAGCCTCCTGTATCAGTGGTTATCTGTGCCAAGAATGAATATCATAACCTGGTTCGTTATCTGCCTGAAGTACTTGAACAGAATTATCCTGAATATGAAGTCATTGTGGTGAATGATGCCTCTGATGATGATACTTTTTACTTGTTGCGTGAGCTTTCTGATAAATACGCCCATTTGAAAGTGGTCAATATTCATGAGAACCTGAACTTCTTTTCAGGCAAGAAATTTCCACTCTCGCTGGGTATTAAATCTGCCCATTATGAGCAACTGTTACTCGCTGATGCCGACTGCAGTCCGGCAAGCCCTGATTGGATATCCTCCATGCAATCGGCTTTCACCGGTAAAACGGAAATCGTACTTGGCTATGGAGCATACTTCACACAACGGGGTTTGCTAAACAGGCTTATTCGTTATGATACGCTCATGGTTGCCATGCAATATATGGGGTACGCTCTTGCCGGTATGCCTTACATGGGCGTGGGCCGCAACCTGGCTTATCACAGTTCTCTTTTCCATAAATCAGGTGGCTTTATTAAACATTACAAGATCATGTCAGGTGATGACGACTTATTCATCAATGAGGTGGCCCGAAAAAGTAATACCCGTATTCAGCCTGATCCTGATGCATTCACTTATTCAAAACCCAAACAGACATTCGGTTCATGGTTCCGTCAAAAAAAACGTCACCTTACCACCGGAGGATTCTATAAGTTCAAACACAAATTCGTACTGGGGCTTTTCTCCCTTTCACAGTTAATATTCTTTACAGCACTCATAGCGCTGGCAGTCCTTCAAGTGGAGCTGATACTCCTTGGGGCTGTATTTGTAGTCAGGCTGTTTACCCAATTGTTTATCACCAAAAAGTGTATGATCCGATTAAAGGAAAAGAAATTCCTTTTATGGGTTCCGTTTTTTGAACTATTCATGGTGATCGTTAACCTGTGGCTGGGATTTATAGGCCTGTTTTCAAAGAAAACCCAGTGGTAAAATGTTGTAATAATTGTTGTAACAGACGTATTAAGTATTGAATCGATATATAAAAAACAGTAAAATGGAAGTATTTAATTTTCAGGAAGCGATAAAAAGAGGCATACCGGATCAATTGCCTGAACCTAAACCACTTGACCCGCAAGTAAGCCATGCACCTATACGCAAGGATATACTTACTGCCGATGAAAAGAAACTTGCTTTACGTAACGCCCTCCGTTATTTCGATCCCAAACATCATGCCACACTGGCCCCTGAATTTGCTGAAGAGCTGAAAAAGTACGGACGTATCTATATGTACCGTTTCCGTCCGGATTACCCCATGTATGCACGTGCTATCAGCGAGTATCCTGCTAAATGTCAGCAGGCTGCGGGTATCATGCTGATGATACAGAATAACCTTGACCCCGCGGTTGCGCAACATCCTCATGAGCTGATCATTTACGGTGGTAATGGAGCCATTTTCCAAAACTGGGCACAATACCTGCTTACCATGAAATACCTCAGTGAAATGACTGATGAGCAAACACTGGCTATGTACTCAGGGCATCCAATGGGCTTGTTCCCTTCACACAAAGATGCTCCCAGGGTGGTGGTTACCAATGGTATGGTGATCCCGAACTACTCTAAACCCGACGACTGGGAACGCTTCAATGCCCTGGGCGTTTCGCAATACGGACAAATGACCGCCGGTTCCTATATGTATATCGGTCCGCAAGGCATTGTACATGGAACTGCTATAACGGTGCTGAATGCCGGAAGGAAGATATCAGGAAATGACGATGGACTGGGAGGACGCCTGTTTGTGACTGCCGGGTTGGGCGGTATGAGTGGCGCACAACCCAAGGCAGCCAATATTGCAGGGGTTGTGAGTATTACTGCCGAAGTGAACTCACTGGCAGCCAATAAGCGTTTCACTCAGGGATGGGTGGATGAAATTACCGAAGATGTAGATACTGCTATCAACAGGGCTTTACATTTTGTGGAAACCAAACAGGCCCATTCTATTGCTTTCCATGGTAATATTGTGGACTTGTGGGAACGAATGGCTGAACGCGATATACACGTAGATATGGGTTCAGATCAGACTTCACTCCATAACCCGTGGGCCGGTGGTTATTATCCTGTCGGACTGACCTTTGAAGAATCAAACGACCTGATGGCCCATAATCCTGAAGCATTCAAACAAAAAGTTAAGGAATCATTACGTCGACAAGTGGCTGCCATCAATAAGCTGACTGCTCACGGAATGTACTTCTTCGATTACGGCAACGCTTTTTTACTGGAAGCAGGCAGGGCAGAAGCCGACATTTTTAACAAAGACGGCAAGTTCCGTTATCCCAGCTACGTGCAGGACATCATGGGCCCCATGTGCTTCGACTATGGCTTTGGCCCATTCCGGTGGGTTTGTACTTCGGGCAAACCGGAGGACCTTGATGTGACAGATCACATTGCAATAGAAGTTCTGGAAGAAATAGCCGCCACTTCGCCCGTCGAAATAAGCCGTCAGATGAAGGATAATATCCAATGGATACAGGGAGCCAAAAAGAACAAACTCGTGGTTGGCTCACAAGCCCGTATACTGTACGCCGACTGCGAAGGCCGGACCAAGATAGCTGCAGCTTTTAACCAGGCAATTGCTGATGGGCGGCTGAGTGCTCCCGTGGTACTGGGCAGGGATCACCACGATGTATCAGGCACCGATTCACCCTTCAGAGAAACCTCTAATATATATGACGGCAGCAGTTTCACAGCCGACATGGCCATTCAGAATGTAATAGGCGACTCCTTCAGGGGCGCTACCTGGGTATCCATCCATAATGGCGGCGGAGTAGGCTGGGGCGAAGTCATTAACGGGGGCTTCGGTATGCTGCTTGATGGCAGTGCCGATAGCGACCACCGGCTGCGCAAAATGCTGTATTGGGATGTGAACAACGGCATTTCACGCCGCTCATGGGCCCGTAACGAAGGCGCCCTGTTTGCCATCAAACGGGCCATGAAAGCAGAGCCGAACCTGAAAGTTACACTGCCCAACCTGGCCGACGATTCACTGATCAATGAGTGCTTCTGATACCAGCCACTTACCGGCATTTATAAAAAGCTTCTAGCGAAGGCTTGAGACTCCTGCCATATTATTGTAAACAGCTTCCGGCAAAGGCTTTGGTGCAGTTCTAAGTATTAACAGCAAGTTACCGGTAAAAGCTGCAAACTACTTTCCCGAAGTACTCAATAACTACCGGGGAAGGCTTGATACTACTTTCTGGGATTACTAAACAGCTTCCGACGAAAGCTCGATACTACTTCCTGGCAATTGCCAACAGTTCCTAGCAAAGGCTTTGGTGCAGCTCTCCGTATTAACAACAAGTTACCGGTAAAAGCTCAATCCTACTACATTTAAAGGACTTAGTACACATAACCCAAACAACACGCCTCGTTTCAGCGTACCGGTATAATCGGGTTAAATATCATTCAAAGACGTTGCAAAGACGTTCCAGAGACGTTCCACAGACGATCAAAAACGGTTATGAAACGGTTCTGTATTGGTTATAATCAGTCTGTGAGCCAAATCTACTCCAAACGATTTCATTATTAATTTGTTAATTTTCGCAATAATTATAATTAACATTAAAAAAAATTATATTTGCATAAATAATTATCTCATGGCAATCACACGACGAGGCAATAGCGTTACAGGGTTGGTCGGAAACGTCATCCTGTATGAAATGAACGGAAAACTGGCAATGCGTACCCGGTCGACTGTGAAGCGGAAAACGGAATCCGCCAGACTGGTCAGGGCACAGAGCAACTTTTCAGTGGTTACTGCCCTCATCAGGCAATTCATTGAGTTTACCAGAACAGGCTTTGAGTTGGCAGCCACCACCCGAAACAGCTATGCAGAAGCAATGTCAGTTAACTGTCATCATTACAACGACGCCTTGCGTGAAGGCGAAGTTGAAGACCTCCAATGGCTTCAACTGAGTAAAGGACGGCTTTCAGGTGTATCGACCCTGGAAGCTGCCATGACCACATCCACCCAATTAACCGTAACATGGCAAGGTACACAGCCCGACCTTGATTTTTCAGATGACGACAAAGCCATGGTAGCAGTAACCTCCGGCAAAGGTGCCTATACCCACATCAATATGAATGCCGGTAAGAGGTCAGCAGGCAGTTATGCTGTTGAATTACCCCCTGAAGCAGCCGCCCATGACCTTCACCTGTTTTTAAGTTTCATCAAGCCACGATGGGGCAAGGATAAAGCAGTTGTTTCAAACAGCCAGTATTACTTTTTGCAGAGATAAGGAACCCATAAAGAGCTCCAGTAGCAACGGGGTATTTAACGGTCACCGGTAATCCAACCACGCCTCAAACCACCGACTCCGGTCAATCAAACCGAACTCCGACTTCACGCTTCAACACGCTGTGGGTGGTATGTGTTTTGCTCAGAGAGCAGGGACCATAGGGTAGGCGAAAGAGCGATTCTGCCTGTTAAACAGCTTCCCCTATACCATTCACGCAAGATCATAACCATCGTTTTTTGAATACGTATTCTTATAGTGAATCACTATTTAAATATTTATTTCACAAAAGTTTAAGAACCATTTGGTTTATTGTATATTTGATAGCAAATATGAAGTATAGCGAAAGGGATTTAATTAAACAAATCTGCTTTACGCCTAAACGGAAATTTCATTAACAACTAAAAATGTAAAATATGGACTTTAAAGACCAAATCAAGCAACTTGGTGAAAGAGTAGTAAGACTCAAAGACCAAATTCAAACGGAAGAAGCAACAAAGAATGCCTTCATCATGCCGTTTATTCAAGCTCTTGGATATGATGTATTTAACCCTCTTGAAGTTGTACCAGAGTTTACAGCTGACATTGGAATCAAAAAAGGGGAAAAAGTCGATTATGCGATAATGAAAGAAGGTCAACCTATCATTCTAATTGAATGCAAGTGGTGGGGAGAAAATCTTGATGTTCATAATTCCCAGTTATTCCGATATTTTCATACCACAAAATCAAAATTTGGTCTTTTAACTAATGGTATTCAATTTAGGTTTTACACTGATCTTGTGGAGGTAAATAAGATGGATGAGAAGCCGTTCTTAGAATTTGACTTTACCAATATGAAAGAGCAAGTGATCTCCGAATTGAAAAAATTCCATAAATCATATTTTGACTTGAGTAGTATTGTAAATGCGGCATCTGAACTTAAATATGCTAATGAAATTAAGAATATAATGACAAATGAACTTAATGAACCAACTCCTAATTTTGTTAAGTTCTTTTTACGTCAGGTATATGCTGGTCAAGCTACAGAAAAAGTAATGATACAATTTACCGAGATTGTAAAAAAATCATTAAACCAATTCATCAGCGACATCATCAGCGACAGGCTTAAATCAGCTTTGGAAAAAGAAAATGTTAAAGATGCAGAACAAGTTAAACTCTCAGAAGAACAATCGAAAGAAGAAGATAGTAAGATTGAAACGACGGAAGAAGAAATGGAGGGCTTTTATATTGTAAAGTCGATATTACGTACAAAATTTGATAGTAGTAGAATCTTTCATAGAGATTTTCAAAACTTCTTAAGCATTTTATTAGATGACACAATTCGACAGACAATTTGTAGGCTTTGGTTTAATGGTGAAAAAAAGCACATTGGTTTTATCGGTGAAAACAAAAAAGAAATAAAATATGAAATATCGCAATTGGATGACATTTTTAATTATTCAGACCAAATTATAAAAGCAACTGAAAAAATGATAAAAAGTGAGAAGCTAAAATTAGTTGAAGAATCAGCTGACCCCAGGTAACTTTAGCAGAAAATTGAGACTGTCCTGAATGCAATTGTTGAAAGGGAAATCCTTTGAGCATTTGAGCATTGTAACCTATTTCATAGCATCATCAACGACTCCGGTAAAACCAACCTGTTGTTAATCTAATGGCACAGGAAAAACCAACCGTACTTTGACATTATATCTCGACTTTACGCTTCAACGCATTGCGGTTGCCAGGTATTTTGCTCAGGGAGCGGGAAGTGACAGAGAGCCAGGGGAGCAGTATAGTTTTCAATCCACCTGTCAGGAAACAAAACCTATTGCCCTATACTCAGTGATTGTAGAGACACGAAAGCAGCATGACCAATGAAATTTGCACATTCATAATTACAAAAGGATTTGATTAGATACAGAGCCCTTTAAATAAGTTAAATATTTAATAAATATTTAGTTTATTTGTGTTGTATTCCTTACATTTGAATGCCCTAATTGATAAAACCGATAACAATGAAACAAAAATTTCAGTCAATGATTGGTAATAAAATACAAGGTAAGGTAAATTATTAGCAATTGTCGTTAGTGGGTATGTCAATGCAAATGGGGGGGATACGGACGTTACACAATGTTAAGACAACAAAACAGCATATGAGTCAAATTGATAAAATTTTAGAAAATCTAAATGACCAACAAATTAAGGCTGTTACTACAACAGAAGGTTATGTTCGTGTTATTGCAGGTGCTGGCTCTGGAAAAACAAAAGCACTAACTGCTCGCTATGCTTATTTGGTGGAAACATTAGGTATGAATGCTGCAAATATTCTTTGTGTTACTTTTACCAATAAAGCCGCAAATGAAATGCGTAATCGTGTAAGGCAGTTGGTAGGCAACGAAAATGATTATGGTTATATTACAACTTATCACGGTTTTTGTGTCAAAGTATTAAGAGAAGATATTAACAAAATACAATATCCAAAACAATTTGTTATCATGGATGTTGAAGACCAAAAAACCGTGTTAAGAGATGTCTATGAAGAAATTGGTATAAATTCAAAAAACATTACTCATAAACAAGCAATTACATACATTGAAAGGTTAAAAGAATTTACAAATTATATTGATTATATTGCTGAAAGGAAAGAAATTGTAACTGATTCAGGAATAAAATTAGAAGATAGCAAGGTATTACTCGACCAAGTATTTCTAAAATATATTAAAAAACAGCAGCGTAATTTTGCACTTGATTTCAATGACTTAATAAATTTCACTGTCTATATTTTTGACAACTACAAGGATGTTTTAGAAAAATGGCAACAACGCTTATATTATATTCAAGTTGATGAAACACAAGACAGTTCCACAAAACAATTTTATTTAGTAGATGCACTTTCGCAAAAACACAAAAATTTGTTTGTTGTTGGAGACCCTGACCAAACTATTTACGAGTGGAGAGGTGCAAAACCTGAATTGCTCGTTAATTTTGATAGGAATTATCCCAACACTCAAACGGTAATCATGAATCAAAATTACCGCTCTACACCAAATATTCTTAATCTTGGCAATCATATTATCAAAAATAATAAAATACGCATAGATAAGGATATGTTTACAAACAATCCAGATGGAGTAGATGTTGTTCATTATCATGCAAAAAGCGATTTTGATGAAGGATTGTTCGTGGTTTCTGAAATACAAAGATTAGTAAATAAAAAGCAACTAAAATATGCTGATTTTGCTATTCTTTACAGAGCTAATTTCATTTCAAGAATGATTGAACAATCGTTAATTAAAGAACAAATTCCGTATTCTATTTGGGGTGGAATTAGATTTTTTGAAAGGAGAGAAATTAAAGATGTTTTGTCGTATTTGCGACTGATTGTTTTTGGAGATGATTTATCATTTTTGAGAATTATAAATACACCTTCTCGAAAATTAGGCAAAGTATGGGTTGCTGATGTCAAGCAATTAGCAGGGCAAAATAACGCTTCATTGTTTGAAACAATAGAGAATAATCCGTTAAATAGGCAAAGTGCTGTCGATTTTGTAAATTTAATAAAGGAGTTAAAAAAACGGAAAGATAAAGTATCAGTGTCTGATTTAGTAAAGGAAATTTTAGACAAGACAGGGCTAACTGCAATGTATCGTTCAGACGGCGATGAAGAACGGCTTGATAATATCAAAGAATTGCAAAATGCAATAATTGCTCTCGAAAATGATGATATAGAAAAACTTACATTAGAAAATTATTTACAGGAAATAGCTCTTTACACAGATATGGATGTTGATGACAAGAAAACTGACAGAGTAAAATTAATGACAATTCATACTTCAAAGGGTTTAGAGTTCCCTTATATTTTTCTGTGCGGATTTACTGACGGAGTGTTACCTAGTTATATGTCTATGAAAGAAAGACGGTTGGAAGAAGAAAGACGACTAACCTATGTTGCAATTACGAGAGCAGAAAAGGCATTTTATATGACAGAATCAGAAGGATTTAATTTTCAAACAGGAATGACTAAATATCCTTCAAGATTTTTATGGGAAATTAAGGAAAATCTATATGTACGACAAGGCATTTTGCCACAGGAAATTATTGACTCAGCAAAAGAGCTAATTGAATTAGAAAACGAATTATTAAACCCTCAACCAATTCCAATTTTGGAAGTTGGTGATATTGTGGAATATAGTCATTGGGGTGAAGGCAAAGTAATTTCTAAAGACGATGAGCAGAAAGTGTATATAATCAATTTTGCAAAATTAAATGGAGATAGACCTATTAGATATGATTGGCGAGGATTAAAAAGACAGGAGAAAAAGAAAATTAGCATTAATAATGCACTAACGGAAAATGAGAGTTCCGTTGACATTGAAAATGAAGCAATAAATTGTGTTGATTCTATTCCTGAAAGCAATCAAGTAATTGAAAAAGAACAGTTAAAAAAAGATTCATTTTTATCGAATGTGAAAAATATTTTTAGCATGAGAAAATGAAACTGAAAAATTTTATTAGAAAGTTTACACCTGATTTAGTTGAAAAGTGTACAGGTAATCAATGGAGAAAGAGTAAAGGACAACCCGTCAAGAAGTCCCGCTTGAACTAATTACCGGGTGAGGAATTTGCAATTTAATACAAAGTCCATTAGATAAGTTAAATATTTAATAAATATTGTGTTTATTTGTGTTTCAT
>JBAXYX010000024.1:0-23988 GCA_041670625.1 Lentimicrobiaceae bacterium | reverse complement strand
TCAGGAGTGCCTTTGGGGGTGAGATGGAGTTTTTTATTGGTGGAGGTGCATTGTTGGATATTGAGTTGCAGCGCTTTTTCTATGCCATTGGGATTCCTGTATGCCAGGGATATGGGTTATCAGAAGCATCTCCAATTATCTCTTCCAATTCACTCAAACATATTAAAATGGGGACTTCAGGTAAATTGGTGGGCTATCTGGAACTTAAAGTATGTGATGTTGATGGAAATGAGCTCCCCAAGGGGGTTTCGGGTGAGATGGTCATCAGGGGCGACAATGTAATGAAAGGATACTGGGAAAATCCAAAAGCTACTGCTGATACAGTCAAAGATGGCTGGCTTTATACAGGTGATATAGGTTACCTTGATGATGATGATTACCTGGTGGTGCTTGGCAGATATAAAAGTTTGTTGATAAGTAATGATGGTGAAAAGTATTCTCCTGAAGGGATAGAAGAGGCCATTACCGACCAGTCGGGCTATATTAGTCAGTGTGTTTTACATAACAACCAGCAACCGTTAACAGTAGGGCTGATAGTACCTGCAATAGCTGCTATAAACAGTTATCTGGAGCGTGCAGGAATGAAACCGGGAAGCCCTGAAGCCATTGATGCTGCCTTAACATTGATACAGCATGAAATTAATGCATACTTCAAACATGGTAAGTATGCCGGTATGTTCCCTGAACGCTGGCTGCCTTCAGCTATTTGCGTTTTGCCGGAAGCATTCAATGAGAAAAATCATTTTATAAATTCGACTTCTAAAATTGTTCGTGGCAAGATTACTCAGCACTATCAGGCTGAACTTGATTTTCTCTATAAACCTGAAGCAAAAATCATTGTGAATGAGATGAATAGAAAGAATCTTGCGCTATGGTATGAAAAGCAATCGGAATAAATAATCCTGGTAATGACATAAGTCAAAAATAATACGAACAAAAGCGTATAAAAGGTTAGGGTAAAGTCCCATATTTTTGTCTATATACTAAGGGATACTTATTTTAAGAATTCAAGAATATTGACTGTTATATGAAAGCAAACGTTAGTAACAAACTACAGGTTTACATAATACCAGCCATACTTTTTGTGATTTGTTTTTGTTGGAAGCTGTTCTTTATTACCCAACGGGATATATGTATTGATGAACCTTTCACTATTTTTAATGCACAAAAGAGCTTAGGTGATATCGTGCAACTTAATGCTAATGGAGAACCTAATCCTCCGTTATTTATGATTCTGCTGCATTATTGGTTAAGGCTGTTTGGTGATGAAGCCCAGGCAGTAAGGTTGTTACCCTTGCTATTTAACTCAATTACTGTTCTGTTTATTTATTTTACCGGAAAGCGTTTTTTCAATTTCCAGGCAGGGTTAGTCGCTGCATGCTTGTTTATCTTTTCGAATATCCACTTTTTCCATGGCCTCGAAGTACGGACATACTCTCTGTTTTCAATGACAACAGCCGCTTCTCTGTACTTTTTTATGGTGTATTTAAAGAACAACAAGAGCATTAAATCTTTGATCTGGCTTATTATTTTTAACCTCATAATGGTTTACTCTCACTATTTTGGGTGGTTTGTCATTTTCTCACAGTTTATTTGTGGATTTCTTTATATCAGGAATTTCAAATTATTGTTACGGTTGCAGATCCCGACTATAGCTACTGTAATAGGTTACTTGCCTATGGTACCGATTATTATCCGGCAGTTTATGGATAAATCAAGCCGTGGCACATGGGTGAAACCTCCGACTCCTATTGAATACCTGAATCATTTGTTACTGTTCTTCAATAACAAGGAAGTAATGCTGGTTTTAATTTTAGTAGTAACGCTTGGGGTGATCTTCACTCTTTACCTGCTATTTAAAAAGAAATGGAAAGGCTTCAGCAAAAGTCTGGTGGTTTTACTCATCTGGTGGTTTGTTCCATACACCATTATGTACATGGTTTCATACGAAGTACCCATGTTCATTGGCCGTTACGTTCTGTTTAATACTATTGGGCTTTATTTATTTATTGCGGCTTTGGTTAGTTTTCTGTTTCAGAATAACAAATATCTTGAAGCCATTGCAGGGATAGTCATTGTTGTCTTTATGATGTTGAATTTCAGTACCCGGTCAAAGGTATTTGGGCACCGTGAAATAAAGAATACCGTTGATTTTATTAAAACGCATGAAGGTAATCCCGGTAACAGAATCATTATACTTTACCCGAATTGGTCAGACTTTCTATTTATGTATCATTACGACAGATCTTTATTTCATGACCCGGATAATTTTTCAGAAGCTTGCTTACGAAAAAAGATATTTCATGTGTGGAGTTTGACGCAAGCAAAGGAGATTATTAACAGGAATAAAGGCAAACGAATCATCTTATTTAAGGATAGTAATTCCACCCAGCCTGAGGAACGGTTTTTAGAGTACTTGGATTCAACCTATAATAGTGTTGAAAAAGCCTTTTTCCCGGATACCTTCCATGTAGGAATTTATGATACAGAGCAAGAAAAGAGGACTAAAGTCGTCAATAATCAATTTCATAGTATTCCTAATAATGGGAACCTGCCATAGATTGAAGCGGATATTTACAAGCAAGCAGTTTTTTTAAAAAGAACACAAAATAACGTCTCCTACCTATCTGATTTCTCTTCATTTTTGTTAATTTCACCCCGGTAAATTAACTATATGATGAAACTCCGGAGCATGCTAATAGCCATTGGGCTATGCTTCAATACTTGTTTTGCCCAGGTTGCAATAAAATCGCCTATTATGGTGACAGATGACGGGTTAACCGGGATGAGCACCTATGATTCGCTAAAGCTTTCACAGTTACCGGTTTTAAAATTACCTGAAGAAGCTACAAGGCGACTCATTCCCTATTCGGTTGACAATTCACTGAATCCATGGATGAGGCCCTTGGTAGCACAAGTGGGACTGGAGTGTGGACAGGCAAGCAGTATCGGGGTTGTTTTTACGTATGAGATGGATTACCTGCGAAACTCACCTGCTAATTTACCGGAGAATCAGTATGCTACCCATTTTGCCTACAATTTTGTAAATGGAGGGAGCAATGCAGGAGTTAGTTTTTATGAAACTTATGAAATACTGAAACATGCAGGTAACCCAACCGTTGCTGATTATGGTGGGATTGCTGCCGGGGGGCCTTCACGATGGATGAGCGGCTACAATCTGTATTATGATGCAATGCACAACAGGGTACGTGATGTTTACTCCATAAAGGTGAACACCATAGAGGGCCTGCAGACATTAAAAAACTGGATATATGACCATGGCAATGGATCAACAGCAGGAGGGGTAGGTTGTTTCTATGCTACGTATATACATCCTCCTGTTGTTTTACCTCCCGGAACCACTGAAGCCGGGAAATCAGTAATATACGAATGGGGAAATTCGGCAAACCATTCCATGTCGATTGTAGGATATAACGATTCTATTCGTTGGGATTATAATGGTGATGGGCGATATACCAACGATATGGATATTAACGCTGATGGATTGGTTAATATTCAGGACTGGGAGATAGGAGGTTTCAAGATGGCCAATACCTATGGCTCAATTACCGGTTGGGGAAACGATGGATTTGCTTATATGATGTACAAATCGGTTGCCGATGAGTTTCAACAGGGTGGCATTTGGAACAATACGGTAGTGGTAATTGATGTACGTGACAACTATGAACCTCAATTAACAGCAAAGGTAAATTTGAATTACCCCTGTCGGGATTTAATCAAGGTGATGGTAGGGGTATCGTCTGATACAAATGCAACAGCTCCTGATTATATTCTGCACTATCCTATTTTTGATTTTCAGGGTGGTTGTAATCCTATGCAGGGAACTGACGGGGAGCAAAATATTGAATTCGGGCTTGATCTGAACCTATTGTTGCAACACATCAATCCCGGACAAAAAGCCAAGTATTTTCTTCTTGTTCAGGAAAATGATCCTTTTGGTTTACAGACAGGATTGCTTGAGGATTTTGAGTTGATTGATTATACTAACGGAGGTAAGATAATAAGCAGTCATATTTCAGAACTGCCACTCGAGAATAATAGCATAACTATGGCTAGTGTTGATGCTACGGTTAGTTTTAACCCGGTGCAAATAACCACCGACACCCTGCCACCTATTCAGCTATACGGCAATTATTCAGCTCAATTACAAGCATCACAGGGAACACCTTCTTACCAATGGAAAATGGTACAGGATTATGTTCGCTTTGATTCTACCGCTGTTATGCCCCTGATAGATTCAATAAAACTCCAACCTTCATCAAACAGTAATGGTAAAGCCAAAGTTGAATTACCCTTTTCATTTCCTTACTTTGGTCAGAATTTTAACGAGGTATATGCCACAGTAGATGGCTATTTGATGTTTGAGAATTCACTCCTCCCATGGCCCTTTTATATTGAAGGACGAACATACTTCATTCAAACACCCATGATTGCACCAGCTTTATCGAATCCTTTTCTGGTGAGTGACGCAACCGATGGAATTTGGTATGAGGAAACTGCCGATTATGTGACTTTTAGATGGCGGCTTAGTATTAGCGGAGCAACAGGCGCCACCTTTAATGCTACTGCAAGGCTTTTCCCTGATGGCAAGATTGAAATCAATTATGGAGAGTACACTATTCCCTCTTTTGTGGAACGATATGCAGGGATTTCAGCAGGCGATGGTGAAAATTATGAGATATTGACCTATAACCCTGACTTTTCGCCATATAATGACCAGTTGGTCAGGTTTACTCCAACAACCCATCATCCCGGTATGGATTTGAGTTCTGATGGTTTGATTACCTGGCAGACCAATGAATTGAACAACAATCTGCGCTTCAAAGTTTGTGTTACAGACAAGTACAACCTTAAAGATTACAAAACATTTAACCTGAATACGGAAGGTTTAATGATGGAATATGAGATTGTGGCTGGTGATGATAACATCATTGGCTTTGGTGAAGAAGTACGCGTGACCCTTCATATTGCCAATCATAACAGTTTCCCGATAGGGTTTACTACCCTTAAATTAAACATTATTGATCCTTATATTATCGTGAATAGTGATCAAACCAGTTTTGCAGGATTACAACCCGGTGAGAGTATGACCATTGATGATGCTTTTCAGTTTACTACTCTGAATAACATTCCCAATGCTCATAAATTGCCATTCATGCTTACAGCATGTGCTGCTGAAGGTACTTGGCCGAGGGCAATTCAACTGACTGCCTTCAGAGCAGTTACTGAAATTGCCTCAATCAGAGTCATTGATGGCGACAATGGAATCCTGGAGCCCGGTGAAACAGCACTCCTCGAAATTAACATAAAAAACAAAGGTGGGGTGGATCTTACAAATGCTGTTGCATCCATCTCTTCAGGGAATCCTTACCTCACTATAATTACAAACACTTGTAATGTGGATACGCTGAACCCGGGTGAAATATGGCCATTAGTCTTTGTGGTAAGCCTGGCATCTGAAACTCCACTACCACAGTTAGTAGAAATCAACCTTTCCATTACCGGTGATAGCGAGTTTGAGTACTTTAGAACCATTCCCTTCTACACCAGTAGTATTAATGAAGACTTTGAAAGCGGTGATTTGTCAAAATTTGACTGGGTAACAGGAGGAGACAGACTCTGGTACACTGTTGATGTGAATGCATATGAAGGAAATTATTGTGCCCACTCAGGTACTATCATTGATAACGAGTTATCGGTTCTTTCACTTTATTGGGAAGCCGCTTATGCTGATTCGATCTCATTCTATTATAAAGTTTCATCTGAAGCCAATTATGATTTCCTGCTTTTTAGCAACAACAAGAATGAATTGGGAAAATGGGCAGGTAACCTGGACTGGACAAAAGCTAAATTTGCCGCACTGGCAGGTGAAAACAATTTTGCATGGAAAT
The DNA here is from genome assembly GCA_041670625.1 of Lentimicrobiaceae bacterium. GTDB lineage: Bacteria > Bacteroidota > Bacteroidia > Bacteroidales > Lentimicrobiaceae > Lentimicrobium. The sequence goes on along the minus strand of JBAXYX010000024.1, from coordinate 18,076 downwards.
ATACAAAAGACTATAGCGTATCAACCGGTGAAGATTGCGCGTGGATTGATTATATAGTGCTACCGGTTTTCGCTATTCATACTCCTTCAGGCAACAATGAAATGATTACAGCAAGGTTATCTGTTTATCCGAACCCCGGATGCGATGAACTGAACATTTCATATACCCTGAAGAAACCTTCACCCATACAGGTTATGATTTTAGATATGCATGGAAGGAATCTTTACAGTTATGAGGAGAATAGAACAATGCCGGAGGGTGAATATTTTTTGAAACCTGAATTTACAAATCAAAAACAGGGAACCTATATTGTAATCCTAAGGACCAATTCAGGGATACTGGCAAAAAAAATCATCAGAACTTCTTATTAATTAAGTCCACACCCTGTTTACTAATTGCGGGGTATTGTAAATTTGTCAAAGAAAATTGAATGAAACGAATCAATGGCTTGCAGGGTTCAGGCGCTAAAAGCATTCTGTTAATATTTTTGATTGTTTTACTCATTCTACCCGGATTGCAGAGCAAATATGGTTTGATTCATGAAGAAGCCCTTACCGGGGCATTCAAAGCTCCGCAAGACTCAACCTTGAAAGACTTTACATTGCATTCATGGTTCAATGGTTCCTATCAGGATGAAAACAACAGGTACCTGGAACAGCATATAGGATTCAGAAATTATTTAATCAGGTTTAATAATCAGATCAATTTTACTCTTTTCAAACAAACCAATGCCGAAGGTGTAATTGTTGGTCATAATGGTGAATTGTTTGAGGAAGATTATATAAAGGAGTATGTAGGACAATATTATATTGGTGATTTAGCATGGTTACAAAAAGCCACACAACTCAAAGCAGTTCAGGATACTTTATCACGTTTGGGTAAATCGTTGGTGGTTATTATTGAACCAGACAAAGCAAGCTTCTATCCTGAGCTTCTACCTTCAAAATATGGCGACTTAAAAAAAACTGTTTCAAACTATGATGAGTTTTCGAAACAGCTTAAAGTAGCCGGGGTGAATGTGCTTGATCTGAATCAATATTTTATTTCGAAAAAAGGGAAAACGGAATTTCCGTTATTTGCTCAATGTGGTACGCATTGGAGTTATTATGGATCAGTTTTGGCAGCAGACACTACGCTAAAGTATTTAGAAGCACTGCGAAGAGTGGATTTGCCAGATATGAGAATCGTTCGCAATGAAGTTCCTGACATTCCCCGGCATCCTGATTACGATATTGGGTTGGCTTTGAACCTGATATACCCTGTACCACAACCCGAAACAGCAAATCCTATTCTTGGATTCAGGAAAGGTTCTGGTAAAACGCGACTTCATGCACTGGTTGTAGGTGACAGTTTTTATTTTAACTGGTTCAATAACCACATCCCGGCTGAAACGTTCAGTAGTTGTGATTTCTGGTACTATAACAAAAACATCATCCGGAGTGATGGATCAAAGGCAGGAGTAACTTCGGACTTAGATTTGCGTAGTGAAGTGATGAAAAGGGACGTTATCATGATTATGGTTACCGGACGTTTTATGCATGCCTTTGCCTGGGGTTTTGATGAGCAACTTTATAACCTTTATTACCCGGGGAACCTGGATCCGATTGAGCACTTCGCAAATCAAATAAGATGCTATGGTGATGAGTTCCAACGAATGTATAAAGAATCAGTTAATAAGAACATCAGTCTGGAGGATCATATTCGCAAGGATGCAGAATATTTGTATTACACAGATTTAAAGAAAAACCCGGATAAGTACACATCTAAAAATGACATTATACTCTCCTATGAGATGGGAATCAGGCAAACCCCTGAATGGATGAAAGAGATTAAACGCAAAGCCAAAGTCAACAAGATAAGTGTGGATAAGCAAATACACTTAGATGCTGAATGGATATATGAAGACAAGTACGGTAAAAAAAAGTAACGTAAGGTTAATAGACCCCAACGGTTAGCATTGAGCATTGAAATGAAAGAAAACAGTAAAAAACAGTCAAGAAAGGATACTTGATCCCGACGGTTCTCAACTAGTTCTAATAAATATCAGTTACCTCTAATCTATCTTTTCTGTAAGTTTTTTGATCACTCTGAATTCCTGAAAGAATTCTTTTGCAATCACTCTGAGCAGGGTGTAGATAGGAACAGCTAAGAGCATACCAGGTAAACCGGCAAGGCCTCCTCCCATTATTATGATCAGGAAGATTTCAAGCGGATGCGATTTAACACTTTTGGAATAAATAACGGGGACCAGTATATTATTATCAATAAAATTAACCACCAGGAATACACTGGTAAGTTTAATGATTTCAGGTAGTAATTCATTAAATGAACCGAATGCAAGCGTAGCAGTAATGCCCAAAGATATACCTATTACAGAACCGATTATTGGCCCAATGTAAGGGATGATATTCATTATTCCTCCAAAGAACCCGATTAGTAAAGCATTCTTAATACCGAAAGTCCATAATCCGATAGTGATAAGTGACATAACACCAAGTACTTCAAGGAATACGCCTATAAAATAGCGCATTAGAAGGTTTTTAGAATTTGCAATTACTTTGCGGGTTGCTACATGATGTTTTTCAGGAATGATAAGCAAAAGGCTTTCTTCAAACAAATGTTCGTCTTTGAGAAAGAAAAAGGCGATAAAAAGTATTGAAAACAAACCGATAAAGATGCTACCTGTCATACTAATAAAGCTGCCTAAAAAGCTGCCAACGCTACCAAGATTAACAATTGATTTTGCTTTGATGACAATATAATCCTGAATAGTCTGGCCGTATGGGATTACACCGAATTCATGCAATCGGTTGTCAGTCCATTGCAAAGGGTCTTGGAGGTTCAGGGCTAATTTAGTAACATCTATTTTTGAAATCGTTTCTGCCTGACTGATGATAAGTGGAATAAAAACAGCTAACAATCCGAGGAAGAGAAGAAGAATAACCGACAATGCAAGGATAGCACTAAGTGAATGTGGGATGTGAATTTTTTTAATGTGTAATTTATCAAAAAATTGCACCAGTGGTTGCCCGATAAAAGAGAGAACGGCTGCAACAATTACCCATCCAATCAAATAAGAGAACCTCCAGATCATGAATCCAACAATCAGAAGGGCTAAAAAGTACCCTGTATATTTCAAAACCTGTTTCATGTGGAAGGATTATTGGATAGTTTTTTTGAAAATCCGGTACCTTTTATATACGATTCCTCCCATGCGTTCCATTTCCTTGCGCACCAATAGATTTGTTTCAAGTTCCAGATGGCTGTCAATATAATTTAAACCACGATTACGAGCCGATTCAAGCATCTTAATACCCATGACTACGTCAAGGCCCTTACCTCGATACTCTTGCTTAACACCCCCCAGTAAGAGGTTTAATTGCTTCGCTTTTCTTCGTGCACTAATAATCTTAAATATTCCAAATGGGATTACATATCCTTTGCTGGCTATGATTCCTTGGCTGATATCGGGCATGGCAATAATAAATGATAGTATATTACCCTGAAGGTCAGTAATTACTTTGATAAATTTTGGATCCAGAAGAAGAAGGTAACGGTTGGCAAAGTCGTCCATCTCACGTTCCTCAAAAGGATCAAAAGCATAAATGTTAGCAAAGGTTTCGTTTAATAGTTCCAGAATGGGATGGATAAGTGGCTTAATTTGCTTGCGACTGGTAAATTCAACTACTTTAATTTGATTGTTATTTATCGCCCTGGTATAAATATTTTTATAGAAATCGGGAATCACATCAGGGATAGGAATTTTATATACCACACAATCTACTTTTTTAGAATACCCTTCCTTTATGAGTAACTCGGGCATATAAGGGAAGTTGTAATTGGTTGACAGTACAACCGGATTATCATACCCTTCAATCATGAAACCCTCTGGATCTTTATCAGAAAATCCTAATGGACCAACAAGGTTGTCACAGCTTCTCTGTTTAGCCCAGTCTTCAATAAAAGATATTAATGCATGAAATACTTCAGGGTCGTTCCAGGTTTCCATGAAACAAAACCGCGCATCATTATCACCACTTGTCTTATTGTACCTGCGATTGATAATACCCATAATTCTTCCTACGGGTTTGTCCTCTATAAAAGCTAATGCAAGGATGGTATCGCAATGAAGGAATGATTTGTTTTTCTTCTTGTTAAAGAAACTTTTGTCGTCAAGATAAATGGGGGGTACCCAGTTTTTATGATCAGCATGGATTTTTGCAGGAAGATTAATAAAAATACTAAGCAAATTTCGAGAGGTAACCTCAACAACATTTATCTTCATGATACCTGATTAATTGGATAGAGTTGGGTACAATATTAATAAATTATTATAAAGATACAATCTTTAATCTGGATATTCTGACAAAAAAAGCTTTACTCAAATTTTTCTTCCTGCTTTCTCCTGCTTAGCAACATAAATATTGGTATATTGCAGCGTTAAAAAACTACTGTTATGAAACATAGTTTGTCACGTGAAGATAAAGAAGCGCTTTCAACCATTTCAAAAGGCAGACATAGAACGAATATTCTAAAGAAACCTGAACAAGCGGCACTTGCATATCTGGTTAGGCATATTCCTTCCTGTATTAGTTCAGATATGCTCACTTTTATTGGATTCATAGGGAGTTTAATAACCTTATTAAGTTTTATTCTGGCAGCATATGTTAACCGATATCTGCTTTTATTGGGTATTTTAGGGTTCGCTATAAACTGGTTTGGTGATTCATTGGATGGAAGAGTCGCATATTATCGCAATAAACCTCGTAAATGGTACGGATTTTCGCTTGATATTACTATTGATTGGATAACTACCATTCTCATTGGGTGTGGATACATTATTTATGCAAAGGGGTTTGCTGAATGGTTTGGATTTGGGTTTGTTGTAATGTATGGTTGGGCTATGATTACAACCTTATTACGATATAAAATTACTGATAAATACTCGATTGATACAGGCTTACTAGGGCCTACCGAAGTAAGAGTTGTCATCTCCCTGATTCTGGTAGCTGAGGTATTTTTCAGTGGTTCACTCATTTATACAGCAGCGTTAGCATGTATCGCTTTATTTATGGTCAATATTATTGATACCCTTGGGCTGCTTAAGATGGCTGACAATAGAGATATTTCTGAAAAAGAAAACAAATAAATTATAAAGAATGATTCAAAGGCTTTTCATTTTTGCAAAGGCACAAGCTTCTTCATTTACTGGAGGTTTAGTTGATTATCTCTTTATGATTCTCTTCACAGAATTCCTCAATGTAAGATACACATTTTCTATTGCTATTGGCGGAGTTATTGGCGCTTTTGTAAACTTCTATATAAATAAAGGCTGGGCATTCCGTTCAAAAGAAATTCCTTATAAGCATACAGGCTGGAAGCAGTTGCTAAGATTTGGAGTAGTGGTCATTAACAGTATCCTTTTGAAAGTCTCTGGTACTTATTTCTTTACTACATTCTTGAAAACAGACTATATTATTAGTCGTTTGATTACGGATTTAATTGTTTCAATTGGGTTCAACTATATGCTTCAAAGGCACTGGGTATTTAGAAAAGAGAATATCATGAGTAAACAGTATGCACCAAAGGAATAATAAGAGTATATAATTTATAATGTGGTAGTTTGAAAAAGCAAGTTGTTGAAATAAAGGACTTGGAAGAATTGTCACCCATTTTCAAGGGTGAAGCCGGGCATCGACGGGCAAAGATGTTTATGCGCCTATTTGCTATAAATAGGGTAAACAAGTTATACGAGCATTCTTGCGACTATAAAGGGGCTGATTTTGCGGCCCGGCTATTGAATGATTTGGGAGTGCAGTATGATATTGGTAATGCTGAAAGATTAAGAAATTTGCCCAAAGGCGCTTTTATTTCTATATCCAATCATCCTTATGGAGGTTTGGACGGTATCATGTTGATAGATTTAATGGCTGGAATTCGTCCTGATTATAAATTAATGGTTAACAAGGTGCTTTCTCTTATCGAAGCAATGGATGAGAACTTTATTTCAGTAACCCCTGTAACGGATACAAAGCCTTTAAATACTGCCAACATTAATAGCATTCGCGGAACCATAGCCCATCTGCAGAATGGTCATCCAATTGGGTTTTTCCCTTCAGGTGCTGTTTCTGATTATAGCTTAAAAGATGCCTGTGTGAGAGATCGTGAATGGCAGGAAAGTGTACTTAAACTGATTAAAAAGGCAAAAGTTCCTATTGTACCCATTCGTTTCATTGATATGAACTCTCCACTCTTTTATTTTCTTGGATTGATTAACTGGAAAATTCGTTTGATGAGGATGCCTTATGAGGTCTTTAACAAAAGGAAACAGAGGCCACGCATAGGGATTGGTGATATCATATCTGTTGAAGAACAGGAACAATTTACTGATGTCAAGTCCTTTGGTGCTTTTTTACGGAAAGCTGTTTATAATATGGGAGTACCCACTTCATATACACCACGAACGGTTTTGAACATGCCCGTGAAACATGATTAAGGTTAATGTAGTATAAGCTCTTGCAATTAAATGATTTGTGTAATAAAACGTTTCTGTTGATTAAAAGGATATTATCATCAAAGGGCTACATCCTTTGATCTGTCGGTCAGGGTAATTAAGTCGCTATCGTCAATATCTATGTACCCAAAGGCTATATCCTTTGATCTGTCGATCAGGCTAGAAATCGACTTCACTATACCAACCCTCTTTAAAAGTGTACTCTCTTTGATAAGCCGGTTTAGCATCTCAAGGTCCTTAGTATGAATTTTGTTAATTGCTGTTAAAATATTAATTGCTGGTAAAGTATTTATTGGTACAGCAATAAAAGAATGATTAATTTTAGCATCTCAGCAAGCATCTTGATGTTAATCATCATCGGTGCGATCATGAGGGAAATTCATTCATTTGGTTTAATCGAAAAGATGGTCTGTATGATAGTACAACCTATAAAAAAAAGTGCATTAATTACCGGAGGTTCATCAGGTTTAGGCCTTGCTTATGCAGAAATACTGGGTTTAAAGGGATATCAAATCATAATATTGGCCCGGAATACTCAACGTATTGATGATGCAGTTGAAATGCTTACTGGAAAGGGGATTGATTCCTTCGGTATCAGTTGCGATATCACTAATGAATCTCAATTAAAGAATTCGGTAGAGCAAATTAAGAATTTAACCGGGCAAATAGATTTCCTGATACTTAATGCGGGCCAGGTTTCAACAAGCCTGGTGAGTGATTATTCATCAGTTACTGATTTAAAAAGTGACCTGGAAGTGGATTTATGGGGCGTTATACAATCGGCTTACTTTTTTATTCCTTTTCTGAAGGATGGTTCAAAAATATTGATGACCTCATCGGGTTATGGAATGATGGGTGCTGCCGGTTATTCAACATATTGCGCAGCCAAAGCGGGGATTATCAACTTTGGCGAGTCATTGCGTCGTGAATTACTCCATAGAAAAATAGGTGTTTATGTTGTTTGCCCCGGCGATATGGATACTCCACAATTTAGAGGTGAAATAGCGGGGCAACCCCAATGGATGAAAGAGCAAGCTTCACCCCGTAAATTGAGAGATGTAAAATCAGAGGCCCAAAAAATACTATCACAATGCCAGGGAACATCAAAATTCCTTATTCTGCCCGACAATGATGCCAAGTTGCTATCAATAGTAATTAAAATACTACCCAGAAGACTCAAGGACAAACTTCTTGACAGGCTGTTTCCCCGACCCCGGTGAGAGCCCGGGATGAACAGCAAAACACTATTATAATTCTTTTCAAAGCTTCTAAAATGTCGTATATTTACTCATAATATAAACATATTCTATGGACTCAGACTTCTTGAAAGCTCTTGGCGGAAGTGCCCTTGATTTCTTTAAAACAAGCGGGAAATCATTTGGTGAAAGGTACAAACCGCTTAATGAATATATTACTTTGCTTGAAAAACATAAAGTGTTTTTTACGGCTAACCGTGTAATTACCTCTTTGGTTACATCTAATGTTGATGCCGAGATATCCGGGAGCAGCAAAAGAAACTACCTTAATTTCAGTTCACAGGATTACCTTGGACTTGCTCAGAGTGAGGAGGTAAAGAACGCAGCACATGAGGCTATTGATAATTATGGTGTTCATACATCTTCATCTCCTGTACTTTCAGGGAGGAACACATTGACCGAAAAGCTCGAAAATAAATTAGCAGATATAACAGGTACTGAGCAGAGTTTACTTTTTCCCGTGGGCTGGGGAGCTTGTTTTGGTGCTATTGCTGCTTTGGTTAACCATTCCGATCATATACTTCTGGATGCTCTTTCACATAACAGCCTCCAGGTAGCTTCATCATATAGTACTGACAATATTCATAAGTTCAGGCATAATGATGTTGACCATCTTGACCAACTATTAATACGTTTGCGTGAAAAAGAACCTAAGAGTGGTATCTTCGTCGTTATCGAAGGGCTCTATTCTATGAATTCTGATATGCCGGACTTGAAGAGTGTACTAGAACTTACAAAAAAATATGAAGCCATTCTGATTGTTGATATTGCCCATGATTTTGGTGCAATGGGGAAAAAGGGGCTGGGTATACTTGAAACAATTGAAGGCGATGACTTGAGCAATGTGGTATTAGTAGGAGCATTCAGTAAATCATTTGCAACAAATGGTGGTTTTGTTGCCGGTCCTGCATGTATCAGGAAACAACTTTCTATTTTTGGACCGACTTATACTTTCTCAAACGGTATTTCACCGGTGCAATGTGCTATTGCATTAAAATGTTCAGATATCATTTTTTCGGGTAAGGGGGATGAACTACGTTCAAAACTGAATGACAATATTCAGTGTGCCAGACGAGAATTCAATAGCAGAGGTTTTGTAACTAATGGGATTCCAAGTCCTATTGTACCGGTAAATATAGGTAATGAAGACCTCGCAAGGATTATTGGCCGGGAGAATATTCGCAATGGTTTAATGACCAATATCGCAGAATTCCCGGCAGTTCCAAAGGGGAAAGCTATTTTTCGTTTTCAGCTTATGAGTACTCATGAACATACTCAGATTATAGAAGCTGCAGAAATAATCAGTCAGGGACGAAAGGAAGCCCAATTGATACTTCAGTAGTACGCCTTACGGCCCCCATAGCTCTACCGATATTTAAATCTTAGCTCTGTAATGATTTCGATAGTGTTTTATTTAACGACCCCATAACTCTACCGATATTTAAATCTTAGTTTAATTAAGAAATCTTTGCTGATATTAAAATTATTGAAAGGTTCAGAAATCATTCAGGGAATTTATTGCTCCTTTGTAATCAGGACATCTTCATCAGGCAGTAATCGTTTTATCCAGCCTGCGCAACCATAGCCAATGGGTTAGGAATAAAGCAATGCTGAATAGAATAATTATGCTGCTTACAATAATACTTCGCTTAGCCTGGTGTAAAGCAGTTTGTATTTTATCCGCTTTAGCCGCTTCATACATGATCTGGATAGTTTTGTCATCAGGCGTATAGGCCTGGTTACTTTCTGATCCCTCCTTATTCTTTTCTTTCAGGATATCCATCTTATAATTCTCAAATGAAGCCAGACTGGGCGAATTTTGCATAGCATAGACTGGTCCTGCATGCAATGGATCTGCCAGATCAGTAATTGCCGGAATAATATTGGCAAGGCAAATGATAAATGTAATAACCGATACCAAGCAGACTATGTATCCATAAATCTGAGCCATTCGATGTGGTTTTTCCATCTTGATTTCCTTTTTAAGTTTACTCAAAGTTACTAAATAAAAATCTAGATGTCAATAACATGGGTAATATGTGGATTCTGAGGAGTTGGTATTAGATGGAGTCCTCTCGGATTAAGACGGCAGATCTTACAAAGATCAATAAGCTGATATTCTGTATTAGATTGAGTCTTCCAGGATTAAGACCCTAAATAAGCAAATGTTAGCAGGCTTATAAGCAAACGGAAAAAATGAAGAAATGATAGAATGTCGTAGTCCACATTATTAAGAAAGACTATCATAATTTGGGTTTGCTGAAAAATTCCACCTTTGACTTAATACTTATCGCGTTTGGCTTTCGCAAGTGACCTATAAATAACTGACCAATAAATAACTGATCTATAAATAACTGGCCTATACATAACTGGCCGTTGAAGCTAAGATTCGCTCATTAATGGCATATACCTGCTCTGTACCCATCTTTTGCGAAAATCCGTCAACAGTGAGGAATCAAATGGAGCTTTATCGCTGAAGCTAAGATACCCGAGAAAATATTGCATATCTCATCTCATGGAATCAATTGTGCCCATACTATCCAACGGTTTCCTGGGTTAAGCGAACGTTCAAAGGGTGTCGCAAATCCTTCCAGAGACAACAGCGCCGGACTGACATATCTGGAAGTCGATGCAAGCTTTTTAGGAGTATTACTCATAAATCCATGCATTAGTTACCCTAAATATAGCAATAATCCGCTAGAGGACAAGTTCTTTTTACTTTAACAACAGACTCTAAGTAATAAAATCTTCAAGCTGTCAGCCTCCAGTCGGCAGATAAATTTCCCCTTTCAGTTTTTCAATTCCTTCAGTGGATAAATCCATCAGTGAAACCATACGACGTAAAATCGGCTCTGTTTCTTCAAAAGGTGCTGCATCCATATATTTAGTACTTAGTAGATGGCGCAGACTGAATAGTTCTTTCCTTGTTTGGTAATCAAACATTCCACGGTTAAAAAACTGGCTTTCATCCAGGTAATTATAGGGGATGTTGGTAACTCTTCGGAAAACATTATGGCATGCAGTCAATGCTTCGCTTGAATTCATAGAATAGTGCGACCAATGATCCATAAAGCCTTCAATGTGCCATTTTTCCCTTACATCAGGTTGGGCAAGTTCAGCAAGGCTTTGAATGAGAAGTGGATATACCTGGTAACTGGCAGATAGATTGGTCAGCTTCAAGTCATTAAGAAAGTTGATTGTATTTGCCAGAGTTATCTCATTTTCTCCAGGGTAGCCCACTACAAAAGTCATTAACACATTAATTCCGATGGCATCTAGTTGTTCAATTCCTCGTTTTACTTTATAAGCCTTTTGATGCTTATTCATACGGTCAAGTTGGTCCTGATCACCTGATTCTACGCCTATCATTCCCATCCTCAGTCCTGAACGCTGTATGGCTAACAATTCCTGTTCTGTGTACTCACCTCCTCTCATAAAGCCAACCCAGTTGGCAAGTCCTGATTCTGAAAACACCTGACATACATCAAACAAGCGATTAGAGTTAATAAAGACGTTGTCGTCAGTTACATGAATAAGTGCGACATTACCCTTGAGCCTGTTTTTTATAAGATTAAGTTCCTTACGGAGACTTTCAGATGAACGAAAGAATATTTGGGGATATATCTGGCAGAAATCACAGAAACCACATCGGTATGGACAGCCAACAGATGTTCGAAGAGGTATTTTCAGGGGCATTTCATCCATCATATCCCATCGGGTAAAATCATCATTGAAGTTTACTTCTTCCGTTACTCTTTTTGTGAATGTGAATCCATTAGTTCCAGGTAAACATAGATTTGGAATATGGTCATACGATTTTTTGCTGCCATTATCAAGTTCACTGAGGACAGATAAGAATGATGAAATTCCATGTTTTGCCACTATAAGCACATCAGCTTCGTTTTGTGCATTACTGGGATGAAAGAAAATCTCTTTATACAGAGGGAAGACTTCAGGTGATTGCAAATGCCTTTTATACTGCATATAATGCTTCCAAAGAAACACTCCACCTGCAATTATTGCAACACCGGGGAGTTCCTTCCTGATGGAAATCAGTAATAAAATAAATGATTCACTCGTTATAATCATGGTAGTTGAGATGCATACTGCAAAAAGATCCCTGCGAGCCAGTTCTTTTAGGGTTTGAGTATCATACTTGTTGGTAAGTATGGTATCATAACCGTTTTGCCTGAGTACTCCCTGAAGATAGTAACCGGCTGATGGTATATCTTCTTCATGGCTTTGGATCCGGAGTGAATGGTTAGTATTAAATCCATCATTTGCCATTTCATAAAAAGCAGCAAGTGAAAGATCACGTTTGCTTTTCTTAAGCCGTAACGAATAATCAAGGTTAAACTGACTGGAGTCAATGAGGGGAGCTATGATGGCAATGGTCTTTTTCATAAATGGTATAATAGAATTTACAAATGTGGCAAATTTTTGTAAGACCTGTTTGCAAAGTTCTGATATTTTTGCAATAGCAGTCATACAAATAATGGTAAATACCTGGAAGGCATCACTTAAGCGACTGGATAGATGTCGCTGTCAGAGCTGAGGAGAGTTATCATTATAGTTAAATGAGTCAATGGGTTAATCTGGCTCCGGCTTCCTAAAGTAGTAATATTTTCACACTTAAATATTCTATCACCGAATCATCTTTATAAAGACCTTATTCCCTAATCCTGCAATATCTATAATAACAATAATATCAACTATATGCCCCGGTAACCAGCCTACTACTGTTAGTATTTTTCAACGGGAATGGGACTGTAGTTATGCCAGGTAATTTTAACGAAAGCTTAATCAACCTGTACGTTAATTTTAACTCCGGGAGTTTACTTTATACGGATACAAACCGCAAACAGAACTGAGACCAAGAAGTTGGTGATCACTTAGGCTCTCAAAGTCTGTCGCAATGGAGCTATAATGTAAACTCGCCCATTAACTAAATGCAAGGCTAATGAAGCATAATCAGATATTTGATATTTGCAGATGGGAGGGAAAGGATGGAAGGAAAGGATGAGAATAACAGGATGAAAGGGAAAGGATAAGAAGGATAAGAGGAGTATATTTCATGTGAACAATTCAAATCTAATATCGCTGAACTGTCTTTCATGGTTGAGCAACCAGCGTTTACGCTCCAGACCTCCACCATAACCAACCAGTTTACCGTCTTTACCTATTACTCTATGGCAGGGAATAATGATAGCGATTCGGTTGCAACCGTTAGCTGAGGCAACAGCTCTCACTGCATTGGGTTGTTGAATTTTCAGCGCTTGTTCCTGGTAACTTCTTGTTTCCCCGAAGGGTATTTCTGTGAGCATTTTCCACACTTTATTCTGAAATGGGGTTCCCGGTGTGTGCAGAGCAACCTCAAAGATTTTCCTTTTGCCTGTAAAATATTCTTCCAGTTCTTTATAAGCCTGAATCGTATGCTTGTTTTCCCCTTCAATGATATCAGCATCCAATAAGCGCTTAAGATCCTTTAGCTCGGTCTCTATCCTGCCCCTGTCAACAAACTCTAATAAACATAACCCTTCATCTGTAGCTCCGGTAAGCATAGGTCCAATGGGAGTGGTTATTTGATTTATTACGATCATTGTCTGATATGCTTTGGTTGTATGTGTTTTAATGGATGGCTAAAATTATCATTTTTAAGAATTCATTCAGGGTAAAGAATGAGATCGTTTTATCATGAGGTCATTCTTGAGTTAAACAATAATGATACATTAATTCAGTATAAGCTGATATCATCTGATCATGAGGTCAGATAAATTATTCAATTTATTAATGGACTTTCCTTAATACGATCTTCACTGATTCACCCTTATTAAGACATATCTTAATCATATTGACTTCGTTACCGCTTCTGAGGACTGCATTTACAGTTGTCAATGCTATAGAACCTTCGTCATCAGCTTTTATAGTAAAAGTTACATCTTTTTCTTTATCAGAAGTAGTAAACTTAAACGATCTAACTTGATTGGTTATCTCTAATCCGGAGACAACCTTAACGCTATTTTTATAAAGTGTAATTTTATCCCCATCCTGAAATCTGTCATCAACAAGATCTAACTGAAAGTCATTGGATTTTAGTCCAATCTCTTTTACTGATCCTGCACTTAGTTCACTTACATTCCTGACCCAGTTTGTAGGAATAGGCTTCTTTTCAATATTTTTCATCATGCTGTCAGGTATAGGGGCCTTTTTGATAACTTTGTTTGCTTTTGTAGCAAATTCATTCATACTTTTCTCTGTTAAAAGCGCCAGGGTTCCCGAAGCACAATTGATTAGCGTGCTATGTGATCTTGATTCAAATTTACCGGTGTAGATAAGTTTACCACCTTTCTTTTCGAAATTACCGTTTACTTTCATGAGGCAGAACTCATCTACCGGGGTCTTTGATTTTGTACTAATGATACTCTTTTCTTCGAAGTTTAGAGTTTTGGTCTTCGGATTGTAGTATCCTGTTATTCGCGCTTTAGTTTCCTCGTTACCATTTTCATCACACAAAGAGTAACCGGACAATACGTTATTGTTTAATTTGTAGGTAATTTTATAGCTCATGACCTCCGTATTCCCGATGACTATAGCACCTGTCAGCGTAGTTTGTTGAGCTAGAATGTTGAAACAGAGCGACAGAAAAAAAACAAAAAAAACGAACCGTATCCTATTATTTCTCATTACTTTTATTCACACAAAATGAATCAATGTTTAACTTAAATTTGTAAAGTTATGAAACTTTTATCATCAAGGATTACAGCAGTTTTGCTTTTGTCTTTTTTCATGCTGGGGTTTGTTAATGTAGCTGATGCAGCCTTCGCCGGTAAGAAGCAGGCAACAACAGAATCAGTAGTAAAAAGTAATACTGAAACAACAGTTGTAGCTCCAACTACTGCACCGGCACTTACAGCTACAGATGATACTGAGCTGATTCTACTGGTTATTTTATGCTTCATTCTTCCACCGTTGGCTGTTTACCTGAAATACGATGCTATCGGAACACCATTTTGGGTTAATCTGATATTGACCTTCTTCTTTTGGATTCCCGGTGTTATCCATGCCCTGTATCATGTACTGAAGTAAGCATTTTGCTGAATATTAAGAACAAAAAAGCACTTATCTGATTATGATAAGTGCTTTTTTTAGTGGCGCTACTTGAACTTGAATTATACACAAAAGTCATCAACAATAATTGTTATCGTTATTCTATCCAGAATACTTAGTGGTTAAAAAATAAGG
Organism: Lentimicrobiaceae bacterium; assembly: GCA_041670625.1. Taxonomy (GTDB): domain Bacteria; phylum Bacteroidota; class Bacteroidia; order Bacteroidales; family Lentimicrobiaceae; genus Lentimicrobium. The sequence continues at coordinate 3,064 of JBAXYX010000024.1, read as the reverse complement.
CCTTATTTTTTAAAATAGATTATCTGACTAAAACCACTTGGTGGTTTATCAAGATTGCTGTTCACGCTTTTTACTGTAGTGTTGATTGACTATTTCCGAATTATTGCAGAAATAGCTCAAGTGACCGGACCATACTCCACAGGTTGGCTTAATGTGTCGATATATAGTACCGGCATATAGTACCGGCATATAGTACCAGCATATTTGAGAAAGATATACATATGAATAGGTGTTTCCTCAGTATCGGCGTATAGTGCCGACAAAGAGGAACGACATAAATAATCGACCTGGTTTACAGACGCAAAGTGCCGGTATATAGGAACAACATAAAGTGCCGGAATGTAGCCGCGGCATTTAGCACTGATATAATTTACAGGCATTAAGTATTAGTATAGTACCTTATTCCCTAATCCTGCAGCATCTGTAATAACAATAATATCAACAATAAACTCAAGTAACCAGCCTATTACAGTTAGTATTTTCAGCAGGAATGGGACTGTAGTTATGCCAGGTAATTTTAACGAAAGCTTAATCAACCTGTACGTTAATTTTAACTCCGGGAGTTTACTTTATACGGATACAAGCCGCAAACAGAACTGAGACCAAGAAGTTGGTGATCACTTAGGCTCTCAATGTCTGTCGCAATGGTGCTATAATGTGAACTCGCCCATTAACCAGATGCAAGGCTATTAAAGCATAATCAGATATTTGATATTTGCAGATGAGAGGGAAAGAATAGGAGGGAAAGGATAGAAGGAGTATATTTCATGTGAACAATTCAACTCTAATATCGCTGAACTGTCTTTCATGGTTGAGCAACCAGCGTTTACGCGCCAGACCTCCACCATAACCAATCAGTTTACTGACTTTACCATTTACCTTGAGGCAGGGAATTGTGATAGAATCCGGTTACTACGAATCAAGTCGGAGTGGTTCTAAACTAAACTGATTGGGATGAATGATAGAGAATTGGTTGTAACCGTTAACTGAAACAACAGCTTTGGTGGTATTAGTTTGTTTAGCTTTTAAGGTTTATCTGCAGTCCCTCGTTGGGCATGGAGGCTATACAGACTTCCATAAGGAGAAAGGTAAAAGGTAAGGGCTGGCCCGTTGTCCCTCGTCGGGCAGGGAGAGGTGTCAGGTATTATAGTATTAGCTTGTTGAGTTTTTAAGGATTGTCCCTTGTAGCTTCTTGTTGCTCCCGAAAAGGTCAGTCCATATATATGCGGTGATGGTGATAATAATAATTACAAACCATAGAGAATAAGTAAATCAAACACTTAATACACTATGAGTACACACAAACGAGCACCATAAAAATAAACAACCGCAATAATTGACTATCAAATTATTGCGGTTGTTATGTGTGGGCCCACCTGGACTTGAACCAGGGACCACCTGATTATGAGTCAGGTGCTCTAACCAACTGAGCTATAGGCCCGAGTAGCCTCTGTTAAACAAAAGGCTACAGATTTGAGTTTGCAAAGGTACGAAAGCCTTTAAAAAATACAACAATCTGCAGTAATTTTTTTATTTTTGAACTTTTAAACTAATATAAGCTATGAATAGGACTCTTCCTGATCTCACAGGGATAAAGAATATAATATTTGACTTCGGTCGTGTTCTGTTAAATATCAATCCTCAGTTAACCATGACAGGTCTCGCTCAGTTAGGTTATCTCCTGCAACATGAAAAAGCTGGGAAAAAGGACGATGATGTGGTTGTTCAGTTAGAAATGGGACTGATACTTCCTTCTGAATTTAAAACAGAAGTTATATCACTTCTTAAGGATGGAGTTACCGAAGAAGAAGTTATTCATGCATGGAATGCAATGTTGCTTGATTTTCCTCAAGAACGGGTCTCATTACTCAAGAGGCTAAAGAAAGATTATAAGTTATACCTGCTTTCAAATAGCAACCTGATACATTATGATTATTATACAAGAACATTTCTTGACAGGTATGGATTTGAATTAAGTACTCTTTTTGAAAAAGAATGGTATTCATTCAATCTGGGTATGATAAAACCTGATCCTGAAATATTCAGTTTTGTACTGACTGATGGGGAACTTAATCCTTCCGAAACTTTCTTTATTGATGATACCCTGGTAAATGTGGAAGCAGCAAGTAGATTTGGCATTCGCACATATCACCTGACCAGTGATGTAGATATCACTGAGCTATTTTAGAACAAATTGTCTGTTCTAATCAAATGGTAATTCTAAAACCATCCATCAGCAGATCTGTAAATTAGTCAGTTCTGCTGATGCAATGATTTTATGTCAACTATAAATTAGCTTTAGGGAGGTTTGGAAATTTGGCACTTATGATGATGTAACTGCTGTGTATCAAACATAAACCAGCTCTCGGCAGATCTGTAAATTAGTCAGTTCTGCTGATGTAATGATTTTATGTCAACTATAAATTAGCTTTAGGGAGGTCTGTAAATTTGGCACTTATGATGATGTAACTGCTGTGTATCAAACATAAACCAGCCCTCGGGAGGTCTGTAAATAGTCTGTAAAAACCTGTAAATAGGGTCTGCTGTTAAAGTAAAAAAGCCTTTTCAGCTAGCGGATTGATACTATATTTGAGGTTAAGCAATGCATGGATTTATGTGTAATACTCCTAAAAAGCTTGCATCGACTTCCAGATATGTCAGCCCGGCGCAGTTGCCTGTAGAAGGATTTGAGACACCCTTTGAACGTTCGCTTAACCCAGGAAACCGTTGGATAGTATTGGCACAATTTATTCCATGGGATGGGATTGTAATATTTATCGTAAGCACATTGGCATCAGTTTCACTGGTCGGCTACCTATATGCCCCGGGATAGTTATAGGTTCCCTTATCATAAATCATCATGCAATCCTGTTGGTTGCCCTGGCTCTTTTTACCGGACAGTCCATGGCCTGGAGAGTTATAGGTTCCCTTATCATAAAGCATCATGCAATCTGTATGACCTGGAAACAGTGGATTAAATATTGGTGAACCTCTACATGCAATATTTTCTCGGGTATCTCAGCTTCAGCGATAAAACTCCATTTGACACCTCCCTATTAACGGT
>JBAXYX010000023.1:0-24102 GCA_041670625.1 Lentimicrobiaceae bacterium | reverse complement strand
TGTCAGGAAGTTCGTTCAAATCAAACACCATTGCTTTTTCCTTGCTAACGTATAAGGCAATCTCTTCAGCTTTGAGGTTAGCCGGAAAGATTTCCACAATTGGTTTAACGAGTACTTCAAAGTTAAGTCCCGTTTCATGTAAAAGAAACTGACGCCTGGGTGATTGTGAACCCAATATAAAATGATACCCTGAGTTGTTTAAATGGATCATAATAAATGAATTACCCAATAGCCATTGCTATGGGTTGTAATCCCAGTACCCCGGCTAACATAACAAGCTTTAATACAGTACTCAACCAATGAAAATCGCTCTTCTCTTTAGCTTTCGCAGTAAGTAACAGTATATAAACCAAAGGAATAAACACTGCTAATGAAAAATATATAAAGGTTCTTACCATGCCAAGATTCGCAAAACTGATTATAACAAAAATGGTACCCATTAGTGTCAATACAGTACTAGCCATAGCCACCTTTTTAGCGACCGGTATTCCATAGGTAACTGCAAGGGTAAAGCTACCGGTAGCCCTGTCGCCTTCAATATCCTCAGCATCTTTGATTACCTCTCTTGTAAAAGTGAGTAGGAACGCGAAAGCAGCAAACACAGCAAAATATTTGGTAATCATGCCCACGTAAGGTGCTACTGCTACGAAGCTGTCGGGTTGCCTGCTCAGCATGAAAAAGCTAAACAGCCATACAATAACAACTACTAAAGCTGCCAGGAAGGCAACCGTCAGGTTCCCCCAAAAAGTAGTTTTCTTATACTTGACTGAATAGAGCCACAAAAGCATAATAATCATAGGAAACAGAAGCCCGAACTTCCATGAACCGGTCCTCCATGCCAGATAGATACCAAGGATTAATGCAACCCCGTTCAGCACCCAATGCATAAATATTCCGGTACGATGGTCTAACTTTCTGCCCAGTATCATTGACTCAGGCCTGTTAATCCTGTCAGCCCGCATATCAAAATAATCGTTTATAACATATCCTGCAGCCGAAATTAAGACAGTTGTAAGTACCAATATCAGCAAATCAAAATTGTTTAATAAGTTTTGCACTCCGGCAATTTTACACAACTTATAGATAATTGCGTAGTATAATGACAGTTGAATGAACACTATCATTAGCAAATTAGGCCATCTGACAAGTTTCAGGGTAGCAGGTGTTTTCTTTATCCAATTCATCATGTAAATTTTTACCAGTTAAACGCATTCCCATTAAACCAATTTCCCTGTACTTTCAGCACCTGCTCAATGATATCCCGCACACAACCTTCACCACCTTTTAAGTTTGAAATATAACGAGATATTGACTTGATTTCTTCTGCTGCATCTTCAGGGCAAACAGGCATACCAACATGTTTCATCACTTCATAGTCAGGGATATCATCACCCATATACAGTACTTCATCCGGATTAAGCTTATGGTGCTCTACATATTCCTTAAATGCAGCCATTTTATTTTCGATGCCCAAAAACACATCTGTAAGGTTTAATGCCTGGCATCTGTACTTCACTGATTCAGAGAACCCACCCGAAATAACAACTACCCTCAATCCTGTTTTTACGGCAAGTTGAAGGGCATATCCATCCTTTACATGACCGGTACGCAATTGATCACCTGAATTGGTAATCAGGACTACCCCATTGGTCAGAACCCCGTCATAATCAAATATCAGGGTTTTAAGCTTTTTAAGATCTTCTTTATAATTCGGCATAAGGTCAGTTTCTCTTCAAATTCTTCGTTCGTATAATATTTTCAGTAATCAGAGCATATAATTGCCGAACCTCAGCCTTATCTTTCAGCATTTCCAAGTGCTTCCTGATGGTTTCCTGATCATCTCTGGCAGCAGGTCCGGTTTGCATATCTATTGGCCGCAGGGTCTCTAACCGGGTAATCGTTTCATGGATTAAAGGCCGGAGAATACTAAAATCAACATTCTCTTTACTTAAAATATCCTCAGCTATTACCATCATGTGATTACTGAAATTACAGGCAAAAACAGCAGCCAGATGAATGGTACGCCTTTGGTCAGAATCAATCAATCTGATGTCCTTACTCATAGTCTCAGCTATTTTTATTAAAAAGTCCGTTATCAGGTCATTGGTCCCCTCAATACAAAAAGGAATGTTCTCCGGATCAGGCCTACGTAATAATGTAATAGACTGAAGCGGATATAGCACCCCACAGTTTCTAAAATACAGGCTTACATCAGACAAAGGAACAGATCCTGCAGTATAGGCAACCTTCAAAGAGCAATCCGGGTGTATATCACTCAACGATTTAGCAAATTCAGAAATAACATGGTCAGGTAATGCTACAATCAGCAAACTGACATCTGTTTTAATGCCGGCAACATGATCAGTTGCTTCTGCATTCACCTGTTTTGCCAGCAGCTTTGCATTTCCTAAAGTTCGGCTGTAAACCTGCCTGATAACAAATCCCTTTTTATATAACTCAACAGCCAGAAAACTCGCTACATTGCCTGAACCGGCAATGGATATGGTAATATCTGAATGCTTCTGCATAACGTTCATAATTACCACAAAAATAAGGATAATATCGTTGCTAATGATAACTGTCGAATACTAACGCATACCGAATTATCGTGCTTTCCTTATTCTTTTACAGATTGCCAGTGTTACACCGGTAAACATGATGATTGCGCCTGCCCACAATACCCATATCCACGGGAAAAACATGATCTTCAATACGATAAATTCCGGTTGTTTGGTATATACGGAAATTCTGATAGTCTTCGGATGTTCTGATACTCTGTCGAACCGAAGCCTTACTAGTTGATCATCAAGGGTTATTACACCACTTTCAGCATAATCACCGGTTATCTTATAAGTCAATGGCATCTTTACCTGTCGGCCTGTTCTATCAGTAGTTTTCATCAATGCCGTGATTCGTATCTCCTCATACTGCTTATTAAACATCTCCATATATAAGGAATCAAACACAATAGTCTTCCCATTAGTGAACAGGGTGTCTTTCAAAGTAAAGTCCCTGGCTTCTGTCAAACTATATCCATCTGACATACGGCTAGTCTGATCTTCAGCATAAGTGAGATACATGAACACATCACCCTTTATTGAACTACGGATATCGGGCTTGTAAACTTTACCCATCCTGTGGTTGTATTTGATTGCAGGATAAAGTGAATACGTATAAAGCATGTCACCTGAAGAACTTTTATTAAAGAAATCAACCTTATAAAAAACCTCATCCCCTTTTGTAAAGCTTGAATTATAGCAGAGCAGTTGACCTCCGATTTCTTTAACCTGGCCTTTAAACAGCATTACATTGCTTCGTTGCGGCGAACCGGAAATCGGCTCATGGAGCACTTGAATGTTGGAGAATGCAATCAGTACTCCCAATAAAAATACACTAAAGCCAAGATGGGTAATGCCTGCAGAAACATTTCTGTGAACAGATGTAAATTTTAACAAACAGGCAAAGGATGAAAGTATGCAAAATACAATGCAGAACAGAAACAGGGCATGAACCACCCGCATATCATGATCGCCAAGGTAACCTGCTATAGCTATGATTAAAGCAATACCACATGGATAGATAATATTTCTGCAGAATTCCTTTAAATTATTTTTATTGTAAGTCAGGTAATGTGCTACCCCTGTCAACCATGTAATCACCATAGCAAAGGGCATCTGCCATCCGTTATAAAAGTTTGATATATCAGTGCCTAATGCAAGTTTAGCATTAAATATCCTGCCAAATACAGGAATAGAGGTCGTACTGATGATTTGAAATGCAGACAGGAGAATAGCAATAGCACCATACAGCATAACAGATTCCCTGTTCAACAAATTTGGCAACTCACTTGAAGGAATATTCTTCCACCTTTTAATAAGCATCCAAACAGGAGCTCCTGTAAACACGATTAAAAAGAAGGCCAATTGAAGCGAAAGTCCATTATCTCCAAAGGCATGCACCGAAGCCTCTCCCAGCACTCCTGAACGGGTGAGATAGCTTGCATAAATGACCATTATAAAACTAAGAAAGGTAAAAATGTAGGTGCCCAAGTAATATTTGTTGCGTTTGTAAGCCAGGAGCATATAATGAAGAGCAGCCACCAGTACGAGCCACGGGACGAGAGAAGCATTTTCAACGGGGTCCCATGACCAAAAACCCCCAAAAGTAAGCGACTGATAGGCCCATGCACCACCCAATATAAGTCCGGTACCCAACAATCCAATGGTCAGAATTACCCAGGGCAACGCATATTTCAGCCAGTATCTATGGTTGTTTTCAAGCAGTGAAGCAAATGCAAAAGCAAACGGGAATAAAGCAGCGGCGTAACCCATGAATAGCACGGGAGGATGTATCATCATCCAGAAATTGTCGAGTAACGGATTTAACCCGTTCCCATCATGTATTAAGCTCAGATAGGAAGGATTATTAAAAAAGGCATTCCCAATAAATCCTTCTGATTCACGCAATAGAATAAATGGATTGCTACCTATCTGTATCCCTGCAAAATTAGCACCCAGCAACATAGTCATCAGTATGATAAGGGCCATACTTACCACTGCCATTACCCCTCCTTCAAGCCTGTGTGACCTATATAATGCAATGAAGCCAAAAGCAGCTATCAATATGGCCCACAGCAAAAAGCTTCCTTCCTGCCCGGCCCAAAAACAGGAAATAATATATCGCCCGGGCAATAATACCGATGAATGCTTAAAAACATAGGCATACTCAAAGAAGTGCCCCCATATAAGATAAAGCAGTATAATCCCTGTAACGATTATTGATATCGCCTGGACAAAATAATAAATTCTTGCTTTGTGATTATATTTTTGTTTGCCTGATATGGACGCTTTAACTGACTTCATATAAGCGAGCAAAGCAAACAGGCCGGCAACCAACGATAAATAAATAAAGAACCGCCCCGTAAAGCCAATAAAAAGATGTTCGCCCATGTAGTTCATTTCTTCTAAGTGAGAAACTGCCCAATTTTCTCTTTAATAAAGCCTAATTAAAAAAATCAATACAGTAAAAATTACACTCTGATAAAGTAAAACGCATAGGATTGAGATGTAAAAATAAGATACTTTTAGCAATCAACCACTAAAAAGAAAAGCGATTGACCCTTTACCAGGAACAATCGCCTTATCGTATTCAAATTGAGCACTAAATACTTATACTGTTTACAACATGTGAGTCCTCTTCACAAACCATTCAGAGTATCCGCAACATGTTTACAAAAAGCATCCGATACTTTTAAAATGAATGGGAACGAAAACTACCTTGCAAATTTGAATGATTTACCTAAAAAGCGAGCAGAGCTGCCTAAGGTTTCCTCAATACGCATCAATTGGTTATACTTTGCAATTCTGTCGGTTCTGCTTGCCGAACCCGTTTTAATCTCTCCGGTATTTAAAGCAACCGCTAAATCGGCAATGGTGGTATCTTCTGTTTCACCAGAGCGGTGGCTCATAACAGCTGTATAACCATGACGATAGGCCATATTAACAGCGTCAATAGTTTCAGTGAGTGTTCCAATCTGGTTTACCTTAATAAGGATTGAGTTTGCCACTCCTTTGTCAATACCCATTTGCAAGCGATCAGAATTAGTAACAAATAAATCATCACCTACTAACTGAATTTTGCTACCCATAGACTCCGTCATCAGTTTCCATCCCTCCCAATCATCTTCGGCCATGCCATCTTCAATGGAGATGATAGGATATTTATCAATCCATGTCTTCCAATAATCAACCATTTGTGCAGAAGTCAATTTATCACCGGTTGATTTGTGGAGGTGATATACTTTTTCCTCAGGAAGGTAGTATTCTGACGAAGCAGGGTCAAGTGCAAGGTATATATCCTGCCCGGGTTTGTAACCGGCCTTTTCAATAGCCTGCAAAATCACAGTAATAGCTTCTTCATTTGATTTAAGGTCAGGAGCAAAGCCTCCTTCATCACCCACATTAGTAGAATAACCGCTTTTTTTCAAAACTGCTTTAAGGTTATGGAATACCTCAGCGCCCATACGTAATGCATCAGAGAAGCTGGCAGCCCCCACAGGCATAATCATGAATTCCTGAAAATCTATTTTATTGTCAGCATGTGAACCACCATTAAGGATATTCATCATAGGAATGGGTAATGTGTTAGCATTAACACCACCAATATATCGGTATAAGAACTGACCGGATTCCTGTGCAGCAGCATTAGCCACAGCCAGAGAAACCCCAAGAATAGCATTAGCGCCCAGGTTTCCTTTGTTAGGGGTACCATCAAGTTCGATCATTCGAGCATCAATTTCATTCTGATCAAATACAGAATAGCCCTTTAACTCTTCAGCAAGGACTTTATTGACATTTTGAACAGCCTTCAAAACACCTTTACCCATATAGACCCTGCTATCGCCATCTCGCAGTTCAACAGCCTCATGCACACCAGTTGAGGCACCTGAAGGAACAGCAGCCCTCCCCATTATTCCGTTAGTTGTATAAACATCCACCTCAATGGTAGGATTGCCACGTGAATCAAGGATCTGACGGGCATAAATAGTTGCAATTGTACTCATCGCTAATTATTTTATAAAAAAATTAATACTGTAATTCAATAATATAAAGCCATTAAAAAAAAAGGCCTAGTTTATAAACAAAAAAAGAGGATAAAGTATTAAAACTTCACCCTCAATTTTATTAGAAGTTAAAATTAATTATTACTTTCAACGTTTTCATTATCCGTTTGAACTTCAGGCTTTGGCTTAGCTTCAGCTTTAGCTAAAGGTGCAGTTTCTTTTGGAGCCACATCCTTCACTTTTGAAGTACGACTTCTACGAGTGGTTTTAGCTTTAGGAGCTTCCTTAGTTGCCAGCATGGCTTCGTTAAAATCAACAAGCTCCATCATACACATTTCAGCATTATCACCTAAGCGGTTACCGGTTTTCAAAATCCGGGTATAACCTCCCTGCCGTGTAGCAACTTTTACTGATACGTCTCTGAAGAGAGTCGACACAGCTTCTTTGCTCTGAAGGTAAGAGAATACCATTCGGCGTGAATGTGTTGAATCATCTTTTGAACGGGTAATAAGTGGTTCAACATATGATCTTAAAGCTTTGGCTTTTGCCAGAGTTGTATTTATCCGTTTGTGAAGAATAAGCGAAGCAGCCATATTCGACAACATAGCTTTACGATGAGCGCTGGTCCTTCCAAGGTGATTGACTTTCTTTCCGTGTCTCATTTTTCAATTAATCCTTATCAAGTTTATATTTTGCGACATTCATCCCGAATTCCAGGTTCTTAGCTTTAACTAAATCCTCAAGTTCAGTAAGTGATTTCTTACCAAAGTTCCTGAATTTCAAGAGGTCATTTTTATTATACGATACAAGTTCACCTAATGTTTCAACATCAGCAGCTTTAAGGCAGTTAAGGGCTCTTACTGATAAATCCATATCAACCAATTTAGTTTTCAGTAATTGCCTGATATGAAGTGATGTTTCATCAAACTCATCATTAACAGTCTTTTCTTCAGTATCAATAGTAATTTTTTCATCTGAGAAAAGCATGAAGTGATGAATAAGGATACGGGCAGCTTCTTTTAAAGCATCTTTTGGTTTTATAGAACCATCAGTAGTTACTTCAATAATCAGCTTTTCATAGTCCGTTTTCTGTTCGACACGAAAATTCTCGATGGTATACTTTACGTTCTTTATCGGTGTATGGATCGAATCAATTGCGATAGTACCTATTGGAGCATTTTGGACTTTGTTCTCTTCAGCAGGAACATAACCACGTCCTTTTTCAATTGTAAAATCAACTGTAAGCTTAACCGAAGGCTCCATATGACAAATTTCCACATCAGGATTCAAAACTTGGAATACTGAAAGAAATTTATTTATGTCACCTGATTTAAAAGTATCCTGGCCTGAAATTGTAACTCTGGCATGTTCAGAAGTTTCAGTTTCAAGCAATCTTTTAAACCGAATCTTCTTCAGATTAAGAATGATATCAGTAACATCCTCTACCACTCCTTTCATAGAAGAAAATTCCATGTCAACGCCTTCAATTCTTACTGAAGTAATAGCAAATCCTTCAAGCGAGGAAAGAAGAATTCTTCGCAGGGCATTGCCAATGGTAATTCCGAAGCCCTGTTCCAAAGGTCTGAATTCAAACGATCCTTTTGAATCATCAGCTTCGATCATGATAACCTTTTCAGGCTTTTGAAATGCTAATATTGCCATATTATCTTCCTCTTGAGTAATAAATTTGTTAACCGTAAAATCATTATTTTGAATACAACTCAACGATGAGCTGTTCCTTGATGCTTTCAGGAATATCTTCACGAGCCGGTACACTGATCAGTTTCCCACTCATAACTTCACCATCCCACTCCAACCATGAATAACTGTTACGTTTTGATGAAATAGAGTTCTGAATAACTTCAAGTGATTTTGATTTTTCTCTTACTGCAACAGCATCACCAATTTTTACTTCGAAAGATGGAACGTTTACAACGCTGCCATTAACCACAATGTGGCAATGCGACACTAACTGACGGGCAGCGCTACGTGTAGGAGCAATACCTAACCGATAAACAATATTATCGAGCCTTAATTCAATCAATTGAAGCAGTACTTCACCTGTAACACCTTTTTTACTGGTAGCTCTATGAAAAGTATTCTTAAATTGTTTTTCAAGAATCCCATAGGTATATTTAGCTTTCTGTTTCTCTTGAAGCTGTGTTCCATATTCAGAAAGTTTTTTACGCCTTTTTGAATTCCCATGCATGCCCGGTGCGTAATTTTTCTTTTCGAAATACTTATCCGGTCCATAAATAGGATCTTTAAACTTGCGTGCAATTTTGGTTTTTGGGCCTGTGTACCTAGCCATAATTACTTAGTTATTTTATTTTCAATTGTCATTATGAAATTTAACTGCCACCGGTTATTTTACCATTTTCACAAATGCAGACAAGCCGGTAAACAAGCAATATAATTAAACTCTTCTCCTTTTAGGAGGACGGCAACCATTGTGCGGCATTGGAGTTACATCCATAATTTCAGTAACTTCTATTCCGGCTGAATGTATCGTACGAATAGCTGATTCACGCCCTGATCCTGGTCCTTTCACAAAAACCTTCACTTTGCGTAATCCCATATCATATGCAACTTTTGAGCAGTCAGTAGCAGCCATTTGAGCAGCATACGGAGTATTCTTTTTAGAACCTCTGAAGCCCATCTTTCCTGCAGATGCCCAGCTAATTACCTGTCCCGAATTATTTGTCAGGGAAATAATAATATTGTTAAATGAGGCCGATACATATGCATGTCCAATAGGATCAACCTTAACAACTCTCTTCTTTGATGTTTTAGCAGTTTTTGCCATAACAATTTTTTTTCTACTTTCTTTTGTTAATTAGAGATCAAGCATTAACTCTTAACCTTTTGTTGCTTTTTTCTTGTTTGCAACAGTTTTTTTCTTTCCTTTACGGGTACGGGCGTTATTCTTGGTACTCTGACCACGCAGAGGTAAACCAAGACGGTGGCGAATTCCTCTATAACAACCTATGTCCATCAATCGCTTGATGTTCGTTTGCACCTCGGTGCGCAAGGCTCCCTCTACTTTGAACTGGTCACCGATGATAGTACGTATAGCGTTCTGTTCATCATCATTCCAGTCTTGAACTTTTTTATTGATATCTATACCTGCTGTCTGCAATATTTTCTGTGCAGAACTGCGGCCGATACCATAAATGTAGGTAAGCCCTATTTCGCCTCTTTTGTTCTTGGGTAAATCAATACCAGCAATACGTGCCATATATTGTATTATTGTTGTAACGTTAAATTCAATTATCCTTGTCTTTGTTTGTATTTGGGATTCTTTTTGTTGATAATATACAACCTCCCTTTTCTTCTGACAATTTTATCATCAGGTGTTCTTTTCTTTACAGATGCTCGTACTTTCATTTTACAAGTTGGTTTGTTTATTTGTATCTGAAAATTATTCTTCCTTTACTAAGATCGTAAGGCGACATTTCTAATTTTACCTTATCGCCAGGTAAAATTTTAATATAGTGCATTCTCATTTTCCCCGAAATGTGAGCCGTAATGACATGCCCATTCTCTAGTTCAACACGAAACATTGCGTTACCTAACGACTCAGTAACTGTTCCATCTTGCTCTATTGAAATTTGTTTCGCCATCTATTTTGTTAAATTAACATTTTCATTTATCACTCTTTCTACTTCATCAAATGATGATAGAATTATTGGATCCCCTTCGGTTATTGCAATTTCATGCTCAAAATGTGCCGAAGCCATATGGTCAGCAGTCCGGATAGTCCACCCGTCACTGTCCTGTGTAATATATCGCTTACCCAGGTTGATCATTGGTTCTATACAAATAACCAGTCCCGGTTTCAGCATAATACCTTCCCCTCTTTTCCCGTAATTCGGCACTTCAGGGCTTTCATGCATATTAGTACCAATACCATGGCCAACCAAATCACGTACCACAGAATAACCGAATCCTTCAACATAAGTTTGAATTGCATAACCTATATTACCAAGCCGGTTACCTGGTCTGGCAGCTTGAATACCCAGGTAAAGTGATTGTTTGGTACGCTCCATAAGCAATTTTTTATCTTCACTTATTTCACCTACTCCAAACGAATAGGCTGAGTCACCAACATATCCGTTTAAAACTGCACCGCAATCAACTGATACCAAATCACCATCTTTAAGCTCTTGATTTCCCGGTATTCCATGTACCACTACTTCATTAATAGAGATACAACAACTACCGGGGAAACCTCCATATCCTTTGAACGCCGGTTTTGCATGATGATCAAGGATAAAGGTTTCTGCAATCTTATCCAAAGCCATAGTGGTTATTCCGGGCCTGATATGTTTGGCAACTTCTGCCAGGGTCTTTCCAACAAGTAAAGAACTCTTCTTTAATAATTCTATTTCTTCAACTGACTTGTAATGAATCATTTTAATCGTTTCTAAAAACCTATCCCATATTAATTGAGGAACGGCCTTTAATACGTCCTGATTTTGTTAGTCCATCATAATGGCGCATCAACAGGTGACTCTCAATTTGTTGTAATGTATCAAGTACAACTCCAACTAAAATCAACAGAGATGTACCTCCATAGAAATGTGAGAATTGTGCAGTAACTCCCATTTGGGCAACAATAGCAGGCATGATAGCAACAAAAGCGAGGAAAATAGATCCTGGCAAGGTAATCCTTGACATGATCTGATCAATGAACTCTGCTGTTTTCTTACCTGGTTTAACACCCGGAATAAAGCCATTGTTTTTTTTCATATCTTCAGCCATCTGATTAGGATTAATCGTGATAGCAGTGTAGAAGTAAGTAAAAGCAATGATCATTATTGCGAATACAAAATTATACCAAAAACCATTAACATTTGTAAATGTTGAAGCAAAACCTGATAAAGACTCAGACTGCGCAAAACCGGCAAGTGTAAGTGGCAGGAACATAATTGCCTGAGCAAAGATGATAGGCATTACTCCGGCAGCATTTACCTTTAATGGAATGTACTGTCGAACCCCACCATATTGTTTATTTCCAACTATTCTTTTAGCATATTGTACAGGTATTTTTCGAGTTCCCTGCACAAGCAAAATACAAACCAGTACTACCGCAACCAATACAACAAGTTCAACAATAAATATCACTAAACCACCACCTTGTTGTTCCATACGTGAAACGAGTTCACCAAATAGAGCGAATGGCAACCGGGCAATAATTCCAATCATAATGATCAATGAAATACCGTTTCCAATTCCCTTATCCGTAATTTTTTCTCCCAACCACATTACAAACATAGTACCAGATACCAGGATGATAGTAGTAGTAATCCAGAAAAATGTTCCAGGATTTGTAACTGCCGGATCAAAAGGTGAAATAGCCTGAGCAGGAAGTTGCGCAATAAGATTTCCAATATAAGCAGGAGCCTGGAAAGCTGTAATAAGAACAGTAAGGTACCTGGTTATCTGGTTTATCTTTTTACGTCCGCTTTCCCCTTCTTTTTGTAATTTTTGGAAGTACGGGATAGCCATACCTAATAACTGCACCACAATAGATGCCGAAATATAAGGCATAATACCAAGTGCAAATATAGAGGCATTTGAAAAAGCCCCTCCTGAAAACATATTTAATAAACCGAGCAAACCTGAACTAGTTTGGTTTTCAAGGTTTGCTAACTGGTTAGGGTCAATACCTGGCAGTGTAACATACGAACCAAACCTGTAAATAAGCACTATGCCAATAGTATAAGCAAGCCTCTTACGCAGATCTTCGATCTTGTAAATGTTCTTTATGGTTTGAATGAGTCTTTTCATCTAAAGTTTAGATTTTAGTTGCCTGGCCTCCGTTGGATTCAATAGCTTTTGCTGCACTTGCTGAGAAAGCATGAGCCTTAACTTCAACTTTGGCAGTCAATTCACCCCTACCCAATATTTTAACCCGGTCATTTTTTGAAGCAATACCACATTTGATAAAAACATCCAAATCAATGACTTCCAGATTTTGAGTAGAAGCAAGTAACTGAATTACATCCAGGTTCACACTTTGATATTCAACACGGTTGATGTTTTTGAATCCGAATTTAGGTAAGCGCCTGTAAATTGGCATCTGACCACCTTCAAAGCCGAGTTTTCTGCTGTAACCAGAACGTGATTGAGCGCCTTTATGACCACGGGTAGAAGTTCCCCCATGTCCTGAGCCTTGTCCACGACCGATCCGTTTGTTATTCTTTGTTGAACCTGCAGCCGGTTTAAGATTACTTAAATCCATAATATCTTGTTCGTTAACTAAGTTGTTAATTAAATTTCTTCCACTTTTAGCAAGTGACTGATTTTGGCTATCATACCTTCAATCTGTGGTGTACCTTCAACATCCACAGGGTTTCCCATTTTTGAAATACCCAGAGCCTTTAAGGTTCTTTTTTGGCGTTCCGGCCTATTGATACCACTCTTTATCTGTGTAACTCTTAATTTTCTCATGTTGTATCTTTTTAAATAACGGGTTAACTCTATCCGTTGAACACTTTGTTAAGATCCACACCACGAAGCTGAGCAATAGTATAAGCATCGCGCATATGCACCAAAGCATCAATGGTAGCTTTAACTACACTATGAGGGTTAGAAGATCCTTTTGACTTAGCGAGTACATCTTTAATGCCAACACTTTCAAGTACAGCACGCATTGCCCCGCCAGCAATAACACCTGTTCCGGTAGTAGCCGGTTTCAGGAAGATAAGTGCGCCACCGTATTTACCAAGTTGTTCATGAGGAATAGTACCTTTCAAAACAGGGACCTTTACCAGATTTTTTTTGGCATCGTCAACTCCTTTAGCAATAGCAGCCGTAACTTCCTTTGCTTTACCAAGGCCATAACCAACAACACCATTCTCATTACCTACCACAACGATAGCTGAGAAACTGAAAGTACGCCCTCCCTTTGTTACTTTGGTTACCCTCTGTATACTTACCAGTCGGTCTTTAAATTCAATCTCACTGGATTTTACTCTCTTTATGTTTGCGTTTGCCATTTGCGTTAAAATTTAAGGCCTCCTTCTCTGGCCGCATCAGCTAATGATTTGATTCTTCCATGATACAAATATCCGTTGCGGTCGAACACAATTTTTTCGATCCCTGCCTCAATCGCTTTCTTAGCAATGAGTTTACCCACCATCTTTGCCTGTTCAATCTTGGCAACCGGGTTTCCTGAAATCTCAGGAATGAGTGACGATGCAGAAACAAGCGTTTTTCCGTCCAAATCATTGATGATCTGAGCATAAATCTGTTTATTGCTTCTGAATACCGTCAACCTTGGCTGCTCAGCACTACCGGTAATCACTTTCCGGATCCTGAGTTTAATCCTGTGCCTGCTGTATTCTTTTTTGTTCTTAATAGCCATCCTGCTTTAAGGAGTTTTGTACCGGATTACTCCGGATACGGGTTATTTAAATATTATTTTTCAGATGCTGATTTACCAGCTTTTTTCTTCACCAATTCACCCATGAAGCGGATACCTTTGCCTTTATATGGTTCTGGTTTACGCATCGATCTAATCTTGGCTGCTACCTGTCCGATAAGCTGTTTGTCATATGACGTAAGCGTAATGGTCGGGTTCTTTCCTCTTTCTGCTGCTGTTACAACGGTAACTTCAGGCGGCATTTCAAAGAAAATACTGTGTGAATATCCTAAGGCTAACTCCAATACATTGTTAGTTGCTACAGCTTTGTAGCCAACACCTACTAATTCCTGTACAATAGTATAACCTTCAGAAACACCTTTTATCATGTTTGAAAGAAGTGAACGATACAAGCCATGTTTAGACCTGGTATCTTGTTCTTCGTTGTCTCTATGAACAATCAAATGGGTTCCTTCAACTTTTACCGTAATTTTAGGATCCAGTTTTTGAGTTAAAGTCCCTAATTTTCCTTTTACCGTGACATTATTATCCTCTGCTACAGTTATCTGAACACCAGCAGGAATAACGATCGGCATTTTTCCAATTCTCGACATAGTTCTCCTTGTTTAGTAAATGTAACACAAAACTTCGCCACCAATATGAAGCGTTTTAGCTTCTTTGTCGGTCATTAACCCACGGCTTGTTGATAATATGGCAATCCCTAGTCCGTTGAGTACACGCGGCAGTTCTTCCGAACCCACGTAACGGCGTAAACCGGGTTTGCTGATTCTCTCAAGTTTGGTAATAGCGGGAACTTTTGACACCGGATGATATTTTAAAGCAATCTTTATGATACCGGGTATAGCCTCGTCCTCAAACTTGTAGTTCAAAATGTAACCCTTTTCAAAAAGTATCTTGGTCATCTCCTTCTTTATGTTAGAAGTAGGAATTTCCACGATACGATGGTTAGCCATCACGGCGTTCCTTAATCGGGTCAGGTAATCTGCAATAGGATCTGTTACCATTTTATCCTCTAATATTATTGTTTGTACACATTTTATTAATTACCAGCTTGCTTTCTTCACTCCCGGGATCTGGCCATCTAAAGCCATAAACCTGAAATTAATACGTGAAACCCCAAACTGCCGCATATACCCTTTAGGGCGACCAGTTATTTTGCAACGATTATGCAAACGAACCGGACATGAATTTTTTGGCAATTTCTGTAATCCGACATAATCACCTGCCGCTTTCAATTCTGCACGTTTAGCAGCGTATTTGGCAACAAGTCGCTCTCTTTTGAGCTGCCTTGCTTTTACTGATTCTTTTGCCATATTATTGTTTCTGATTTTTAAAGGGTAAACCAAATTCTTTCATCAATGCCAAGCATTCTTTATCATTCTTTGCTGTTGTAACAAAGGTAATGTCCATTCCGTTAATTTTGGCTACTTTATCCATTTGGATTTCAGGAAAAATGATTTGTTCTGTAACACCTAACGTATAGTTGCCACGCCCGTCAAATCCTTTTTCATTAATCCCGCGAAAGTCTCTAACACGTGGAATAGCCACAGAAACTAACCGGTCAAGGAATTCATACATTTTATTACCGCGTAAGGTAACTCGTACTCCGATAGGCATACCCTTACGAAGCTTGAAGTTTGAAATATCCTTCTTTGATTTGGTAGCTACTGCTTTTTGACCCGTTATGGAAGTTAGTTCATTAACGCCTGCATCAATAAGTTTCTTATCGGCGATAGCGGTTCCTAAACCCTGGTTCACACAGATTTTCAATAAACGGGGCACCCGCATCACTGTTGAATACTGGAATTGTTCAGTAAGTGCCGGAACAATTTCTTTATAGTATTTATCTCTTAAACGTGGTGAATAGTTCATTATTTAATTACCTCCCCAGACTTTTTAGAATAACGTACTGATTTATTCGTCTTGGCGTCAATTTTACGACCAATCCTGGTTGGCTTACCAGTGTTATCAATGACCATAAGGTTAGAGATATGGATTCCGGCTTCTTTTTTTTCGATACCACCCTTAGTGTTTTTAGCATTAGGTTTGGTAGCTTTCGACATCAGGTTTACACCCTCAACAATGGCATACATTTTTTCAGTATCCACTTCAAGAACTTTGCCTTGCTTGCCTTTTGAGTCACCGGCTATAACCTTCACGGTGTCGCCTTTTTTTATATTTAATTTGATGCTCATATTTTGATGGGTCATTTACAGCACCTCAGGTGCTAATGAAACAATTTTCATGTATTGCTTTTCGCGAAGTTCACGAGCTACGGGCCCAAAGATACGGGTTCCTGTCATTTCTCCTGCACTATTCAGCAATACTACTGCATTGTCGTCAAACCGGATATATGATCCATCGTTACGACGAATTTCTTTTTTGGTTCTAACCACCACAGCTTTAGCTACCGTGCCTTTTTTAACGTTACCTGAAGGGATAGCGCTTTTAATAGCAACGACAATTTTATCGCCAATGGAGGCATATTTTTTTCGGGTTCCACCCAGTACCCGGATGCACAGAACTTCTTTAGCTCCGCTGTTATCAGCAACCGTAAGTCGTGATTCCTGTTGTATCATAATTACTTGGCTCTTTCAATAATTTCGACTAATCTCCAGCATTTATTTTTGCTCAGGGGACGTGTTTCGGCAATACGAACAGTGTCGCCAATGTTGCAGTCGTTACTTTCATCGTGTGCAACAAATTTGGAAGCTCTCTTCACAAATTTGCCGTAAATGGGATGCTTCTCACGCCGTTCAACCTGAACGGTGATGGATTTTTCCATCTTGTTACTTACA
Organism: Lentimicrobiaceae bacterium; assembly: GCA_041670625.1. Classification (GTDB taxonomy): domain Bacteria; phylum Bacteroidota; class Bacteroidia; order Bacteroidales; family Lentimicrobiaceae; genus Lentimicrobium. Next base: position 7,352 of record JBAXYX010000023.1, on the reverse strand, counting down.
ACAACCCCAATTCTTTCTTTTCTAAGATTTCTGGTTTCCATAGCTTTTCCCGACATTTAATTATTTACAGTAGCTGTTGTTGACTGAGCCTGTGGTGCATCTTTTGTGTTGCGATTATGCAATTCGGTGAGCATACGGGCTATGGTTCTACGGTATGTTTTTATCTTATTGGGATTCTCAAGAGGAGACACAGCATGGTTAAGCTTGAGCTTATCGAGCTGTTTACGTTCTTCTTCTAGCCGCTCTATGAGCTCAGCTGTTGAAAGCTCTCTAATGACTTCTTGTTTCATCGTGCTTTATATTGTTTCTTCTACGTAATCTCTTCTTACTACAAACCTGGTAGCTACCGGTAATTTCTGAGCAGCCAGTCGTAATGCTTCTTTTGCAACTTCCATGGATACTCCTTCAGCTTCAAATAATATGCGGCCCGGGCTTATACGTGCAACGAAATACTCCGGTGCTCCTTTTCCTTTACCCATACGTACTTCAGCAGGTTTCTTGCTTACCGGTTTATCCGGGAAGATACGGATCCATATTTGTCCTTCACGTTTCATGTGACGGCTAACCGCCTGACGTGCTGCCTCTATCTGTCTGCCGGTTATCCAGGCTTCTTCCAGGGTTTTGATACCGAATGACCCAAATGAAAGTTCTGCGCCACGCTTGGTGTTGCCTTTCATTCTGCCTTTCTGCATCTTCCTGTACTTAGTTTTCTTTGGCTGTAACATTATTACAAGATATTGATCGGATTGTTGTTACTCTTTTTATTATTTTTTTGTTCTGTCTCTGCTATCTCTGTCTCTGCCATCTCTGTCCCTGCTATCTCTGTTTGGGCGATTTCCACGTGGTGGTCGACCTCCTCCTCCCGGGCGTTGACCCATCGGTTTTTCACGGCCACTCTGTATACCCTGGCTTTCTACACTTGGCGTAAGATCCGGTTTGCCGTAAATTTCACCTTTGCAAATCCATACTTTGATGCCAATGCGTCCATAGGTGGTATGAGCTTCTGCTAATGCATAGTCGATGTCAGCACGTAAGGTATGTAATGGAATACGACCTTCCTTGATCATCTCACGCCTGGCCATTTCAGCTCCAGCCAACCTGCCTGAAATCAAAACTTTGATTCCATCAGCACCAATGCGCATGGTAGATGCAATGGAAGTTTTGATAGCACGGCGGTATGAAATACGCCCTTCTATCTGACGTGCTATAGCATTTGCCACTATTACTGCATCCATTTCCGGACGTTTAATTTCCGAAATGTTGATCTGGATCTCTTTCTTAGTGATCTTTTTCAACTCTTCCTTCAGCTTGTCAACTTCCTGACCGCCTTTACCAATAATGATACCCGGGCGAGCTGTATGTATGGTTACGGTAACAAGTTTAAGAGTGCGTTCGATAACTATTTTCGAAACACCGGCTTTTGATAAACGGGCGTTCAGATAACTACGGATCTGAGTGTCCTCAATCAGCTTGTTTTCGAAACGTTTTCCGCCATACCAGTTCGAGTCCCATCCTTTGATGATACCTAACCTTATACCTATTGGATTTGTTTTTTGTCCCATTCAACAAAATATTATTAATTGTTTAAAGCCTGCTTTGCAGAGTCAATTTGTTCAGTAATTCTATTATCAATCAGAATAGTAACATGGTTAGAACGCTTGTGAATCCGGTGTGCTCTGCCTTGAGGAGCAGTCCTGATTCTTTTAAGTGAGCGACCACCATCCACACCTATCTCTTTAATAAACAGATTAGTGTTTTCCATCCGTATACCTTCATTCTTTGCCTGCCAGTTAGCTAAAGCAGAAAGAACAAGTTTATGCAAACGGCCAGCGGCATCCTGTGGTGAATGTTTTAGAATATTTAAAGCTTGTTCCACTTTCATTCCCCGAACCATCTCAGCTACAAGGCGCATCTTGCGGGGTGAAGTAGGACAATTGTTCAACTTAGCGAACGATTCAGTCTTCCTAGCCTCTTTGACCAACTCGGCTTTATTATGTTTACGTGCTCCCATCGGTTTGCTCTTTCTTTATTTTTTACCTTTATCTTTACTACCAGCGTGGCCTCTGAATATTCGAGTTGGTGAAAATTCACCAAATTTATGGCCTACCATGTTTTCTGTTACATAAACCGGTATGAATTTATTTCCATTATGCACTGCTATCGTTTGACCAACGAAATCAGGTGAAATCATCGATGCGCGTGACCAGGTTTTAATAACAACCTTCTTGTTAGACTTCACTACGTCCAACACTTTCTTTTCCAGTTTATAGTCGATATAAGGACCTTTTTTTAGCGAACGGCTCATATTAAAATGCTGTTAATGATCTGATTACTTCTTCCTTCTTTCGATGATATACTTGTTAGAGGCTTTCTTCGGGTAACGAGTCTTGTAACCTCTTGATGGTATTCCTTTACGTGATCTTGGTAAACCACCTGAGGCTCTGCCTTCACCACCACCCATCGGGTGATCAACAGGATTCATTACTACTGCACGGGTACGGGGGCGGCGTCCTAACCAACGTTTACGTCCTGCTTTTCCTGATACTTCCAGGTTATGCTCCGTGTTTGATACTAATCCAATGGTAGCCTTGCATGTTTGTAAAATCATACGGGTTTCACCTGAAGGCAGCTTAATGACGGCAAACTTACCATCACGTGACATTAACTGTGCGGATGAGCCGGCACTTCTTGCCATTTTTGCTCCCTGTCCCGGGCGTAATTCTATATTATGAATTACAGTACCAAAAGGAATTTCGCTTAGGAATAATGCATTACCTATTTCAGGTTGTACACCTTTCCCTGATAATAACTGTTGTCCTACTTTTAAACCATTAGGAGCAACAATGTACCTCTTTTCGCCGTCGGCATAAAATAGTAAAGCTATACGGGCTGTACGGTTGGGGTCGTATTCAATAGTTTTAACAGTTGCAGGGATATTATCCTTATCACGTTTAAAATCAACAATACGATATTGCTGTTTATGACCTCCACCAATAGACCTGACGGTCATTTTACCATCACTATTTCGGCCTCCCGATCTCTTTTGAGATACCAAAAGGCTCTTCTCCGGACTGGTGTCTGTTATGTCATCCAAGGCGCTTATCAGTTTAAAGCGCTGACTTGAAGTGGTCGGTTTGAATTTCTTTAAAGCCATTATCTTTAAATATTGCTATAAAAATCAATAATTTCACCTTCAGCTAATGTAATGATAGCTTTTTTAAATGCGCCTGAGTTTCCCTTAACCACACCGGTTTTGGTAAATCTGCTTTTTGCTTTTCCAGCATAGCTCATTGTATTCACTTCTTTCACATCAACTCCATATAATTCCTCTACAGCTTTTTTAATCTGTAGTTTATTTGAGTCCTTCTTTACGATGAACCCGTAACGGTGGAGCTTTTCACCTAAGGCTGTCATCTTTTCCGTAACTACCGGCTTTATTATGATTCCCATCGTGGTTATTGTTAATGGTTGTTAATCTCAGCGCTTTTTATTGCGATGACTTAATTTTGAAAAACTTTTTCTATTTCGGCAATCGATCCTTCAAGAATGATCAGATTTTGGGCATGAAGTATTTCATATGTGTTTAAATCACAAGCCCTTATAACTCTTGCCTGTTTCAAATTACGGGAAGACAAATATAGTGTTTTATTGCTTTCACTCAACACCATCAGTGTCCTTTTACCTGAAAGTTTCAGATTATCCAGTAACTCGATAAAAGTTTTTGTTTTTGGTTTTTCAATGTTTAGTTCTTCCAAAACAATGATACCGTTATTTTTTGCTTTGTAACTCAAAGCTGATATACGAGCCAGTTCTTTAACCTTTTGGTTAATTTTAAAACCGTAATCACGTGGCCTTGGTCCAAAAACTCTGGCTCCTCCGCGCAACAATGGCGATTTTATACTTCCTGCTCTTGCTCCACCAGTACCTTTTTGTTTTTTCAGCTTACGGGTACTCCCCGAAATAGTTGATTTTTCCAATGTACTATGTGTACCCTGACGCTGATTTGCCAGAAATAACTTTGTGTCAAGATAGATGGCGTGGTCGTTGGGTTCGATATTGTATATCGAATCACTAAGAGTGACTGTCCTGGCAGTCTTTTCCCCTTTTATATTATAAACTTCTAGCTCCATCGTTCAATTATTACATATGATCCATTTGCGCCGGGTATTCCACCCTTTACCAATAACAGATTCTTTTCCTTTACAATTTTTATTATCTGAAGGTTGATAATCTTCACCCGGTTACCACCCATCTGACCTGCCATACGCATACCTTTAAACACGCGTGATGGCCATGATGATGCTCCAACTGATCCGGGAGCTCTTAACCTGTTGTGCTGACCATGGGTAGCACCACCAACACCGGCAAAACCATGACGGCGAACCACACCCTGAAATCCTTTTCCCTTGGTAGTTCCTACCACATCAATATATTCACCTTCAATAAAAACCTCAACATCAACCTTATCACCGAATTGTTTACGATGATCAGCTTCAAAACGGGTAAATTCAACTAATTTCCGCTTGGGTGAAACACCTGCTTTTTCAAAGTGTCCCTTCTCGGGTTTGTTAGTATGCTTATCCTTTTTATCTTCGAAAGCAAGTTGAATGGCTTCATATCCATCCACTTCTTTTGTCCTGATCTGTGTGACAAAACAAGGACCGGCTTCTATGACCGTACACGGTATATTCTTGCCTTCAGCATCGAATATACTGGTCATCCCGATTTTTTTTCCTATAATTCCTGACATTGCAGTATCATGTTTAATTTAATGATTCTTTTTTCAAGTTGTATCCTGCTGTTAATAACACGGCTTGCAATCAGACTTTAATTTCTACTTCAACTCCGCTGGGTAATTCAAGTTTCATCAGTGCATCAATTGTCTTGCTGGTTGTGCTGTATATATCGAGCAAACGTTTGTAGGAGTTCAACTCAAACTGCTCTCTCGATTTCTTATTTACAAACGTTGACCTCAACACGGTGTATATTTTCTTGTTGGTTGGCAGCGGAATAGGCCCGTTAACAACTGCACCGGTGGATTTAACAGTCTTTACAATCTTCTCAGCCGATTTGTCCACCAGGCTGTGATCGTACGATTTCAGTTTAATTCTGATCCTTTGGCTCACGTTACTTTGAGTTTATTGATTTAATTCTTTCTTTATTTAATAAGGTAACCCTTAATCTTATATATAATATCGTCGGTTAGCGTTGACGGTAATTCAGCATAATGTGAAAACTCCATACTTGATGTTCCCCTGCCTGATGTGATGGTTCGTAAGGTTGTTACGTATCCAAACATTTCTGCCATCGGCACATGGGCTTTAACAATCTGGTATCTGTTCTTATGTTCAATCCCTTCAACGGTTGCACGTCGTTTGTTCAAATCACCGGTAATATCACCTACATATTCATCAGGCACATTTATTTCAAGCTTCATAACAGGTTCCATTAATACGCTGTGTCCTTTTCGGGCAGCTTCTTTGAATCCTACTTTTGCACAAATTTCAAATGCCAGTGAATCTGAATCCACACTATGGTAAGATCCGTCAATCAATCTTACTTTCAGGTTATCAAGGCTGAAACCAGCCAAAACACCATTTTGCATGGCCGTACGAAATCCCTTTTCAATGGCCGGTATATATTCTTTGGGTATGTTACCGCCTTTTACATCATTGATGAATTGTAAACCTTTGATGCCTTCATCAGCCGGCCCCATCTCAAATTGTATATCAGCAAATTTTCCTCGCCCACCATGTTGTTTCTTGTAAACTTCACGATGTTCAATGGTATTAACTAAAGCTTCTTTATATGCTACCTGCGGATTGCCCTTACTAATCTCTATTTTAAATTCCCGGCGCAAACGATCCGTTATTATATCCAAATGCAATTCACCCATTCCACTAATAACCGTTTGACCCGTTTCACTATCAATTCTGACTGTAAAGGTTGGATCCTCTTCAGCAAGTTTTACTAAGGCTGATTCCAGTTTTTCAACGTCATCCTGGGTCCTGGGTTCAACAGCAATACTGATTACCGGTTCCGGGAACTCAATAGATTCCAAAACAATAGGGTGTTTTTCATCACAAAGAGTATCCCCTGTACGTAATTCTTTAAATCCAACCACAGCAGCAATATCACCGGCTTCAATTTGCGTTATCGGCAATTGTTTATTGGAGTGCATCTGCATCAATCGTGAAATACGTTCCTTTTTGCCTGTGCCTGTATTCAAAACATAACTGCCGGCTGCCAACGTACCTGAATAAACCCTTACAAAAGCCAATTTACCTACATAAGGATCGGTTGCAATTTTAAACACCAGTCCTGCAAACGGGTCTTCCGGATTTGTATGACGTTCCTCTTCTTCTTCAGTACGCGGATTGATACCTTTAACTGCTTCAATTTCACCGGGGTTTGGCAAATAAGCGACTATTGCATCCAGAAGTAATTGAACCCCTTTGTTCTTGAATGATGCGCCACACAGCACCGGAGTGATGCGTTGCTCAATAGTAGCTTTACGAATGGCTTCACGCATTTCATCAGGCGTAATTGAATTATTGTCAACCAGGTACTTTTCAAACAAGTGTTCGTTTTCCTCAGCAATTCCTTCAATTAGTTTATGCCTGTATTCTTCCACCACTTCTTTAAGGTCTTCAGGAACTTCACTTTCAGTGAATTCAGAACCTAATGTTTCATCATTCCATGTAATGGCCTTATTGGTAATCAAATCAACCACACCTGAAAATGAATCTTCTTCACCAATTGGTATCTGCAAAGGGACGGGGTTAGCGCCCAATTTTTCCTTTATCTGATGTAGAACCTCAAAAAAATCAGCACCGGCCCTGTCCATTTTATTAACAAAACTGATGCGTGGTACATTATACTTATCAGCCTGGCGCCAAACTGTTTCGCTTTGTGGTTCAACACCACCCACTGCGCAGAAAATGGCTACAGCCCCGTCAAGCACTCGGAGTGATCGTTCCACTTCAACAGTGAAATCCACATGCCCCGGGGTATCAATGATATTTATTTTATATTTTTCGTTATTAAAATCCCAATAAACCGTAGTAGCTGCCGAAGTGATGGTGATACCTCTTTCCTGTTCCTGGATCATCCAGTCCATTGTAGCAGTACCTTCATGCACTTCACCAATTTTATAGTTCTCACCTGTATAATACAATATACGCTCCGTTGTCGTGGTTTTACCCGCGTCAATGTGCGCCATTATGCCGATATTGCGTGTATGAGCTAATTTATCAGACATTTTGTTAGTTATTGTATTATTTAGGTTTATGGGTTATTGACAATTAGAATCTGAAATGAGAGAAAGCCTTGTTGGCATCAGCCATACGGTG
>JBAXYX010000022.1:0-24121 GCA_041670625.1 Lentimicrobiaceae bacterium | reverse complement strand
GTATTAGCATTTGTTCCATAGCTTGTGCTCTACATTAATCCCTGCTGCTCACCAGGTTCACCTGCACTGCCCAATATATCTATATCAAATCCTCACCAAACCTAACCACCTTGCCCATAACCATTACTTCACCAGGTCATCAGCCTTAACCGCACTGCCTGTTAAATTTACTTCAATAGTTCATCGTGCTTAACCATACTGCCTGTTACACTTACCAAGACTGCATCGGTAACTTTATAAAGCTATATCATAGTTAATTTGAGCATATTGGTTTTACCCGGTTGACCCATAGGTATGCTGGATATATTAATCATATAATCTCCTTCCTTTACCAAATCCATGGAACACAATAGTTCACGCATTTTCCTCATAGCAATGTCAGTGTGGGAGAAATCTTCATAATATATAGCTCTCACCCCCCAAACCAGACTTAATGCCCGTAACAAGTTACGATTGTTAGAAAAGATAAACACTCCTGCTTTCGGCCTGTGACTGGATAATTTAAAGGCAGAGTATCCGGTATAAGTCATAGCAACTATTGCTGATGCATCAATATGTTGAGCCAGGTCACAGGCAGCCATGATAATAGAATCAGAAATAGTACGCTCAGCAGGTGCCGGATTATGACCTGTTTTATAATAAAGTTCATTAAATGTTTCAGCATCAAGGATAATCCTATTCATGGTTTGTACCGTTTCGACCGGGAATTTACCAACCGAAGTTTCACCGCTAAGCATTAATGCATCAGCACCATCAAGTACTGAATTGGCCACATCACTCACTTCAGCACGTGTAGGGCGCATACTTTCAATCATCCCTTCCATCATCTGGGTGGCCACTATAACCGGTTTAGAGGAAGCAGCCGACAAATGAATTAATCTTTTTTGAATGATTGGAACCTTTTCAAGTGGTATTTCTACTCCAAGATCCCCACGGGCAACCATAATAGCATCAGAAACCTTAATAATTTCTTCCGCATTTATTATGGCTTCCGGTTTCTCCATCTTGGCGACTAAACGTGGAAAATCAACTTTGCCATATGCGTTAATCTTGTTGCGCAGCTCCTCAATATCGCTGGCAGTGCGCACAAAAGAAAGCGCAACCCACTGAATATGATGTTGCATAATGAAATCAAGATCAACCAGGTCCTTTTCGCTCAGGCTGGGCAATCTTAAATTAGTATCAGGTAAATTAACTCCTTTACGGGAACTCAGTATTCCACCCTGAATTACTTCAGCTTGTACTTCATCCACATTATTGGAGCGGATAGCCCTGAGCAGCAACTTGCCATCATCAAGTAATATATTCTCGTTATCTTTCACATCCACAGCAAAGTATGGATAGTTAATGCTGATTCGTCCGGGTGTACATAGGGAGTCCTTGGATGAAACTGTAACGATCTCTCCATTCTTCAATATCATACTGCCCCCTTCAACATTACCTGTCCTGATTTTAGGTCCTGAAAGGTCAGCAAGTATCCCAACATTCAAATCAAGCTCGTCATTCAACTTATCAATTAAATTGCATGATTCAGCATGAGTTGCATGATCACCATGTGAAAAATTCAGACGGAAGATATTTACACCGGAAAGCATAAGTTTACGGATGTTAGCTTCAGAAGTTGAAGCAGGTCCCAGTGTAGCAACTATTTTTGTCCTTCGCATGATTACATATTTTCAATTATTGCAAAGTTAGTGTTTCGTAACCATATCGCCGAGTAGATAGCGATGTAATTTACAGTTGTAATTAATTAATAGTAAGAGCTGAAGGTTTTGGGATGCGCTTTTTTCACTAATTTTGTATTTTTAAAAGCCATGGCTCCTCTACTCTTAATCATCATTCTGCTTGCTTTGGTAACTGAAAGCTTTTCTACCTCATGGTACAGTGGCGCTATCCATAAAAAATTAGCATTAAAGCTTCCGTTAAAGTTGCCTTTTGCACTGGCAATCATAAAGTCATTAATGATGGCTTTAGGTATTTATATCGGTAACAGAGTAAACGGCGCATTGCCCTCTCATTTTACGATTATAGCTTATTCTTTAATGTTCATAGTCAGTTTAAAGATCATTTGGGAATCTATGAGGTTTGCACCTGAAGAGCGTATTATAATGATTGACAGTACGAAGACTCTTTTACTGCTTAGCCTGGCAGGAAGCTTTAATACATTCTTCATTTCTATTTGTCTTGGGTTAATCGGAGTGAATATTCTGAATCCCTGCACTTTTACCTTAACAACTACGATTGTTTTTGCACTTGCTGCTGTCAACCTGGGAGCAAAGTATGGCTTACGGCCATTTATTCGAATTTCAGGTATTGTTGCAGGACTTCTGATAACTATACTATCATTACGGTTCATAATCTTATATTTTATTTCTGCTTAAATGATGAAGCATCTATTATCATTGATTCTCCTATTTACCTTCCTTTTTGCAGAGGGTCAACCTCCGGCAGGGTATTATAACTCAGCACAAAACCTTACAGGTGTTGAGTTGCAGGCGGCACTGCACCTGATTATAGATAATCATACTGTTGTAAGCTACAGTTCACTGTTTACGCATTTCCAAAGTACGGATAAGAAACCCGATGGTACTGTTTGGGATATTTACTCCGATGTGCCGGGCGGTACTCCTCCCTATGTTTATAACTTCAATGCAGGTGATCAATGCGGTAATTACAGTGGTGAAGGCGATTGCTTTAACCGTGAGCATTCATGGCCTAAAAGCTGGTTTAACGATCAAGCTCCTATGAATTCAGATATCTTCCACATTTACCCCACTGATGGATATGTAAACGGACGCAGGAGTAATTACCCCTTTGGCGAGGTGAGTTCAGCCACCTGGGCATCACAGAACGGAAGCCGCATAGGCAATTGCAGTTATCCGGGTTATACAGACGTTGTTTTTGAACCTATTGATGAGTATAAAGGGGATTTTGCCAGGACCTATTTTTATATGTCGACCCGATATTATAGTGAAGATAGCGGGTGGGAAGGCAGTGGCCAGGTTAGCGGTTCACAGCTTAAGCCATGGGCGCTTGCTATGATGAAGGAGTGGCATCATGATGATCTGGTAAGTAATAAGGAAATTGAAAGGAATAATGCGGTGTATGCAATTCAAAATAACCGTAATCCATTTATTGATCACCCTGAATATGTTTCATACATCTGGGGAGGTACCTCCTCAGTAAATGAACATGATATAAACACCAATATCCGGATTTATCCTGTTCCTGTAGTTGATTACTGCATCATAGACCATAAGGGATATTACGACCCGGGAAAATTCACTATTTCTCTGAGCGATATTACCGGTAGGCAGTATAATGCAGACTATTCCGAATCAGGTGGTACTATTAAGGTAAATTCAAGCCTGTTAAGCCCCGGATTCTATCTGATCACTCTTACGGAAAACGGAAAGAAACCTGCTTTTGCACGACTGGTTAAATAAATACAACAAACAGCAGATACATTGCTAAATAATAAATTATCTGATAATAAATGAAAAACACAGGTAACATCGAAATCATGTCGCCTGCCGGATCCTTTGATTCCTTAATGGCAGCAATACAAGGAGGCGCCGGTTCAGTATATTTTGGAGCAGGACAACTCAACATGCGTTCCCGTTCATCGAGCAATTTTTCACCCGAAGAAATAAGGGAAATCGTTAGTATTTGCCATGAACATGGTGTGAAATCTTATCTTACCCTGAACACCATTATTTATGATGAGGAGTTGGATACCATGAAGCAGATGGTCGATCTGGCTAAAGAAAGCGGTATTAGCGCAATCATCGCTTCTGACCTTTCAGTTCTTGAATATGCTCTGCTAAAAAAAGTAGAGATCCATATCTCCACTCAGTGTAACATCACCAATATTGATGCAATTAAGTTTTATTCCCGTTATGCTGATGTTATGGTTCTTGCCCGTGAATTAAATGTATCACAAATGGCCGCTATAACCAAAGCTATCAGAGAACAGAATATCTGTGGACCTTCAGGTAAACTTGCTCGCATTGAAGTGTTTGTTCATGGTGCTTTATGTATGGCTGTTTCCGGAAAATGCTATATCAGCCTCGATAATTTTAATGCTTCAGCAAACAGAGGCGCATGTCTTCAGCCTTGCCGCAGAATATATAATGTGAAGGATGCTGATAGTGAGTTAGAACTTAATATTGACAATAAGTACATCATGTCGCCTAAAGACCTGATGACCATTCCTATTATTGATCGTTTGCTTGATGCAGGAGTTACCGTGTTGAAGATTGAAGGCCGCGGGCGTTCAGCCGAATATGTTAAAACGGTTACCCGTACTTATCACGAAGCAGTGGAAGCATGGCAACAGGGACAATTTAATGCTGAACAAGTAGAGAAATGGACAGCTCGCCTCCGGACTGTTTATAACCGTGGGTTCTGGAATGGCTATTATCTTGGTGAAGAAACCGGTCAGTGGTCAGAACGCTATGGTTCACAAGCAACCACTAAGAAAGTGTATGTAGGTAAAGTCGTTAACTTTTTCAGTAACCTGAAAGTTGCTGAAATAAAGATTGAAACACACTTCATCAACGTAGGTGATAACATGCTGATTATTGGCCCGACTACCGGAGCTTATGAGGCGGTAGTCACTGAACTACGAGTGGATATGACCAGTATTCAGCAAGCCGTAAAAGGTGAAAATTGTTCTTTACTGGTTAATGAAACCCTGCGTCGTGGTGATAAAGTATATCTTGTTGTAGCAGAAGGACATCCTTTATTCCCCTCAAAGTTACAATCTGACAAATAAAGAAGAACTTATTTTACCATGATTCCTTATAATTACCATACACATTCTCATTACTCTGACGGATCCAATGCACCTGAAGATTATATCGTAGAAGCAATTAAACAAGGATTTAAAGGATTAGGATTCTCGGAACATTCAGCACTACCTTTTGTCAATACTTTTGCTTTACAAGCAGGGAATGAAGAAGCCTACTGTAAGGAAATAAATGAATTGAAAGCCAAGTACAGTGATCAAATTGAAATTTATCTTTCCCTTGAGGCTGATTACATTCCCGGTATTAACCAGGGTTTTAAAGAACTGAAAGAAGGCTTAAACCTGGACTACCTGATAGGAAGTGTTCATTTAGTACGTGAGCACATCAGCAACAACAACTTATGGTTTATTGACGGGCCACGCTCAGAGATTTATGATGAAGGAATCAATCAAATCTTTGGTGGGGATGTTCGTAAGGCGGTAACGGCATACTGGCAGCAGGTCAATAATATGGTAGAAACTGAAACTTTTGATGTAATTGGTCATCTCGACAAAATTAAGATGCATAACCGCGGCCGTTGGTTCAGCGAACAAGATAAATGGTACACTGACTTAGTGAATGAAACCATCAACCTGATAGCCGAAAAGAACTCACTTGTAGAAGTTAATACCAGGGGGCTATATAAGGGCCGTAGCGACAGCTTATTTCCCGGAGAGTACATTATACACAAACTCTATCAAAAGGGCATAGGGATCATCCTAAGCAGTGATGCTCACTTACCCAAAGAGATCAGTTTATGGTTTGATGAAGCTGCCCGCCAAATACAAGCATGTGGCTATAAAACAGTAAATGTTTTTACTGAGGGTAAGTGGAAAGAGATACCCTTAACTAATTCCTTTCCATAACCTTAGCGAACAGCAATAGGGTCATAATTATAATCACTTCACAAAATTAGACAGAAGATTCAGGCAGTTCGGTTGTTGGGCAATGGCAGCTTTATAAGCTATATCCCATCTGAAAATGAATGATCACTTATTATTGGGGATCGTAGGCCCATTTCAGATATAATGAGCCCCAGGTGAATCCGGCACCAAAAGTAGCAAAAATCAAATTATCTCCTTTTCTCAGTTGATTTTCCCATTCCCACAGACATAAAGGCAAGGTTGCAGAGGTGGTATTACCGTAACGTTGAATATTGATCATGACTTTCTTTTTGTCAAGGCCCATACGGTTAGCGGTTGCATCAATAATACGCAAATTAGCCTGATGTGGTACAAACCAGTCAAGATTATCAGCAGTGATATGATGCTTTTCCATCATTTCGAGAGTCACATCAGCCATTTTTGAAACAGCCCATTTAAATACAGGTTGCCCTTCCTGGTAAATATAATGTTCTCTCCTATCAATAGTTTCGTGGGTTGCAGGGCGTAATGAACCACCTGCTTTTTGATGAAGATGTGTCCTTCCTACTCCATCGCTTTTTAATATCGAATCTATTACGCCTATGTCTTCAGTAGTAGGCTCAAGTAATACTGCCCCGGCTCCGTCACCGAAAATCGGACAAGTTGCGCGATCCTGATAATCAACAATAGATGACATTTTATCAGCTCCTACCACAATTACTTTCTTGTAACAACCTGATTCGACATATTTTGCCCCGGTAGCAAGAGCATAAAGGAAACTTGAGCATCCGGCATTCAGATCAAATCCAAAGCCATTGCGAATGTTCGTTTTATCAGCTATAATATTTGCAGTTGCAGGAAAAAGCATGTCAGGTGTAACAACAGCACACACGATCATGTCAATTTCAGAAGGTTGGGTATTTGTTTTGGAAAGTAGTTGGTTGACAGCCTCCACTGCCATATCAGAGGTTGCTTTGCCTTCCCCTTTGAGTATTCTACGCTCTTTGACACCGATTCGTGACATGATCCACTCATCAGAAGTATCAACCATTCTACTCAATTCATCGTTAGTAAGAATATAATCAGGGACATATCCACCTACTCCGGTAATAGCAGCTCTAATTTTAGTCATCACTTTAATTTAAAACAGAAGTTACACTATATAATATCTTCAGGAGCTATTGCAAGGGCTTTCTTAATACGTTGAGGTAACTTAGCATTATATACATCACGCGCCAAAATCAACATATTTTTAATAGCAATATCATTTGAAATGCCGTGACCTACAATAACACTAGAGTTTATACCTAAAATAGGAGTACCCCCGTATTGTTCATAGTTAAACCGATTAAAATAATCATCAGCTAACCCGTGTTTCATAATAATTCTGAACATCCCTTCAATATTCTTTAAAAGGATGTTACCGGTAAACCCATCGCAAACAATAACATCTGCTTTGTTACGCAGAATATCTCTACCCTCAATATTCCCGATGAAATTATAGTCTTTTGAATGATTCATCAGTTGAAAAGCAGCCTGTGATGAAAGATTCCCTTTCGCTTCTTCCTGACCTATATTAAGCAAAGCAACTTTTGGTTTACTAATCTTATATACGCATTCAGCCAGGATAGATCCCAGTAACCCGAACTGATACATCACATCAGGTTTCGCATCCGGATTAGTACCAACATCCACCAGAATGCTTATACCACCAGCTTCCTGAGGTAAAACAGTAGAGGTACAAGGCCTTATAACACCTTGAATATTATTGACACTAAATATTGATCCGACCAGCATAGCTCCACTACTACCGGCACCAGCAAAGGCATCAATACTTTTGTGTTTAAGCATATCCAAACCAATACTAATACTTGAATGAGGTTTCCGGGCAAGTGCATGTGTCGGATGTTCTCCCATTCCTATTACATCTTCAGCATGTACAATAGAAAATAGCAATGGATCAACATGCTTCTTTTCTAATTCTGACAAGATTATTCCTTCATCACCAATCAGAACAATCTGATCCTTAGGTGATATTTCATCAAGAGCAAGTATTGCTCCGGATAAAGTAGCAACGGGAGCGAAATCTCCGCCCATTACATCAAGTCCGATTTTCATCTGACTACTATTGAGTTAGAAAGCTTGAAAAGAAATTAAACTGTGGTTGATTTCTCAATGGCTAATTTGCCTTTATAATATCCACATTCCGGACATACTCTGTGGTATAATACAGAAGTGCCGCAATTAGAACAAATAGCGATAGTTGGGGCAACTGCTTTATAGTGTGTTCTTCTTTTTGCTGTCCTGGTTTTTGAAAACCTATGTTTTGGATTTGGCATTTCTACTAATTTTTAATGTTTATTAATCTAAGTTTAAATCTTTTAATTTATCCCATCGGGGATCTATATTTTCATGCTTTGTCAGTTGCTCTATCCTTTTAATGACATCAGGATCACAATCTGACTCACCATTTTCATTTTCAGGGTGTACAACCCTGTATGGTATCATTAAATTGAGATAATCATAAATAAAAGGTGAAATATTAATTTGTGATTCTGTTTCAGGTATAATGATTATTTCATCATCTTCTTCCTTATACTCCTGACCGTACTTTATATACAACACCTCTTGACCGTTAATAGGATAATCAAATTGATCAAGGCACCGGCTGCAGGTAACATTCAGTGTCCCTTTAATTGAAAAGGTTAACACTAGCATACGCTCAGTTTTATTAAAGTTCAGATCAATCTTTACATCTGCTTTCTTAATTTCTGAATACTCAAAACATGCAAAGAACTTGTCATCAATAATATACTCGAATTGATGCTCTCCTGTACTCAATCCAACAAAAGGAATTACAAAATTCTTTAAGTAATCCACGACTCTATGGTTTAAGGTTTAAGGGGTGCAAAAATAGGAATAATTATTGGTTATACCAAATGTTTATTGATTTAGCATCGTTAGAAAACCGTAAACCAGTCTCTTAGCTATGAAAAACCACTATTTAAAGGCTTTTTCAGGTAATCCGTCTCCTGAAAGTTTGAGTCGTTCCATATAATCAGGAACAGGCTTACCCATTAGCTTATCTACATATAGCTTAGCAAGATACTGACCCAGCATAAACCCATGACCTCGTAACCCGACCAGTAATCCATTTTCAGGGTCAACAATCATTCTGGGTTCTACATAATAACCTGCCCATATTGCCTGGAATCCAACTGATGACAAGTTCGGAAACCAGTCAACAAATACTTCTGAAACAATTTCAAGGAATTCTTTCGAATTGATTTTTAGGTTTTTACTTGCTTCCATTGGTTCAACTGCAGGTGATGCACAGCCGATAATCTGACCGGTTTCAGCTAACTGCTGACCGTACACAGCCACAAAACCTTTGTACTTTCTCCGGTCAATAATCATATCAAGCGGATTACCATTTGGTCCCATTAAAGGTAACCGGCGGGTAATGAATGCCTGGTGTTTTACAGGATACAGACCTGTTTCTAAACCAAGTTTAGTAGCAAACTTACCTGCTTCATACCCAAGTGCATTAACAAATATATCCGTATGGTATTCAATGTATTCTTTATTATGATCCTGAACCAATGCTATATATTCTTTCCCTTCCTTACGCAGATCAATCAACTTGCAATCTTCCTTAACAGTGCCACCATGTTGTATCCCTATCTTTCTGGTCAGATCTAGCACCAATCCCGGTGTAGACTGCCAGCATTCATGTGAAATCAAGGCACCGAGGTATGTTTTCAGGTTCGGATTAATAAAGGTTGAAATATGCTTACTATAATCCTTGGGCTCAATCATAAAGGCATCTGACCATTCTCTTGATCTTTCAAGCTCTTGATAAACCTGTTCATCATGTGCAAAGGTTACATAATTGATCGGTCTGTAGTTGATATTTGAAAGCGACTGTAATCCCTTGAATAATTCCAGGTTATGACGGGCAATATCAGCAATTTCAGGCAAACTGAATGCCAACCTGCCTCCGGCAATGTTACGCCATGAAGAGCCTCTTGCTGAATTAATCATAACAGGATTCAGACCTGCCTCCGACATAAAGCGGAATAATCCTGATCCTGCCATCCCACCACCACATACAAGTGCTTTTACATTAACAACTTTGGGTTGTGCTCCTTTTGAATTAATATAGATCTTTTCATGTGGATGATGTGGATAAAGCTCACCCATTGTTAACTGGTTCGATAACGGACCACGAGGAGTAGCTTCGCCAACGATCGTAATCCCATATCCTGAAATGATTTGTTTTAACCGGCGGATGCACCTTTTTCCTCGGCAAGCGCCCATACCAAGGCGTGTAATGTGTTTAACTTCGTCAACTGATATAAACTTGCGGTCACCAATTGCTTTTAGGATCTCATCAAGTGTTACATCATCACAATGACAAATATACATCTTTTCCTCTTGCTTGTATGAAACAGAATCAAGATCAACAGGTTCCGGAAAATTTTCTTTGACAATAAACCCTCTTACATCAATCAATTCTTTACCATGTAAATCAAGAGATTTTACTCTGGCAACATTAGTTTTATTGGGTTTCATCAGAATCTTCTCAATAACTCCGGTCCCCAGTTTCTTCCCGTTGTTATCAACCAGATATACCTCTGCCTTTTCATCAGCTTGATACTCAATAGGCAGGAAGAGCCAGTCTTTTGCTACATTATATCCAAAAATTGCAAGCCCGGGGCACTGGTATACACAATCCATGCACCCGATACATTTATCATAGTCAATGCGTGGAACAGAACTGGTAGAAGTCTTCGTGATGGCGCCATGTGTACACGAGAACTCGCATGGATTACAGGCAAACCCATAAAGGCAATCAATCTGAACAAATGGCTTAGCCTGCATCCGCTCAGGTGATGGGATAAAAGGCTTCTCAATTACACGTTGGGGATGCTGTTGTGAATCAATATATTCCTTCGACACGCCCAAAAACTCATCATAATCAAAGCGTTTGGCCATACTCTGCAATATCTCAAAGGCAACCTGACGGCCTCTTAAAACAGCACTGGTACCTTCACCAATTCTTATTGAATCACCTGCACCAAAACAATTACGTCCAAATACTTCATTCCCTTTAATAAGTAACTGATCATCTGATACAAGTCCGGTGCAAATATTAATTGCATCAATCCCTTCTATGATCTGCTCTGTTCCCGGGATAGGTTTAAAGTTTTCACATTTTGCAATTACTGCACCGGTGATACCATCATGGTGTTCATTAGGGATCGCTTTAAGCAGGGTATGCGAAAGCATAATAGGAATTCCTAACCTGCGTACCCTGTTTGCCTGTACGGGGAATCCGCCTTCAAAAGGTTGAGCTTCAATGATAGCTTTTACTTTTGCCCCTGCCTGCATAAGCTGGTATGAGGTTAAATAGCCAATATTACCGGCACCCACTGTAAGAATATTCTTACCCAATAAAGTATGCTCGGTATTCATCATCTTTTGAACTACAGCTGCTGTATAAACACCCGGCAAATCGTCATTCTCAAAAGCTGGCATAAACGGAACAGCACCTGTAGCTACTATCATATAGTTAGCTTCAACGTAATAAATCTCGTTGGTTTTAATATTCTTTATAGCAATGCGTTTCCCTTCAAGCACATCCCAAACGGTAGAGTTAAGGAATATTCCTGAATGATCATCACCGGCAAGAGTTTTAGCAATGTCAAAGCCTCTCATTCCACCAAACTTCTTCTTCTTTTCAAAGAAAAAGAACTGATGTGTTTGCATCAGGAATTGCCCGCCTATATGTTCATTATTATCAATTACAATATTATCAACGCCTTGCTTTATAAGCTCTTCGCGTGCTGCCAGGCCTGAAGGTCCTGCACCAATAATGGCTACTTCAGTTTTATAAACTTTAACAGGCTCTTCAGTAGACATCAACGATTTAGCAGGAGCAAAATCGTGAGGTATTTCCTTAACCTCTTTTACACCATCAACTTTAGTGATGCAAATTCGTTTGATGTCACCATCAACCAGCATTTCGCATGCACCACATTTTCCAATGCCACACTCCAGACTCCGCTCACGGTTCTTTAAGCTATGACTGTGAATAGGATAACCAGCCTGATGCAATGCAGCAGCAATGGTATATCCCTTTTCACCTTTAACTATGTGACCATTATACAAAAATGAAACTTCTTCCCCTGGGATTATATCCAGAATTGGATGTGAACTTATTTTATGCATTTGCCTTAAGTTTAAATAATAACAACATGCTCTTATTAATCCAGAGCGTTTTGAAACGGCAAATTTATAATTAATTGTTTTGCCACTATCCTATTTGTAAACAAAAAATCTTTCTTATTAAAACATTATCAGCAGGTTGACTTAGACTGATTATAAATAGTATTTGGTATGTTTTTTGCTTACGTGAGTCTGTATACCTTCCAGACTTATGAAATAGGCTGATTCACCTATTAATAGCTAAAAATAAAGTTCAATAATAAAAATCCCGAAAAGTTCATTCGTTTGAAAATTCAAGGAGTTCCCTCTCTAATTAAGCATTCTATTCAAAAATGTTTTACTCTGATTAGCAATTGAGTATTGAATTTTATTAAAAGTTTGCTAAATTTTTGCTAACTTTGCATATTAAATAAAACAAAAGGCTTAATTATGGAAAAGACAAGGATACTGTTTGTATCTCAGGAAATTTTTCCTTACCTGAAAGAAAGTCAAATGGGATCTATTGGTCGTTATCTTCCTCAGGCAATACAGGAAAAAGGCCGTGAAATCAGAACTTTTATGCCTAGATTCGGGCATATCAATGAACGAAGAAATCAACTGCATGAAGTAATTCGCTTATCAGGCATGAATCTTATCATTGATGAAACCGACCATCCACTTATTATAAAAGTTGCCTCGATTCAATCAGCCCGGATGCAAATCTACTTCATTGATAATGATGACTACTTTCAGCGGAAATCAATGTTTCGTGATAAGAACAATAAATTCTTTAAAGACAATGAGGAAAGAGCAATTTTCTTTTCCAGGGGAGTAATTGAAACTGTTAAAAAATTAGGATGGGCTCCTGATCTGGTACACTGCCATGGTTGGATGACCAGTTTGATACCACTTTATATTAAACGTGCATTTAAAGAAAATCCTTTATTTACTGACACTAAAATTGTTTTGTCAATTTATGATGATGATTTCTCTGAGGTACTGAACAAAGACTTTACGAATAAAATAAAACTTGACGGAATTACAAATAAGGACCTGAAGCACTTTAAAAAGCCTTCGTATATCAGCTTGA
The DNA here is from genome assembly GCA_041670625.1 of Lentimicrobiaceae bacterium. Taxonomy (GTDB): domain Bacteria; phylum Bacteroidota; class Bacteroidia; order Bacteroidales; family Lentimicrobiaceae; genus Lentimicrobium. The sequence continues at coordinate 11,168 of JBAXYX010000022.1, read as the reverse complement.
TGCAGTCGGCTATTGACTTCTCTGATGGAATCATAATGGGTAGTGAAAACCCTAATTCTGAATTACTTGAATATATTACTGAAACAGGTAAATTAACGCTTCCATACCAAGGCGAGCAGTATGTTGATGCTTATAACAATTTTTATGATAAAATATTAGAATCACCTGCTACATCACTTGAATAACATATAACTTGCATTGTTTTTGAAACACCTTATTATCTTATAAACGAAACCTTCTAACGTGCGTAATTTCAATCTTTTAAAGGTCCTTTTCATAATCTTTTCTGCCTTAGTTATGGGGTCATGCCAAAAAGAGCCTGATCTGATAGGCTTAGGTCTGGTTCCGGGAAACGATTTGATGCAACATGAATATATAGATACTACTACCGTTATTGCTTACACGGTAAGGGAAGACTCTGTACGTACCAACGAATTATCCGCAAATCTGCTTGGATCTGTTGCTGATCCGGTATTTGGAACAACAACTGCCTCTATTTATACCCAATTCAGGCTTCCAAATGTTAATACAAGTTTTGGCACTAGTCCTGTAGTTGATTCCATTATTCTTACTCTTACTTACTCTGGTATTTACGGTGATTCATTGGCTCAAAAAAACATACAGGTTTACGAACTCGCTGGTGATTTGTCGAAGGATGCTTCTTATTATTCCACTAGCACTGTCCGAATTAATCCTACTATAATCGGGCAAGCCTCTTTTGTACCCAGCTTTTTACAACCTGATTCCATTGATGGTGAATATATAGCGCCTCATATGAGAATAAACCTTACCCCTGCATTTGCAAATAAATTAATTACTGCAAGCAGTACAACATTATCGAGTAATGATTCTTTTCAGAAAGAATTCAAAGGCTTTTATATAACTTCTTCAAACGCTACTACCCCGGGTACCGGTTCTATCCTTTATTTAAATTTAACCGGCAGCATGTCAAAGGTTACGGTTCACTATCATAACAGTACTGATACCGCGACCCTTAATTTCCCGATTAATTCCTCGACTAATTCCTATTGTGCCAGGTTTAATCATTACAACCATTTCGGTTACCAGGGTGCTGATCCTGCGTTAATTTCACAATTTAAAGGTGATACTACCTCAGGCAACAATGAACTTTTTGTTGAAGCAATGGGAGGCGCGAAAATAAGAGTCAGATTCCCTTATCTCACAGCACTTGCAAAACAAAAAAAGATTGCAATTAATGAGGCGGTACTGGTACTTGAAAACATGGATCCTGATGAGGATTATCCAATGCCCTCATTATTAGGAATACGTGCACTTACTTCTGACACGCTCACACATTATTCAACCCTGCCCGATGAGGATGAAGGCTCTGCATTTATTAATGGTTATTCTATTGATAATAAGCAATACAGGATTCGCATTACCCGCTATGTACAAAACAGGTTACTCCATCCTGATGACCCCGACTATGGACTTATGTTAATTGCGGCAGGCGGTGCACTTATCGGTAATCGTGCTGTGCTAAAAGGTCCGGGTGCAACATCAGGACGCATGCGCCTGTTGATTTATTACACCCTATTGGATTAACCAATGTATTTTTCAACATAAGCAACAGATAATAACCATAAACAATTTCTGATTATCAGGTTAAATCATCAATATGATAGTTTGATTATAAAAAATAATGAAAAAATGTGTGGAATTGTAGCATATATAGGGCCAAAACAAGCATATCCAATTCTCGTTAAAGGTATCCACAGGCTTGAATACCGTGGCTATGACAGTGCCGGGATAGCACTTATTGATAACGGATTAAATCTGTACAAGACCCATGGTAAGGTATCCGATCTTGAAGAACTTGTAAAAGATAAAGACCTGTCAGGAACTGTTGGTATTGCACATACCCGATGGGCAACGCATGGTGAGCCGAATGACGTTAATGCACATCCTCATTTTTCTGGTTCTAAAAACCTTGCTATCATTCATAATGGTATTATTGAGAATTATGCTTCATTAAAGCAGGAACTACTTAAACGAGGACATGTATTTGTAAGCGAAACTGATACTGAGGTACTTATACACCTTGTTGAAGATATACAGTTGAATGAATCGATTAAACTCGAAGAAGCATTGCAGATAGCACTTAACCAGGTAGTAGGAGCTTATGCCATTGTGATTATTAACAAGAATGACCCTGATACTTTGGTTGTTGCCCGTAAAGGCAGCCCATTGGTTATTGGAATCGGTGAAAAGGAATTCTATATTGCATCTGATGCCAGCCCTATCGTTGAATATACCCGTGATGTTGTTTATCTGAATGATGAAGAAATTGCAGTGGTTAGGCGTAACGGCGAATTTAAGATCAAGACTATATCTAATATTGAAAAAACTCCTTACGTACAAACACTTGAGATAAACCTGAGTGCTATAGAAAAAGAAGGATTCGAGCATTTTATGCTCAAAGAAATCTATGAGCAGCCCGGGTCAATACGTGATAGTATGCGTGGCAGGCTGAATGCTGCAACAGGAATTGTTTGCCTGGGTGGAATCAGTGAATACAAACAGAAGATGGTGAATGCCAAACGTATCATCATCGTGGCCTGCGGCACCTCTTGGCATGCCGGTATAGTAGGGGAATACTTGTTGGAAGAATTGACCCGGATACCCGTTGAAATAGAGTATGCATCTGAATTCAGATACAGGAACCCTATTATTTATGAAGATGATATAGTGATCGCTATTTCACAATCAGGAGAAACGGCTGATACCCTTGCTGCTATTGAATTGGCTAAATCAAAAGGGGCTACAATAATTGGAATCTGCAATGTTGTAGGATCTTCTATTGCCAGAGCTACCCACGCAGGATCATTTACTCATGCCGGTCCTGAAATTGGCGTTGCTTCTACTAAAGCGTTTACATCACAGGTCACTATCCTGGCGCTTATGTCGTTGATGATTGCTGAAAGTAAAGGCACCATCTCAAAATCAAGGTTCCATCAACTGATAACTGAACTTGATTCTATTCCTGCAAAAGTTGAAAGAACCTTGTTGGCCAATGATAAAATTATTGAGCTGGCACGTATATTTAAAGACTCACGTAATGCATTGTATCTGGGACGAGGATATAACTACCCGGTAGCCATGGAAGGTGCTCTTAAACTGAAAGAAATCTCTTATATCCATGCTGAAGGATATCCTGCCGCCGAAATGAAGCACGGTCCTATTGCATTAATTGATGAAGAAATGCCTGTAGTGGTTATCGCAACGAATAAAGGAACTTATGAAAAAGTAATATCCAACATACAGGAAGTAAAAGCTCGTAAAGGTATAATCATTGCTATTATCACTGAAGGCGATGAAACAGTTAAAGAACTGGCTGATTACTATATCGAAGTACCTGAAACTGAAGAAATGTTCGTTCCTCTTATTGCAACTATTCCGCTGCAATTACTTGCATATCATGTCGCTGTAATGAGAGGCTGCAATGTTGACCAACCACGTAACCTCGCAAAGAGCGTTACCGTAGAATAAGAGTTAAAACTCAGAAATTGATATAATCTATTTATTAAAGCACCAATTCACGGTGCTTTTTTTATTACTTGAATGATTTGAGCGACTTCTTGAAAGTATTGTCTGTGTTAAGATAAATTGGATAGAATCCTTTGTCATCATAAATATTACGGGCAATTAATGCTTTTATCAGGTTCTTGAGTTCTGGTGCGGCAAAAGCCAAACCTTTCTTATCAGGAGCAACCCCTTCTTTTGAAGCGAAATCAACAAATGTATTCATCATAGGTTGATCTACCTTGAAACGCTTATTAAATTCGTCAAAACTATTATACTTGTTTAATGCTGTTCTGTTACGGTCAGTATACTCAAATGTGAATTGATGAATGATTCCCTTATTCAAAACTGCATTATAGTAATGATAGTTCTTATTTATTTCAACCGGGATAAACACATCCGGCATGATACCTCCGCCTCCATATACAATTCGTCCACCTTTTGTGGTGTATTTAAGAGAGTCATTGAATTTTATGCTGTCAAGGCTTTCCATTTCACCTTTCAACATCCTGTCGTACACCTCATTCTCATACTCTGATTCATGTCCGTTAACATAAGGTTTTTGAATGCTCCTGCCGGTAGGAGTATAGTATCTGGCCACCGTTAACCGGATGGCTGAACCATCAGGAAGCGACAATTGTTCCTGCACCAGGCCTTTGCCAAATGAACGCCGCCCAACAATTGTTGCCCGGTCATTATCTTGCAAAGCACCTGCCACAATTTCACTTGATGAAGCTGAACCCTCATCAATAAGAACAATCAATTCCCCTTTTTCAAAAAGCCCTTTTGAGGTTGCATAGGCTACTTCCTTGTTACGGTGCAGCCCTTTAGTGTATACGATTAATTGTTTATCAGGCAAAAACTCATCTGCCACATCAATCGCTGACTGCAAAAAACCGCCTGAGTTGCCACGCAAATCAAGTACCAACCTTTTCATTCCTTTCAGCTTTAATAAATGCAAGGCATCAGCCAATTCCTCTGAGGTTGTTGCTGAGAACTTTGACAACTTGATATATCCTGTACCCGGCTCAGGCATAAAAGCCGCATCAATGCTATAAGTAGGTATTACATCACGGGTTATATCAAAGTTGAGCAGTTTAGCAATCCCTTTTCGGTAAATGCTCACATTTACTTTAGTACCACGAGGTCCCTTAAGAAGCTTCATAACTTCACGGTTTTCGATCTTAACACCCGCTATCCGCTTATTGTTAACCTTTACTATCCTGTCGCCAGCTCTGATACCTGCCTTTTCTGAAGGACCACCAGGAATCGTATTAATGATATATACCGTATCAGATTCAATCCTGAACTGCACACCTATTCCATCAAAATTACCCATTAGGGGTTCATTAACCTCACTAAATTCTTCCGCTGTTATGAACTGTGAATGAGGATCAAGGTTTTCAAGTATTCCCTGAACTGCATACTGATTAAGCTTGGTAACATCAACTGAATCAACGTAATCTTGCATAATGTATCCAATTACATCATTTACAGGATCATAGTTCCTCTTTTGTAAACTTTGTAATAAGCTTTTTTCATTGTTTAGCGATGAAACTCTAATTAATGAAGCTCCAAGTAAAAACCCAACAATCAATACCAGAGCAAAGGCAATTGGGAGATATATTGTTCTTTTTCGGTTAGTGTACATACAATCCTTCTGAAATTTTCAACAAAAATACTCAAAATTAAGCTACTGAAAATTTATCATTTGGCTTATGTTGAAAGGCTAATTGATCAACCATTTGGTTGAACCTGATATTAGCTTCTATGATTTGTGTAAGTTTTCCTTCTGATTCGTTGAAATGGTTTTATTAATTACCTTTAATATCTTTTCAGATTATTGTTATTAACTCCATTTGATATAAGCACAATTAAAGTTGATTCCAAATATTTACTTTCACCGGTTAATGAAGGTAAAGCATAAATAAGGATAACCAATTATTAGGATACCTGAAAGAAGTTTGGTTCGGTCAAGAACCAGGCTGAATCAATATATCACCGTAATTACTCTTTTGATCTTTTAAAAAACAATTTAAAGCAGGTACCTTCATTTATAGTACTTTCAATCTTTAAATCAACCCCATGCAGCTCAAATATCTTAGCTACTAATGAAAGGCCAATACCAAAACCACTGATAAACTTTACGTTTGAAGCTCTGTTAAAGGGTCTATATATATGGTCAAGTTCTTCTTGAGGAATGCCTATCCCTTTGTCTGAAATAGCAACTTCAATAAACTGGGAGGCTATCGAAATTTCCACAATCACATCATCATCAGAGAATTTACATGCATTGTCAAGAATATTGGCAAAAGCAATTGCAAGCATACCGGTATTCCCCATGATCAACAGTTCATTTTCATTTTCAGGATACTGAATTTTAGGGATGATTTTTCGTCCGGGGTATTTGAATTTAATTTGACTGATTGCTGTAAAAATAATTTCGTCAATCCTTACTTTTGAAAGTTGAATAACTTTTTTCTTATTTATTTGCGCTAATTCCAATAAAATATTCAGTTGTGCATTAAGCCTTTTCAGGTCTTCCACCATTCTGATTATATGACGCCTGTAATCTTCGATTTCAGTTTCATGGTTTAACATATAATCCGATTCGCTAATCATAACCGTTAATGGAGTGCGCAATTCGTGTGAAGCATGTGATACAAATTCTTCCTGGTTTTTAAAAGCCGTTTCCAGGTTAGTCAGCATTTCATTGAAAGTGATGGACAGTTGTGCTATTTCATCTTTCCTATTTCCTTCATCAAGCCGTTTGCTTAACATGTATGAGTTGATTCCTTTAACGCTTTGAATGATTTGAGAAATGGGTTTAATAGCGTTCCTGGAGAAAATATAGGATAACAGTATTACAAATCCTATGCTCAAAAGATTAATCCAAAATAAAATGACCCTCAGGTCTCGCAAATTATCTCTCCGGGTATTGTCATATGCCATAACAAGCACGTTATATTCATGATTATTGTAACTGTGCTTATAGTATGAACCATCTTTTTCGTTTATTTCAAAGTAACTTTCAGCATTCTTTGATGTGTTTTTTCTTATTGCTTTGTCGGTCAGATAGTTAATATTAAATCCGTATATCAAATGAAAAGTAGAATCAGTTATTGCAATTTCTTCATTTTGCCAATAAAAAGTCGATAATTGAATCTTAGTCAATAACGTGGAATCCACCTCTTTCACGTTTAATAGTAAAATTGCGTTGTTTTTCGCTTCATTGGTAAGATTATCCCTAAACCTGTCGCGTTGAGTAGAATATGAAAAAAAATACACGAGTACTGAAAACATCAGTAGTAATCCTGCAACAATTAAGGTGAACTGAAAAGATAACCGTGTTTTGATTTTCATAGATCAGATTTCATTTTCACTACAGTAAAAACCGAATCCAAACTTTGTATGGATAAGTTTTATTGAAAATTCTTTATCAATTTTTTTACGTAAATAATTGACGTAAACATCAATAACGTTCGTTCCAGGATCAAAATCTATACCCCATACCTGTTCGTTAATATACTCACGTGAAAGTAATTTACCCTTGTTACGCAGAAATGTTTCCAGCAATGCATACTCTTTAGCTGTCAGTTCTATTCTTTTCTGAGCCCTAAGTACCGTTTTGGTACTCAAATCCATTTCAAGATCAGCAATACTTAACTTTTCTGACTTTATTGATTTATCTGATCGTCTTAAAAAAACATTTACACGAGCCAATAATTCCCTTAAATCAAAAGGTTTTACCACATAGTCATCGGCCCCCACATCAAATCCGGTCATCTTGTTTTCAGTAGTTCCCAGTGCTGTCAGCATAATAATAGGGATATTGTTGTTTGATTTTCTAATTTCCTTGCATAGGTCATATCCATTGATCAGTGGAATATTAATATCTAAAATGACAAGATTATAGAAATTCTTCTCTACCAAGTGTTTTCCAACATAACCATCATACGCTATTTCCACCTTGAAACCAGCACTTTCAAACTGTTTTTTCAAGACTTCAGCCAACCTTACTTCATCCTCAACAATCAATATTTTAGTATCTTCCATATTTACAATTTCCTTTCAATTAACCGATTCAATCATAATATTTTTTATAGTAGTTAATCGATTCTATATCACTAATTCAATAAGACTAAGACTATTTTCTACAAATACTTCAATGGACCATAATCTGTTTAACAATGACAGTCTTATGATAATCAGGGTCCCCTTTATAAAAAGCCCTTGAACACAAAATTAGATTATTAAGTACAAACAAATAAAATCTAAGAAGACTCTAATAAACTTCTAATCATTTTCTAATCTTGCCTCTCATTGCTCAGTCTATCTTTGCATAAGATTGATATTTAAATATTTAAAGGTATGAAAAAATTCAAAATTCCGACTGAAGTAAAGCTAATATCCTTATTTGTGGCAGTTATTTTAATAATGATTTTTGTAAAGGTTATTATTCTTTAGTAACCTGATCCTCATTAGAATGCATTTTAAACTCATTTAGCATTGAAGTTTTAATTAGAATTTGGTAACGTCACCTACCAGATCGGATACCATCATATACTAAGGATGAAGCAATCTTGTACCGGGTTGAAGAAATCTTGTACCAGATTTCACGTAATCTAAATAAGCAACTGCAATACCTTAAGCCAGGCAAGTCAGGATATTATGCATGGCTTAGCAGGACAATAATTATTTCGTAGTTGCATTTGAAAAGATGTCTGACAGAATTCCATATAAAATCAGACCTTAATTCCATCCCAAATTGCCATATAACAGAAAATAAAGATTCCCCACTGTAAACAGCGAGGAATCTGCATCTGTACCCCGAGCCGGGATCGAACCGGCACGAGCTTTCACTCATCGGTTTTTGAGACCGACGCGTCTACCAATTCCGCCACCAGGGCATTTTTGTGCAGTGCAAATATACTAACATTTTTGAAGTACTGAACAACCGGTATCTAAATTATCCTTTAACAGATAAATTAGCGCTCTAATTGTTGTGAGAGTTATCAGGTATAATCGCATATCCATCAATAGAAATTCTTTCCCCATATTACGTATTCGTCATCGTGACCAGGCATAATCACATATCCACTAATTAAAAGCCAATCTTTGCACTAATAAAGGAAGAATCGCCTTTATCAGGGATATCCATTTAATGACATTCCCTTTTCATGATCTGATAAGTATAGAGTGATCATTAAAAACGGTTTCCATCGGGATTACGAGAAGTATTGTTGGTATTGTCGCTGTTTACTTCGTTAAGATATATTTACAAAGTCAGAAAAGTTGTAGCAATAAATAGTATTACTGCTGTTTTTCAGACAGCCAGTAATTAGTAAGGATTAACTTAAAGTAAAGCTTTGAGTAGTAAGATATAAATAGAAGGAAGCCCATAAAGGGCTTCCTTCACATCAAAACAATAAATTGAATCAAACTGTTTTTGTGACTTCCCAAACGAAAGCCCTGACACCTACTTCTTTATTGAGCTCATCTAGTTTCTTGATGTTAGTGAGCAAAAGTTCTACTAATTCATCAGAGATAATGGTCAGGATTGCGGAGTTCATTTCAGGCCAGGTATGAGTACCCATGCGTGGTTCACCGGTATTTGTGCCATGCCCCATTACGTCGTTCCAAAAGGTATAGCCTTTTATACCCATTTGATCGAATATAAACTCTACCCTTTCGGTATTGGCCTGGTTAAAGGCTATAAATACTGCTTTCATTATTTATTGATTATTAGAAGTTAAAAAACCAAATTGCTTATTCACTTTATTCTTCTTGTTGCGTTCACCACGGCGGGTAACCAAACTGTACATCACAGGTACAATTATCAAAGTAACGATAGTAGAGAAAACCAAACCGCCGATAACAGTAATACCCATAGGACGCCACAGTTCAGAACCTTCGCCTGAGCTCAAAGCCAATGGCAGCATACCAAGTATAGTGGTTAATGAAGTCATCAAAACAGGACGCAAACGTGACCGACCTGATATCATAATAGATTCATACAGTTCAACGCCCCTGTCGCGAGTCAGATTGATAAAGTCGACTAACACAATACCATTCTTAACCACAATACCTATAAGCAAAACCGCACCCAATGCTGCAACCATACTAAGGGTGGTACCGGTAAGTACCAAAGCCAGCACTACCCCTGTAAAGGCAAATGGCAATGAAAACATTATTACGAAAGGCATCTTGAGTGATTCGAACTGTGAAGCCATTACAATAAATACAAGAATAATACTTATTATCATTAGCATTCCAATATCAGTGAATGATTCCTGTTGATCCTCATAAGCACCGCCCACATTAACAATAACATCTTGAGGAATATTTATAGTCTTCATTGAGCTATTTATACGGGTTGCTAACTCACCGAGGTCTATGCCGTCAGCTTTAGTTGAAACGGTTACTAAACGCTCTTTACGCTTATGTTCGATTGATGGTGGCCCCCAATATTCTTGAATAGTGGCAAGCTCCTTAAGTTTAATTGACTGTCCGGAAGGTGACATAATGGTCATTTCTTCAAGGTCAGATATGGAATTACGAGACTCTTCATTTAACCTTACCTTAATATCATATTCGTCCCCTTCCTCCTTGTATTGCGAAGCCGTCAGACCACTTACTCTGTTCCTGATATAAGTTGATACCATGGCACTGTTTAATCCGTGAGCCGACAATTTATCTTTATCCAGAGTTATCTTAAGCTCAGGTTTGTCATTCTTACGGCTGATGGCAATATCGGTTGCACCATCAATTTTACTGAATGCCTGTTTAAATTGTTCAGCCAGAGCATTGGTTGTATTAAAATCATACCCATATATTTCAACATCTACGGTATTGGTGCTTCCACTAAAACTCATAGTAGATGTGGTAATATTTGCAGTAATAATTTCAGGAATTGAGTCTATTTGTTTTCGTAAATCAGAAGCAATATCCCAGACTGAACGATCACGTTTTTCAACATCTTCCAATTTAAGCATCAGGTTGATCACATTTGATCCTGTTGTTGTAAACATTGAAAACATACTGCCTTCATCATCAGCACCTGATGAGGAAGAAGTAAGTTCTACCTCCGGATACCGCTCTTTGATTATTTGTTCAAGTTTCCTGGTTACTTTAACAGTCTCCTCAACCCTCGTACCTGATTGAAGTTCAATTGCTGCACTTATGCTTCCCTGGTCACTTTCAGGCATAAAGTCAGTACCAATAAAACGCATCAAAAATATTGAAATGAATATTATCATAGCACAACCGGCAACTACTATCCTTTTATGATATAATGACCAGTGTAAGATTTTAACATAGAAATTATCTAGTTTTTTAAGCAGCGGTTCCACAGTTTTTGAGTGACTGTACCATTTTTCATTCTTATCGAGCTTATTAGAGTTAAGTAATCTTGCTGAAAGCATTGGGGTAATTGTAATAGCTGCCAAAGCTGAAGTAACGATGGTGATGGTAACAATCCATCCTAACTGATTAAACATTACACCAGTCATTCCTGACACAAGGGTAAGTGGGAAAAACACTGCCACCACAACCAATGTTGTTACTATTACTGCAAGCCATACTTCATTGGTTGCATAGATTGCTGCTTCACGTGGACTACTCCC
>JBAXYX010000021.1:0-24490 GCA_041670625.1 Lentimicrobiaceae bacterium | reverse complement strand
CTTTTCAACAAAGTCTCCATTCTTAACCAGCCAGGAGGCTAATTGCACTTCTGTTATTGATTCACCCGGGCTTGGTACTTTTACTTCTATAATCATTGTTAATGCTGTTCTAAATCTGTTCTGATTCTTGTATAGTTTGTTAGTTACTTCGTTACGGACTGTGTTTTGAATTAGTTCTTTATTTTTCCCGGTATTTCTTTTTCAGTTTCATGAGTGTAAACCCATTCATTGGGAGCGCAAACCATCTTGCAGATCGTATCTGACCTGTCGCATTTACATTCACCAAATGCTTTTTCAATAATTTTTTTTTGTCTGAGCAGGTGCAGGGCCGGAGAGCCGGTTGCCGGGCTTCCGCTTTCAGGGCGTGCTACCATGAGCAGATCAGCTTCTTTGAAGTGACGGGTAATAAATGGCCAGGCGCCCATATTGGCGGGCTCTTCCTGAACCCACACAATCCGGACGGCTTTTGAATACTTGTCAAGTACCGTCCTGATTTGCGCTGCCGGATAAGGGTAAATCTGTTCAATCCGCACAATGGCAACCCGGTCAGTTTTCAGTCGTGCCCGCTCGTTTACCAGTTCATAATAAACCTTTCCGCTGGTTAAGATAACGCGATCAATCTTTTCAGGGATTGCCTGATCATCATCCATCACTTCACGGAACCCGCCTACTGTGAGGTCTTCAACAGGTGAAACGCAGGCAGGATGACGCAGCAGGCTCTTGGGTGTGAACAATACCAGCGGTTTACGGATGGGGCTGTGTATCTGTCGCCGCAGTAAATGAAACAGGTTAGCGGGGGTGGTGCAGTTTACAATCTGCATATTATTTTCAGCAGCCAACACCAAAAAGCGTTCTATTCGCCCACTGGAGTGTTCAGCTCCCTGTCCTTCATAACCGTGTGGCAGATATAATACCAGGTTGCTCATTACCCGCCATTTATCCTCGGCACTACTCAAATACTGGTCAATGATTATTTGTGCCCCGTTAAAGAAGTCGCCAAACTGAGCTTCCCAAATGTTTAAAGCATAAGGGGTTACCAATGAGTATCCGTATTCAAACCCTGCCACGGCATATTCTGAAAGCAGGGAATTAAAAATTTCAAAAGATGCTTTATCCTTATGAATACCTGCAAGGGGAACATATTTCTCTTCTGAATCTTCCACGGTAAGCACGGCATGGCGATGTGAAAAGGTGCCTCTTTCAGAATCCTGCCCCGACAATCTGACCGGTATCCCTTCATTCACGAGGGTTCCATAAGCGAGCAACTCACCCATTGCCCAATCAATAGCATGCCCCGGTTGTATCATCAGGTTCCGCTCCTGCATCAGCTTCACCAACTTCCTGTTAAAGAGCTTATCGCCCGGCAGGTGAGTGATCTTTTCGCCAATTTCCTTAATAATCCTGTAATCCACCCCGGTATCGGGCGAGCGTGCAAAATCATCTTCTTCTGCAATCCGTATGTCTTTCCATGCAGCACTCAGGGCAGGACGGAAATGTGTTTTCTCAGTCTTTTGTGATAACAATAAGTCCTGTTCCAATTTTTGGTTGATACGGTCCTTAATTTCATCTGCATCTTCCTGTTTCAATATGCCCTTACCAATCAGCTTCGATGAGTATATGGTCCATGGATCAGGATGTTGCTCAATCAATTTGTACAGTAAAGGCTGGGTAAACCGTGGTTCATCACCTTCATTATGTCCGTATTTACGATATCCGAGCAGGTCAATAAAAACGTCCTTGTTGAACTTTTCACGAAACTCCATGGCCAGTTCTGCGGTATAGACCACGGCTTCAATATCATCGGCATTCACATGAAAGATAGGTGATTGGACTATTTTGGCCACATCAGTGCAATAAACGCTGCTTCGGGCGTCCACATAATTAGTAGTAAACCCTACCTGATTATTAATGACCAGATGAATGGTGCCACCCACCCGGTATCCTTTCAATTCCGACATCTGCAGAAGCTCATATACAATACCCTGTCCGGCAACAGAAGCATCACCATGAATCACAATCGGCACTATTTTACCAGCATCGCCATCATAGTTGAAATCTGTTTCAGCCCTTGTCATTCCCTGAACTACAGCACCCACGGCTTCAAGGTGTGACGGATTAGGGGCCAGGGTAATATCTATTTTTTTTCCGACCTGCGATAGTCTTTCATTATGGTAACCAAGGTGATATTTAACATCGCCCAGCAGGGTTTCATCATCGAACTCTTTATTGGAGAACTCATTAAAGATATCAGAAATTGGTTTTCCCATGATATTGGCCAGTACATTCAGTCTGCCCCTGTGGGCCATACCTAAACGGAAAGCTTCAGCGCCCAGGGTAACACCTTTTTCAATAATCGCGTGCAAGGCCGGTATCAGAGCTTCCACCCCTTCAAGTGAAAACCTCTTTTGTCCGGGGAAGCGTTTATGGAGGAATTTTTCCATAAACACCGCCTGTCCAAGCTTTTCAAGTATTACTTTGCGCTTAGCGGCTGAGAATTTAGGGGTATTTCTAGCGGTTTCCATTCGGTGAAGCAGCCACTGCTCAATTTCCACATTTCGTATATAGGCAAACTCAACCCCTATTGATTCACAGTAAGTAGTTTCAAGATGTTCAATAATTTTACGCAGTGTTGCCCGGCCAATACCCAGTTCACTGCCGGCTTCAAAGGAGGTATCAAGGTCAGCTTCTGCCAGTCCCAGGTTCATAAGTTCAAGGGTTGGGGTGTAGGAGCGGCGTGTTCGTACGGGGTTCGTACGGGTAAATAAGTGCCCTCTTTTACGATATTCTTGGATCAGATTAATGACTTTGAATTCATTAGAGACGGCAAGACCCTGAGATTCAGGATTATTACCGGCCCTGCTGAATTCGAATCCTTCAAAGAACCGCTGCCAGCTACTATCTACAGAATCAGGGTCAGCAAGATAATGATTATAGAGATTGTCAATGTAATCCGCATCTGCATTCAATAAGAAGGAGAATTTATCCATCACTATATTTTTATTTTCAAGCACGTATCAACAAATATAGCACAAAGCGGGGCCTTTTTGATAGTGCAATTAAAAACAAAGTAAGGATGATAATGTTTCAGGGTAGTATCATCAACAAAAAACGCCTGCCCTGAGGCAAGCGTTTTTCAGTTTTAGATTGAAGATGAGCCTGATTATGCAGGATGTATAGCTTCAACCGGGCATACATCAGCGCATGAACCGCAATCTGTACAGATATCGGGATCAATTTTATAGATATCACCTTCCGAGATTGCTTCAACGGGACATTCATCAATGCAAGTGCCGCATGCTTGGCAGTCATCTGAAATTAAGTAAGCCATGGCCTTATTTTTTGGTTTGTAATTTGATTGTTAATTGCTGCAAAGATAAGTCTATTTATATCATAAAAAAATTTAAGGTTATATTTTTAAACCCACCAGATAATTATCTGTAGTACTTTTGATTAATAATTTAATCCCTTCAGCAATAAATCAAAACAGTTCACTAAAAGCCAGATAATTAGTTTTTTTGTCGCCATTTTTGTACTTCCCTGCCGATAAAAGCTATAACTTTGCTCCTTGAAAATTCAACTTACTAAATATCATGGTAAAAACAAAAAGTAAAGTTATTCAAAGAGAAACGGTTGTAGTGAAGTTTGTTGGAGATTCCGGCGATGGAATGCAACTATCAGGAACGCTTTTCTCTGATACTGCCGCATTAGCAGGACTTGATCTGGCAACTTTTCCTGACTATCCGGCTGAAATCCGTGCACCGCATAATACAGTTGCCGGGGTATCCGGTTATCAGGTACACGTGGGAGCCCAAAAGATAGAAACAACAGGTGACCAATGTGATGTGCTTGTTGCAATGAACCCTGCATCATTAAAAGCAAATCTTAAATGGGCAAAACCGGGCGCAACTATTATTCTGGATGCAGACACCTTTGAAGAAGCTGCTCTGACGAAAGCAGGATATAGTAATAATCCGCTTGACGACGATTCGCTGAAGAGCTATAATGTAGTCAGGGCACCTATTACCTCTTTCACCAGGGCTACTTTGGCCGAAAAGGGAATGGATGCAAAAGTGGCTGATAAAAGCAAGAATATGTTTGCTCTGGGCATTGTATATCACTTGTTTGGATGGGGCTTTGAATCCACATACGAATTCTTTAATAAAAAATTCAAGAATAAGCCACAGGTAATTGAAGCCAACAAAGCGGTTATAGAGGCTGGTTATAGTTATGCTGATGCTGTTGAAGCACTCAGCTCTGTATACCAGATTAACAAAGCGTCAATTGCTCCGGGCCATTATCGTAATATTACAGGTAACACCGCTACAGCATGGGGTTTTTTAGCTGCCAGTGAACGCTCCGGCAGACCTCTTTTTTTAGGCTCTTATCCTATTACTCCGGCTACCGATATACTCACTGAACTTGCAAAGCATAAATCATTGGGAGCTAAAGTATTTCAGGCTGAAGATGAAATTGCGGGTATCTGTGCTGCTTTAGGTGCTGCATATACCGGTTCATTAGCATTAACTTCTACTTCAGGCCCTGGTTTCTCCCTTAAAAGTGAAGCCATCGGGTTAGCTGTGATGACCGAACTTCCTATTGTTATTGTTGATGTGCAACGTGGTGGCCCAAGCACAGGGTGTCCTACTAAGACTGAACAAAGTGACCTGATGCAGGCATTATTCGGCCGTAATGGCGAATGCCCTGTTATCGTGATTGCTGCTTCCTCATCTGCTAACTGCTTCTACTATGCATACACAGCAGCAAAACTTGCTATGGAGCACATGACTCCGGTTATATTACTGAGCGACGGCTACCTGGGCAATGGTTCACAGCTTTTCAAAATTCCTAAAGTTGCTGATCTGCCTGATATCAATCCTCCCATTGCTGAAGCTGATGATCCTGACTACCTGCCATATCGCCGTGATCCCGAAACACTGGCCCGTAAATGGGCGCTACCCGGAACATCAGGCTTACGCCACAGAATAGGCGGACTAGAAAAGGAAGATGGCAAAGGAAACCTCTCGAACGATCCTATTAACCATGAAAAGATGGTTAAACTGCGTGCTGAAAAGGTAGCAAGGGTAGCTAATTATATCCCTGAACAGGAAATTATGGGCGAAAAAGAAGGTGATGTATTGGTAGTAAGCTGGGGCGGAACACTGGGTGCTACCCAAAAAGCTGTTGAGTTAATGCAGGCAGAAGGCAAAAAGGTCAGCCATGCTCATTTTAACTACATCATGCCTCTGCCTAAAAATACTGAACAAGTGTTAAGCGGCTTTAAAAAAATACTGGTATGTGAGCTTAACAGCGGCCAGTTTGTAAATTATCTTAAAATGACTCATTACGGTCACAAGTACCTGCAATATAACAAAGTACAGGGTTTACCTTTTACCGTATCTGAACTCACTCAGGTTATCAATCAAACACTGGAGGAGAATTAATTATGAAAAATCAACCAAATTTAACAATAGAACGGTCTTCAGTTGAACTTTCAAAGGAAGATTTTGTAAGCGACCAAATGGTGAAATGGTGCCCCGGGTGCGGTTCACATGCCATTCTGTCGTCAGTAGCTAATGTACTCCCTAAATTAGGTTATCGTAAGGAGAATGTCATGATGGTTTCCGGTATCGGTTGTTCATCACGGTTCCCTTATTACGTTAACACTTACGGGATTCATGGAATTCACGGCCGGGCTGCCGCTATTTCATCAGGTGTGAAGATTGCCAATCCGCATCTGAGTGTATGGATGGCTACCGGTGATGGTGACTCCCTCGCAATTGGAGGTAATCATTTCATCCATATCATCCGTCGTAATATTGATATCAATATTATCCTTTTCAATAACCAGATATACGGATTGACTAAAGGTCAATATTCACCCACCACTCCAATGGGTACTATTACCAAATCATCCCCACAGGGAACTATTGAACATCCATTCAACCCTGGTGAACTGGTATTGGGAGCACAAGGAACATTCTTTGCTCGTTGCGTGGATACCAATCCAAGATTATTGACCGAGATTATGTTTGAAGCAGCCAAGCATGATGGTACTTCCATTATTGAAGTATTACAGAACTGCGTAATCTTTGCCGACAAAACCCATGATATCATCAACAATAAAGATGTACGTGATGACCGTGAGATCATTCTGCGTAACGGTTATCCGATGGTATTCGGTAAAAATAAGGACAAAGGAATCCGCTTAAATGGTACGCGCCTCGAGGTGGTTACCATTGGTGAAAATGGTATTACTGAAGATGATTTGCTGGTTCATGATATGTATCAGCAGGATCCCGGTATTCACCTGATGCTGGCTAAAATGGCTTACCCTCATTACCCGGTTGCATTGGGGGTTATAAGGGCTGCAAATTATCCTACGTATGATGATATGGTTGAAGACCAGATCACTTTTGCTAAGGCAAATTCAAAAATAAAGAATGTGGATGATTTGCTTAACAGCGGAGATACCTGGGAAATAAAGTAATAACCCGGTGTAGAATAACCATAGCATAGAAAAAGGGGCGGAAAATATTCTACCCCTTTTTTGGTGTGTTGGTGATTAATCAGGTATGCGTAAATACAGGAACGGGTGTGTATTCCGCCCCTTTATTATCTTATTTGAACAGGATTCCCAGTCTAAGGCCTGCTGAAAAAGCAATAGGGAAGTCATTATCAGGAACCATAAAGCCATAATGATAATACTCATCATTACCTGAGGAGCTTGTGAACCCATAACCTATCCCTGCATAAGTGTCAATAGCAAAAATATTGTCAACGATCCATTGCTTTCCAAAAACCATTTGTGCAGCCCCTCCGAAAATAGATTCTCTGTTATTAGTTTCATAGCCATTCCAGTTCCCATAAGGGTCATAATTATCATGCCATTCATTTTCGTCATGGGCAACAAGCCCCAGCATGATTTCAGGTTTAACGTAACTGCCTTTTAACAGGTGCGCATACCTAAGCCCACGCAAGTAAAAATCAGGACTCTTAATAAACTTGTAGCCAAACTTCATAAACACCCCACCGGGGTTCTCGTCGCTATTATCAATGCCTAACCCCACAATGCCAAGAGTAGCTTCTATACTTCTGCCTGCTTTCATACTGTGTTCCCATGAAAAACTGGTATTCCCTACCAAAGGAGCCATAAACTCCACTTTTATTGCATTCTTGTTATTGTCAGCATAATTAGCCGGGTTAGTCATTTCCTTCTGGAAGGTCATCTCCTCGCCATTTTCAAATATAATCTTTGAAATTTTATCCTTATCTATTGAAAACATCACATCCTGTGAGTATTCAGGCAGCATATATTTAACTTCATCCAGCCCAACCTCTTTAATTTTGCATTTAATCATCTCATCGTTGGTCTTTAAAATGATATCCTGCGAAAAGGCTGATATGCAGAATAACAAGAACATTGACAAAATCAGGACCGGTGTTTTCATAAGGCAGTTGGTATAAAATAGTTATTTTAAAAAAAATGTTCCTATAAACATGAGCAAATCTAATACCAAAGATGATGCAAACCGCAATTGGTTGCACTAATTTTTTACCCCCTTCATAAAGTTTATTCGGCATATTTTTTATACCGGGCAAAATAGTGTCGCTGATTATTGATTTTAAGGGCATTACAACAGTAAAAAAAATATCAAATAGTTATTATAGGGCACTCTTTATCAGATTGTTTTTGCTATTTTTGTCGAATGCTTGAAAAATTGAAACAATACGTAAAAGAACACAAGTTATTCAATCCCGATGAACCCATCCTGCTGGCAACCAGTGGAGGTGTTGATTCTATGGTGATGGCTGAACTTTTTCACCAGGCAGGTTATAACTTCGCTATAGCACATTGCAATTTCAACTTAAGAGGTTCTGAGTCAAATCAGGACGAGGCATTTGTTGCTTCCATGGCTAAAACCTATAAGGTCAGGTTTTTTGTAAAGCAATTTAAAACCCGCGAGTATGCAGGCTTTAATAAGGTATCTGTTCAGATGGCTTGCCGTACCCTCCGGTATGACTGGTTTGAGGAATTGCTGCAAACGGAAGGTTATAAATCAATTGCCACAGCGCATCATCTTGATGATCAGATAGAAACTTTTTTTATCAATATATTAAGGGGCACCGGCATTGGAGGATTGCATGGAATACTTCCCGTCAGGGCTAAGATTATTCATCCTATGATGTTTGCGTACCGCAGGCAGATTGAAGAGTTTGCTATGGATGAAGCGGTTGCTTTTCGTGAGGACAGCTCAAACAGGACCTCCAAATATGTACGGAACAAAATACGCCATGATCTGATCCCTCTATTAGGTGAAATCAATCCCGAATTCCGAAAAACTATTACAGATACCATCGACAGGATAAGGGAAACAGAACTATTGCTCGACAAACATCTGGAAGCGTTAGCTACTGACCTTATCAAAGATGAGGAGGGAGTCCTGAAAATTGAAATCAAGAAATTGCGAACTCTTGAACCTGTTGACCTGTACCTTTATGAACTGTTACAACCATACAACTTTAATCGTCCGGTGTGTATTGAAATTGCCAATTCATTGGATGAAATACCCGGCAAGCAGTTCTTTTCAGGAACCCACAGGTTGCTCAAGGACCGTGAAGCCCTGATCATTACTGAAACGGACCTTGAAGACAATGTTACCGTAGCTGAAACCCCCATTGAAGAATTTGCTACCGAAGTTACCAAACCTATCCGCCTCAGGCTTTCAAGTATTTCAAACAGCCCTGACCTGAAGATACCTAAATCAGGAAGTATTGTCATGCTGGATGCAGCCAAAATAAAATACCCCCTTAAGCTGAGGAAGTGGATGGATGGCGACTCATTTATTCCTTATGGAATGACCAACAACAAAAAGTTGAGTGATTATTTTATTGATAACAAATTCTCCATTGTAGAGAAAGAGAATGCCTGGCTGTTGATTTCGGGAAATTCAATTGCCTGGCTGGTGGGTAACCGGATAGCTAATCCGTTCAGGATCACCAATGATACAAAGAATATTTTGAAAATAGAATTGCTTGATTTATAGGAATAAGCAAAGGGATGTTTTACTAATAATTTCAATCTGCCCATTATAATGAAAAAAGGTTTCATCGGAAAAGTACTCGCACTAACTCTGTTGCTCTCAGCTTTTCAACTTACATCATTCGCACAGGTATTAACTCCCGTTAGGTGGAGTTTCAGCGCCAAACAACTTAAACCGGATGAAGTACAGCTTATCTTTAAAGCTAAAATAGACAAAACCTGGCACTTGTATTCACAGAATATCAAACCTGACGGACCGGTTCCAACCAGCTTCACTTTTGAAAAGAGTAAAAACTATAAGCTGACAGGTAAAGTCATAGAACCTAAAGCTATTGAGGAAAACGACCCTAACTTTGGCATGGTATTGAAGTATTTTGCCAATGAAGCGGTATTTACCCAGAAAATCAAAGTCCTGTCGCCCACTGATTTCAAAATCAAAGGATTTGTAGAATTCATGTGTTGCGACGATAAACAATGTCTGCCTCCCAATGAAGTAGATTTTTCTTTTTCCATTAAAGGCAATCCTGCAGCAAGTGCATCCCAGGCTATACCCGGTGAAACAACCGTAACCGATGGTTCAAAGGATACTGTTGCAACCACAGGTACGGCCGTGATTGAAAAAGATACTACTGTCAACGCCGGCGCAGAAGTTACCATCCCTGATGATGGCACTGACCAGCCTAAATCATTATGGGGCCTGTTTATTATATCATTCCTTGCCGGTTTGGCCGCCATTCTTACTCCTTGTGTATTTCCCATGATCCCTATGACCGTTACTTTTTTCCTTAAAGAAAAGAATAAAGCAAAAGCCAAAACACAGGCTGTGGTTTATGGATTATCGATCATATTAATCTACACCGTAATTGGGACACTGGTAGCCGTGACCCTGGGCGCCAATTTTGCCAATTTCCTGAGTACCCATTGGCTTCCAAACATTTTGTTTTTCCTCATTTTTATGTTCTTTGCAGCTTCATTCCTTGGGATGTTTGAAATAGTACTTCCAAACTGGATGGTTAATAAGTCAGATGCTCAGGCCGATAAAGGCGGGGTAATCGGTTCCTTCTTCATGGCTTTCACACTGGTACTCGTTTCATTTTCATGTACCGGCCCTATTGTAGGGGCTATTCTGGTTGCATCGGCAGGCGGGCAAGTGCTGGAACCTATCATTGGTATGCTGGGTTTCTCTTTGGCATTCGCTTTACCTTTTACGCTTTTCGCTTTCTTCCCCCGCTGGCTCAACAACATGCCCAAATCAGGCGGATGGCTTAACTCAGTGAAGGTAGTTTTAGGATTTATTGAATTGGCTTTAGGATTGAAATTCCTCAGCATTGCTGATCAAACGTACCATTGGGGAATTCTCGACAGAGAAATTTACCTCGCGGTATGGATTGTTGTATTTACGCTGATGGGTTTCTATCTGCTGGGCAAGTTGAAACTTTCACACGACAGTGACCTTAAGTTTGTGAGTGTACCCCGATTAATTATGGCTATCCTGACCTTCACTTTTGTGGTTTATATGGTACCGGGTATGTTTGGCGCTCCGTTAAAAGCTTTATCAGGTTACATACCGCCTCAGGCCACCCATGATTTTGATCTGAACAAGATAGTACGTGATAACGTTCAGATATTTTCAGGTTCCGGCACTCCCGGTGCACCTAATCAGAATAATGAACTGTGCGACGCCCCTAAATACAGTGATATCCTTCATTTACCTCACGGTTTACAAGGATATTTTGACTACGAACAAGGGCTGGCATGTGCCAAACAGCAAAACAAGCCCGTGTTTATCGACTTCACCGGTCACGGCTGCGTTAACTGTCGTGAAATGGAAGCAAGGGTATGGTCAGATCCTGAAGTACTCAAACGGCTGAAGAATAATTTTGTAATTATTGCACTTTATGTGGATGATAAAACGGAACTGCCCAAGAGTGAATGGATCACCTCCAAATACGACGGCAAAGAAAAGAAAACCATCGGCAAGAAAAATGCCGACTTCCAAATCAGCCGCTTCAATGTAAACGCCCAACCGTATTATTGCTTACTCGATACCAAAGGGGAACTGCTGCTTCAACCCAAAGCTTACGACCTTGAGGTGGCTAACTTTGTAAAATACCTGGATGACGCGTTAGCTGAATTTAACAAGCGCAAATAATCTGTAAACCGGGTGAGGCCATCATACCTCACCCGGACGTGCATATCGGATTTTGTGCTCTCCTTATGAAAAGCCCTGGTGATGAACTATTCACCTGCACTCTTTGCTCATAATAATCCCAATGAGTATAAAAGCGATCAGGACGAATGATCTATTGTTACTCAATTAACAACCACTGTTTGAATAATATGCTCCTTAATGTAGTAATTTTGCATGATTATAAACCAGGAATAAAATGCGTAAAAAAGTTGATTTTTTAGTTATTGGCACCGGCATTGCCGGACTAAGTTTCGCATTAAAAGTAGCACCCTACGGTAAAGTCTGCATTGTTACTAAAAGCAAAGCTGAAGAAGGTTCTACTAACTTTGCACAGGGAGGTATCGCCGCAGTGATGTACACCCCTGATACTTATGAAAAGCATATTCGTGATACCATGATTGCCGGCGATGATTTAAGTGACCCGGAGATTGTTCGAATTACCATAACTGAATCAACTGACCGGATTAAAGAGCTGATTAACTGGGGAGTGTCATTTGATAAGAATGTGAGCGGACAGTATGACCTTGCTAAAGAAGGCGGTCATTCTGAATTCAGGGTATTACACCATCAGGATCAAACAGGGGCTGAAATTGAAAAAACCCTCCTGGAATTAGTTAAAGAAAATAAGAGCATTGAAATCCTTGAGAACCACTATGCCGTTGACCTGATTACCCAGCATCATTTGGTTGAAGAACCGGAAACCAATATTAAAGACATTGAGTGTTATGGTGCGTATGTGCTTAACAAAGCCAATCACCAGATTATAACTATACTTTCAAGGTACACCATGATTGCCACCGGAGGCTCAGGTCATGTTTATGCCACTACCACCAATCCCTCAGTTGCCACCGGTGACGGGATAGCCATGGTTAAAAGGGCTAAAGGCGAAATAAATGGCATGGAGTTTATTCAGTTTCACCCAACTTCATTGTATAATCCGGCCGAAAGACCATCATTCCTGATCTCAGAGGCTTTACGTGGCGCAGGTGCTATATTGAAAACCCGCCAGGGAAAGGAATTTATGCAGAAGTATGATTCACGGCTGTCACTTGCCCCTCGTGACATTGTTGCCAGAGCGATTGACAATGAAATGAAAATAAGTGGTGATGACTATGTGTGCCTGGATGCGCGGCACCTGACTATAGATGTGATTATGAATCATTTCCCGCATATATACGCCAAATGCCTCAGTATTGGAATTGATTTAACTAAAGTAATGATACCCGTAGTACCTGCTGCCCACTATACCTGCGGTGGTATTAAAGTTGATTCATACGCCCGGACTACTATTAAGAATTGCTTCGCCTCAGGCGAATGCTCATCAACCGGACTGCATGGCGCTAACCGGTTGGCATCGAACTCACTGCTTGAAGCTTTAGTGTTTTCGCACAGAGCTTCCCTGAAGGTAATTGAGGGATTCCAAAAAGTGCCTTTTAACAATGATGTTCCTGAGTGGAATGCCAAAGGAACGGTATTTAATGAGGAAATGGTCCTTATCACTCAGTCATTGAAAGAGCTGCAGGCAATTATGTCGAACTATGTAGGGATTGTTCGCTCTAACCTTCGATTGAAGAGAGCAGCTGACCGGTTGCAGATACTGGAACAGGAAACTGAAGACCTGTACGAAAAGTCAGTGCTGACAGAAAAAATATGTGAGTTACGTAACTTGATTTGTGTAGCTTCACTCATTATTACGATGGCTCAAAAACGAAAGGAAAGCCGAGGATTGCATCATTCTATTGATTATCCTAAAGTTTATAACAGAACTCCTCCTGTAAACATCTGATATTCATACTTTAAAACTAACGAACATGGCCCTGATAAGAGCGGTAAAAGATAAGTACCCTAAAATAGGCAATAACTGCTTCTTTGCTGAAAATGCAACGGTGGTAGGTGATGTTGAAATGGGCGATAACTGCAGTGTTTGGTTCAATGCCGTTATACGTGGGGATGTGCATTACATCAAAATAGGCAACAATGTCAATATTCAGGATGGGGCCATCATTCATTGTACCTACAAAAAATGCCCTGTAAATATTGGTAATAACGTTTCAATTGCCCATAATGCAATCGTACACGGTTGTACCATTCATGACAATGTTCTGGTTGGTATGGGAGCTATTGTTATGGATAATGTAATTGTTGAAAGTAATTCTATTATAGCCGCCGGGGCTGTAGTATCACAAGGCACCCTGATTGAATCAGGAAGTGTATATGGTGGCGTGCCTGCCAAAAAGATCAAGACTATTGACACTGCCCTGCTCGAAGGACAGGTAAACCGTATTTCACGAAACTACACGATGTATGCAAGCTGGCATGATGAAACCATTAAACCGATTGAAGATAATGAGCCTCCTGCCATTACAAAAAATAAATCTAAATAACTAAATGCATGAGCTGCCAAATTGACTATTATAGATATTTGGCAGGCTTTTTGATGAATAACTAATGTAAACAACAACGAACAAACCATGCAATATCTGTTAATTTTTATAGTATTTATGATTGCCAGTTGGGCAATCGGTGCCAGGTTGAAATCAAAATTCAGGCAATATAGTAAGATACCGGTAAATGGTAATCTAAGCGGATGTGACATCGCTGAGAAGATGTTACGTGATAATGGCATTCTGGATGTACAGGTGGTTTCTGTCCCCGGTGAGTTGAGTGATCATTACAATCCTCAGACTAAAACCGTTAACCTGAGTGCTGATGTATATCACGGTCGTAGTATCTCTGCTGCTGCTGTAGCTGCTCATGAATGCGGACATGCCGTGCAGCACGCTACTGCTTATTCCTGGCTTCAGATGCGTTCATCATTGGTACCTGTAATGAGCTTTGCATCAAAATGGGTTCAATGGGTTTTGTTGGCTGGCATTTTGCTGGTTAATTCCTTCCCGAATCTCTTACTTGCAGGGATTGTGTTATTTGCTTTAACAACCTTGTTTAGCTTTATTACATTGCCCGTTGAAATCAATGCCAGCCAACGTGCTATAGCATGGCTCGACGGTAGTGGAGTAGCTACAATGGATATCTTGCCAAAAGCTCAGGAAGCACTTCGGTTGGCAGCATATACTTACGTCATTGCTGCGCTTGCATCACTTGCCACATTGATGTATTACATCATGATTTTCATGGGCAGGAGAGATTAGTATAAACACTATACGAAGGAGATTACTATCTGTCAAGAAGGATATCTGCACCTGCCAAAGAGGATATCGGTATCCGCCCAATAAAAGATTTATTTGATGACTTAGACTTTTGGGTTATTTTTACAGCGGGCTTTATTCCAATTCTTAACTATAAGGTATTATTATTTATTCAGGAGCCTTTCGAATGAACCTCAATACATTGGAAATAAGGTTCACTACTTTGACAATAGCAGGTTTTGTATCAATTCAATATCTATTTTGAAATTATGGAAGTAAACGGTTACATGTGGTGTGGTTTTGGACTGGTAGTTATTATCATGTTGGTGATTGACCTGGGCGTTTTTAACAGAAAAGCTCATGTTGTTGAAATTAAGGAAGCATTGATCTGGACTGCAGTCTGGATAACTCTTGCCCTGTTATTTAACTATGTAATATACCTATTCATGGGCAAGGAAAAAGCTCTTGAATACTTAGCCGGGTATCTTATTGAAAAGTCATTGAGTGTGGATAACCTATTTGTATTTATCATGCTCTTTGGTTACTTTAATGTTGATCCCAAGTATCAGCACGAAGTCCTTTTCTGGGGTATCATTGGCGCCCTGATTATGAGGGCCATATTTATTTTCACCGGAGTTGCCCTGATTGAGAAGTTTCACTGGCTTATATTCTTATTCGGAGGCTTCC
This sequence comes from Lentimicrobiaceae bacterium, assembly GCA_041670625.1. Taxonomy (GTDB): domain Bacteria; phylum Bacteroidota; class Bacteroidia; order Bacteroidales; family Lentimicrobiaceae; genus Lentimicrobium. The sequence goes on along the minus strand of JBAXYX010000021.1, from coordinate 9,426 downwards.
TTGTATATACCGGCATCACAATGCTGAAGCCTCAAAAAACAGACATTGACCCTGACAAGAATCCTTTAGTACGCTTATTTACTCGCTTTTTCCCCGTTACGCCCGATATGCATGGTGGTAAGTTCTTCGTAAAGATCAATAAGAAACTCTTTGCTACCCCCCTGTTTATTGCTCTGCTTGTTATTGAGTTTTCAGATGTTATTTTTGCTGTTGATTCTATACCTGCTATCTTTGGCGTTTCAAAGGACGTGTTTATTATTTTTACCTCAAACGTATTTGCCATACTGGGTTTAAGATCATTATACTTTGCGCTTGCCGGTATGACCAAGTACTTTTACTATCTGAAATATGGGCTGGCAGCCATCCTTTCATTTGTAGGGATAAAGATGATCATCTCGGAGTATTTTAAAATACCTATTTTCACTTCACTTCTGGTGATCTTTGGAGTACTGATTATTTCCATTGTTGCTTCCATGATATTTCCCCAAAAAGAAACTATCCCTGAAAGAATGCCTTTGGAACCATCAGATAATGAAGACTGAGTTTGGGTGAACTAAATTATTTAATCACTAAAAAGAAAGCTACCTCAAAGGGTAGCTTTCTTTTTATAACAATTAAGCGTTTATTGTAATTGCGTAATTATTTTAATCCTAATTTCTTCTTTACTAAAACCATAATATCATCAGCAGGTTCCGTGTAAAGTAAAAGTCCTTCAGTGGAGTTAAAGATAAAAGCATAACCATTTTCTTTAGCAACTTCCTTAACAGCATTACGAGCTTTTTCTATAACCGGAGCCGTAAGTTCTGACTCTTTATTTTGAAGTTCTTCCTGAGCAGTCTGCTGGAATTCCTGAATACGGCGTTGAAGGTCAAGTATTTCTTTTTCTTTAGTCTGTTTGATGATGCTTGACATAGTAGCCTGATTCGTTTGGTAATCGCTCAACTTGTTTTCATATTCAGTCTGCATACTCTGAAATTGAGACTGCAATTGTTCCTGAAAAGTGGTGAATTGCTTTTTAATGCTATCCTGACCCGGCATTTGTTCATAGAGCTGGGCAAAGTTAACATGTCCTAATTTTTGGTTTTTCTGGGCACTACATTGAATTGTTACGCCCACCATTGCTACTACCAGAAAGAGTTTAAATATTTGTTTCATCGTATTCGGTTAAAGGTTTAATTAATAGATACGCAAAATTAGCAATTAAACTGAATTGTAAAAATAATTTAATGACTTATCAAAACTTCAGTCTATTATTGCCTTACTTTAGGTTTATTTTTGTCTTGTCTCAGGCTTTTATGGCCTTGTTCTATGCTTAATATTCCCTTGCTTTAAGCCTGTTATGGCCTTGTTCCAAGCTTATTATTTCCTTGTTTTATATGAATATCCCATCTTATCAAGTACTTCCTCGCTGATATCATAGCGTGGGTTTGTGTACATCATTGACACACTACCTGCTTTATCAAATATCACAGCATAGTTTTCAGTCGTAGCGAGTGCTTCAAGAGCAGCAGCAATTTTTTCCTGGATAGGTTTGATCAACTCCTGACGATGTTTGAATAAATCACCATCAGTTCCAAAGCGTTGCTTTTGTAAGTCTTTAGCTTCTTTCTCTTTATTAATAATTTCCTGTTCACGTTTAGCCTTGATTTCATCAGGAAGCAAAACAGCTTCAGCAGTAAACTTCTTGTAAAGCTGATCAATTTCAGTGAATTTAGCTTCAATTTCACGCTGCCATTGTAACGAAAGTTCGTCAACTTCTGTCTTTGCATCCGCATATTCCGGAATATTCTCCAGTATAAATTCGCTATCGATATAAGCAAATTTTTGAGCCTTCACTGAGGTAGCGGCTACAAATATAACTGCAATTATTAAAAGTACTTTTTTCATCTGTTCCTCCATTTTTATCGGGGTGAGTATTTCTTTATTTAGAGATTAACAAAAAGCCTGCCATAAATTCATATAAGACTGTAAACCCGGATTAATCTATACTTTGGTTGATTGAGAAATGGAATTGGCCTTTGTTTGCCGTAGAAATACCGGTAACTTCATCAAAGCCATATCCCCAATCAAGACCCAGCAATCCGAACATGGGTAAATAAACCCTCACCCCTACTCCTGCTGAACGCTTGAGTGAGAAAGGATTAAAACTCTTAAAATCGAGCCATGCATTACCTGCTTCAACAAAAGTCAGCGCATAAATGGTAGCACTTGGATTAAGTGATAATGGATACCGGAGTTCCAGAGTCAGTTTATTATAGATTGTTCCTCCTATTTCAGTATCCAAATAATAATCAGGAGTCAGGCTTTCATTAGCATAACCACGCATTCCAATGATTTCACGGCCATCAAGGTTTGTTGTTCCTGACAAGCCATCACCACCCAGATAAAACCTGTCGAATGGTGTAACACCTATATCCTTGTTATATGAACCCAAGAAACCATATTTTGCTCTGGCAGTCATGACCATATTACCTACTAACTGACGATATACCGTGGCATTGAATTTCCACTTATGGTATTCAATCCACTCATACCTTTTATCTTCTTTCATGGTCGTATAGTCCTTATCATTCAATAGTGAATAAGGAGGAGTTGCATCAACACTGAATGCAAGTTCGGAGCCTGAACGTGGATATATGGGGCTGTCAACGGAATTACGGCCAAAAGTAATTCCATAACTTAAATTATGATAGGAACCGGTACCTGTACCAAAAGAGAAAATACTGCTATAATTCTTAAGTCTGTAGTTCTGATAACTCAGGCGGTGCACTAACGTAAAGAAGTCATCAGGCCACTCAAGGCGCTTACCCAACATGACTGACATGCCATCAATAATAAATGCATAGTATTTATTATCATCTTTTGCCACTCCGTTGGAGTATAATGAATGGTAGTAGCTAAAGCTTAATGAATTTGGTTTACGACCACCCAGCCATGGTTCAGTAAATGAAGCACTATAGCTTATGTATCCTTTACCGTATGATGACATACGAAGGCTTAGTTTTTGTCCGTCGCCCGTAGGTATAGGCTTCCATGCGTCAGGCTTAAACAAACTGCGTGCAGAGAAGTTATTGAATGACAAACCGAGGGTACCTACCACCCTGCCATATCCCCATCCACCTGATAATTCAACCTGATCAGCAGAAGTCTCTTCAACGTTATACTCAATATCTACTGTACCATCAGCAGCATTGGGAATAGGTGTAGGGACAATCTTTTCAGCATTAAAATACTTAAGTTGTGCTAATTCACGAGTTGTCCTGATAATATCAGAGCGACTGAATAGTTGACCCGGACGAGTACGTATTTCACGCATAACCACATGATCATTCGTACGAGTATTCCCTTTAACGGTAACTTTATTTATGGTAGCCTGTTTACCCTCCCTGATGCGCATTTCAAGATCAATAGTATCATTTTCAATGTTTACTTCAACCGGAACTATTGAAAAGAAAAGATATCCATCATCAAGATACAGGGTACTGATATCAATACCATTGGGATTGTAATTCAGATTTGCTTCCAGTTCACTCTGGTTATAAACATCGCCTTTCTGTACCTTAAGTATTTCACTTAACTGTTGTGCTGTGTACTTGGTATTGCCAACCCACTTGATATCACCGAAATAATAACGGTGACCTTCGCTAACGTAAATGTTCAGGTTGATGTTTTTATTATCAGGAGTAGCGTAAATACTATCACGGATTACTGCAGCATCCCTGAAACCATCGTCATTATAACGGGCAATCAGGTTATTGAGGTCTTCCTCGTATTTGTCGCGCAGGAATTTAGATGTTTTAAAGATTCTGAATTTCATGTGCTGGTTTACCACGTTGGTGGTATAATTGACAATAGAATCAGTATTGAAATAAAGCAACTGCTTTGGTAAACCGAAAATCAATTTATCAAGGATAATAAAAGGTTGAACTACTCCTTTTTCCTTAGTTTCCTTCATGGCCGCTTTTAGTTGAGAATCAGTAACTAATTTGTTGCCAATGATATTGATGCTATTAATTCTGACCTTTGAGCCTTTTTTTACATTAATTACCAGCGAAACATTATTTGAGTTGGCTGAATCACGTATTTGTTCAATATTAACCGTAGTATTCAGGAACCCTTTTTCAGTAAAATGTTTTTTAATGATATTAGTAGTTCGGATAATGACGTTCTCCGTCACAACATCATTGCTGACCAGCTTAATTTTCTCACGGATATCATCAGCCTCAGCCTTTCGCACCCCTTTAAAGGTAAACCTGGATAAGCGGGGCCTTTCTTTCAGGTTAATATTAAGAAAAATCAAATCATCAGAGATTTTTGTTGCTGAGATGCTGATATCCTCAAATAGTCCTTGTTTCCAAAGTTTATCGATAGCCTTACGAATCCCTTCGCCCGGTATTTCAACGCGGTCAGCCACCTGAAGGCCTGAAAGCATAGTGATCACATTATGGTCAAGGTACTGAACCCCCGAAACGGTAATGCCACCAATAATATATTCCTTGGGATTCGTATAATCTATTTCACTTAAATCATCGCCCAGTCGTATTTGCGCTGAAGCAGTAAAAGAAAGGAAAAGCAGGGCAATTGCACAAAGGCGATGTTTCAATTTCATTTATCGAATGCTGGATTAATTTGTTCACTAATCATACCAAACCGCCGTTCCCGGTGTTGATAATTCACAATAGCTTCATAAAATTCATTCTCTCTGAAATCAGGCCAGAAAACCTTTGTAAAGTATAACTCAGCATAAGCAATCTGCCATAACAGGAAGTTGCTTACCCTATTTTCTCCTCCTGTACGTATAAGCAGTTCAGGATCAGGGATACCCATTGTACTAAGAAAGTTGTTAAATACTTCAGGAGTAATATCCTCAGGAGATAGTTTCCCTTGAGCAACCTCAACTGCAATTTTACGGGCAGCTTCATTTATTTCCCACCTGCCACTGTAATTGAGAGCCAACACAAGATCCATACGCTCATTCTTCGAGGTACGCTCCATGGTTTGAAGCAACTGGTTATAACAATCAGGGCTTAGTTGTGATAAATCACCTATTGCCCGAAGCCTGATATTGTTTTTCATGAGGGTACCCAATTCTTCATTCAGAGAATGAACCAAAAGATTCATCAAAGCGTCAACTTCTTCCTGCGGTCTCTTCCAGTTTTCAGTTGAGAACGCATACAAAGTCAAATACCTGATACCTAATTCAGCAGCAGTAGTGGCTATCTGGCGTACAGACTCAACCCCATGTTGATGTCCAAACACCCTCATCTCGCCTCTTTGCTGTGCCCAACGACCGTTCCCATCCATGATGACGGCAACATGTTGGGGTAACCGTTTGGTATCTATTTTGCTTTTATAATCCATGTGTCAGAATCGGAAATAAAATTAGTCAGTTATATGTAAAGCCCTATGATTATTACTGTTAATAATTGTTAAGGTACTTATAAAAAAACGTTAAGACATTTATGCCTGCTTGCATAATTGATCTTTAATGATACGCTCAAACCCGCAAATGAGTACCAGTCATTCGTTTCTGAATTACCCCGTTGCATGTTACTATTGTGTAATAATGTAGGATCAGAAAGCAATCCGGCTATATCCGTTGTAGCCGGGTCATCACCCGACAGGTCCAGATAATAAGTTGTGCTCACATCATCCAGGTAGTCAGTATAGGTTTTTTGCATACTCCAGTATAAAGACAGCCCCACAAAATCGTTCAGGCTATATTTAACCCCTATTCCAAAGGGAATAGTAAAGGCAACTTTACTATAGGGTTTACGGTCAGGATAGGCATCGCTTCCCTGTCCTTCAGTACCTAATGGTTGCAACTCATAAAGATTCCCATTGTAACTACCTTTGGGATTAAATAGAACCATCCCTGCACCTCCAAACATATAGGGCGTGACATAGTACTTTAAACTGCCAATAAAATATTCAAAAAAGTTAATCTCAAACGTAGTAGAGATATCAATAATAGAGCTTGAAAAATTCAAGTTTCGGGTCAGATCAGCTTTTGACAGTGCATCATCACCTCCAATAGTACCATAAGTACCCGCTAGTTTAAAGGCTATTCGTTCATTAAAATTATGCCGCACAAATGCACCAAAAGCAGGTTTTGTAATTTGGAATTGTTTGGCAGGGTTTAAATCCCCGATATAATATGACCCTCCTCCAAAAAGGCCAATCTCTCCATAACTCTGTGTGAAACCAACAAGAGAAAATAGCAATAATACCGGCACTAATAATATCTTCATAGCGATTGAAGCCGAAAAATGATGTAGGTTGAGCAACTTATGGTTCATATATTATAAATCTAACAATTTATCGGCTGATAAACATTTATTTGAGTTAGCAAAATTAGCAAAAAAACGGATTGCTAAATAAATGAAATTATTATGACCATTTCAAATGCGTATATCGCGACCCCACATGAGTTTTTGCCGTATAGTAGTAAAAAAATTATCATTCAGTCGCTGTACAAGGTTTATCTGGAATTTCTCTTTACGCACTATCATTTCGGTTGACGCATCAATAGTTTCATACCTGTTGTCAAGACCTGCTAAAAATTGCGACATACGACCTTCAACTTTAACTTTAAGTTCACATTTGTCAGGGATAACGACAGGCCGCACTGTTAAATTGTGTGTAGCGATTGGGGTAATCACAAAGTTCTCACTGTCGGGTGTCAATATTGGTCCGTTGCAACTTAGTGAATATGCTGTTGATCCGGTTGGGGTAGCAATAATAATACCATCGCCCCAATAGGCATTTAACAAGGTGTTATTGACAAAAACGTAAACAAGGATCATAGAACCTGTGTCTTTTTTATTGACTGTAAGCTCATTTAATGCATAATTGTATCCATCAAACAGATGCTTACTGGTATCAAGCTGAATCAGCGATCTCTTATCTAACCTGAATTCTCCTTGTACTAATGCATCAATTGCCTGGCTTATTTCACCTTTGGGTATGCTTGACAGGAAGCCCATTTTACCCAGGTTAATACCCATAATCGGGACACCTGAATCCCGGATATAGGTAATGGCATCGAGGATGGTACCATCCCCGCCAACGCATATCATATAGTCAACGTTACCTTTAAGGTCAAATTGCTTGTTGAAGGTTGATATTGCATCACCAAATACTACTTTCTCTTTTATAAAATCGTAATACTCATCAGCTATCATTATACCAATACCTTCAGACTGCAGCTTGTTAGCCAGAAGCTGTAAGTAATTAAACCTGTCGTCAGTAAAGACCTTGCCAAACAATGCGACTTTCATGTGGCTGAAATTTTCTGCTAAATTAATTGTTTATCACATAAAACGTAAAAAACACCGACTCATTCTAAACTTTTAAAGAATCTGCAGGCTGTTTTTGCATTCAATACTACCAAAATATAATCATGTTAATTTTATAAGCAAACTAACAGTATAAACTTACCTGTGCTGGAACTTGTTTAAATTGAGCGGATATTATGACTAATTTTACACCATAAATCAGGAATATGACAAGAAATACAATCTTCAATGCAACTGCTGTAAATGAGCGTATTCAGGAAATACTGGAATGTCCTTCTGAATACTTTAAAAGCAGGCAGGAAGCAATGCGCTTTGCACTAAGCATACTTGATCTTACTACCCTTGAAGGCAAAGATACCACTTCAACCATTGATCATATCTGCAACAAGGCAAAGGGTTTTGAAATTATGGGTCTACCCAATGTGGCGGCCGTTTGTGTTTACCCGGTTTTTGTAAGGCAGGTAAAGAAACTATTATCCCACACCGGGATCCTGACCGCAAGTGTTGCAGGTGCTTTCCCTTCAGGGCAGTCACCTTTACACATTAAATTGAGCGAGATACAATATGCAATAGATGAAGGTGCAGATGAAATTGACATGGTCATCTCAAGGGGCAAGTTCCTTCAGGGTGATTATATTGAAGTATTTGATGAGATAAATTCCATCAGGGGAATCTGCAAGAATGTGCATCTTAAAGTGATCCTTGAAACAGGTGAAATAGGTGAATTGAATGCAATTTACGATGTTTCCATGATTGCAATTAAAGCAGGAGCTGATTTTATTAAAACATCAACAGGTAAAATTACACCCGCTGCAACTCCTGATGCGTCTTATGTGATGTTAAACGCTATTAAGGATTATTATGATGCCACCGGAAAGAAAATAGGGTTTAAACCTGCCGGAGGTATTTCTACACCTGAACAGGCATGGGTATATATTCGCCTTGTTGAAGCAATACTCGGTCCTGAATGGTTGACCAACAAACTATTCAGAATAGGAGCCAGCCGCCTGGCTACCAATTTGGTAAACTACCTTCAGCAATCAGATACTAATTAATATGGAATAAATTGAATAACGGTATGCTTTTTGATAATGAATATCATACCCATATCTTCTGCCAAACCTAAGACTAAACCACATGAACCACATTAATACAAGACCCTGTTTCCTATTTATAGTATTCCTGTTCATACTAAATTCATGTACCATTGAAGATCCAGTTGATCCACAGACAGGAGATGACCGTGATAAATTCAAGGGCACCTGGCTTTTTACTGAAACACCTGCCGCCCGCAATATCAGTTATTCCGTTTACATTACGAATGACCCTTCAAATTCATCGCAAGTTCTCTTGCGGAACATGGGTAACCTTGGGGGTTCAGTGAGTGCGTACGGTATTGCAACCAGCACCAAAATCGTTATCCCCTCACAGGAAACTTATGAAGGGTTTATTATTGAAGGCAGCGGATCTGTTTCAGGAACTGACATGATGGAATGGGAATATACCATCATTGCAGGTGGTGATATAGAAAGCTATTCGGCTTTAGCTACTAAGCAGTAATTGCGGACAGTTAATATCATCTTTGTTCCCTCCGTAAGCAGGGCCCTCTATTTCTTTACTTCTGCCTGAGTGTTGACCTTCTTAGGTGCTATTTCCTTAGATGTTATCTTTGGAGGTGTTATCTTCTTTGGTCTTATCTTCGGAGGTGCTATCTTCGGCGGTGTTATCTTCGGAGGTGTTATTTTACGAGGAGTTATCTTTTCGGGTATCAGATTAAGGCTGTCCTTCTTCATGGTAAGAAGGGTAATCTTATCATCAAGCATTTTCTGATATTCCTCCATATCCTGTTGGTAATACCTCAGGTTTTCTTTAAACAATTCAGGGGTTGTTTTATAATATAGGCAGAGTGAATCATAAACACTGTCCGCTATCATCTTAACACTATCATAAGGCATGCTTGCCTGCTTGGCTTTAAGTCCGGCTTCTGTAATTTCCATATCTGCCATCAGGCGAATCATGACCTCACGATCAATAATCTGGTCCTTACTTAACGCTTGCGGGTTATCCTGCCTGCAAGCACTAACGGATACCAAGAACAAGCAAGTGATAACAACCAACCGGGCTATAT
>JBAXYX010000020.1:0-24833 GCA_041670625.1 Lentimicrobiaceae bacterium | reverse complement strand
CCGCATGGCGCTTCACTGACCGTGGTCTACCCCGCTTGGCTTAAATTACAAAAGCACCGTCTGGCTGACAGGATAGCTTATCTTGGTAAAAACGTGTTCAACACTAAAGATGTGGACCTTACTATTGAAAGGTTGGAAAGCTTCTTCCGGCTAATTGACTGCCCGGTACGTCTTACTGATATAGTTAAGAATCCCGATCCTGCCGAAATTATCAGGATAATGACCCTTAACAAAGCAGCTACTTTTGTACACCCACTGAATCAGGAGGATTATAAGGCAATCGTTGACCTGATGCTTTGACCCTACAAACTTTTGCTTGCTTTTAATAAGTTCTCCCCTATACCAATTCTATATCCCATCGACATAAAGGTGATCTCACCCTTACTGTTCACATACATCACAAACGGGTATGGCGGAGTCGTTTTCAGTCCGGTAGTCTTGAGTAAAGATTTCATCAGGTTATTGCCTTCATCAACCATAAATAAACTACCCGAAGGCAGGTTCTTATAACCGGTAGGTTGGAAGTCTTTGCTCATATTTGCAGGAGGTATCATAAACAGGAAGTGACCGCCCCATTTTTCAAAATCAGCCTTCAGCAATGGTATATCATTCATTACATGCCGCGTAGGTTCGTTAGCCGGATTAATGAATGCCAATACCAATCCCTTATCGCCCGCCAGCTCTTGAAGAGTTTTGATGTTTTTTGCCCAATCCGTTACTTTTTGCTCCATCCCTATGATGCCCGCAACATTGAGCTTTTGTTCCAGTGGCTCCAATATAACCGGCATGGTCAACTGGTCGCCTTTGTTAAGATTGAAATAATCTGACCGGATCAATACACTGCCGTCATCCCGTCTGTGTCCGGTCATTAACAAGTAATAGCCCGGTTCCAGATCAAGAGTGGCGGGGAATTCCTTTAACAATTCACTTCCTTCATAGTCAAGGGTCGTAAAGTGTCCATCCATGAACTTCTGTATGGTAAAATGAATCGAATACTCAGGCGTTACCGGATTATGGCTATCGTTAGTAAGTATCAATTGTGCATTCTTAACAGGTGCTTCAGTAGTTTCAAAAGAAATATTTACCCATCCGTTATCCTTAAATACTTGTGGCAACAGGGTTGCCTGATCAATACGGGCAGGTATCGACAAACTGCGGCATAAAGCAACAAAGAAGATGTTTCGTGAACGTTCATCGGCAGTACGTAACTCATACACTCCTATGGGTGAAATCGGGCAACCCATGTAGTTCTCCGTCTTGTTAAGAGTGATACTGTCCTTTATCCAACCGGTAATAACTGATATATCTGATTGAGCCTTAGCAGTAAAGTTCCGGTCAAACTTTCCCTGCAAAAATGATCTCCATGGCCTGATCAATTCATTGAGTACACGGGGTGAAAGCACCCCTTCATTGAAAACTTCTGAGCTTAAACCTTTGGGTCTTTCATAAGTATCCGCATTTTTAAGATGATCTTCCAGGTAACGAGCAGGGGTATCCCGAAGGTCCTTTTCAGAAATAGATTCAAGCAGATCAAGCATGAACGGATTAGCAGCATTTGATTTCATATAGGAAGCAATTTCCTGCCAGTTACCATAGCTTAAGGCAACAAGCCTTTTAACTTTTGATGTATCCAGTTTAAGCTCCAGCGCCAACTGCTCTGCTTCAGCAGGCAGCATGAAAGTAGCCATATAAGCATTGCGTATTGAATCCTCCTGAGCAAGCCGGCGGTTATTCTCTTCCTGTCGGGCAGCGGTAACTGATTCCACCAGTTTCTCAACAGGTGGTACATTGTTTACAACTTCAGAGTACTCAATGCCCGGTTTCCTGTTAAGGCTAATGACTACCGTATCTTCTGCCCCTACTGATACCCTTGAATATCCGTAAAGACCATCTTTCGATGCCCAAACCTGCAAATCGCCTAATCCTGTTTGCAACACTGCCATTCCTTTATCATCACTCTGCTTTATAACCATCGGATAGAACTCAGCATAATTATAAATTCTGAATTCTACACGTGCATCGGGTACAGGCTTATTCTGCTTATCCGTAATTCTGATAATTAAAGGTTGGGTAACTGTGTACGATGATAAACTATTAATTTTTGTATACAAATCATTATGTTCCAACACATCCTCATCACCGGAGTATATACCCATCACATTTGTATGCACCATCATAGCACGTTTAACCGGCACATCAAACCAACCCTTGTTCAATACTGCTTCAGGCTCACAAGCCCCCAGATATTGCCATTTGCCATCAACATAAACCTCCACCCATGCATGATTATCATCCGTATGGGCCCATCGGGGTGTATATACCTGGCGGGCGGGAATACCCACTGAACGCATAGCTGCTACTGTAAAGGTCGACTCTTCACCACACCGACCAAACGAAGTACGTACGGATGCCAAAGGTGAGGAAGTGCGGGCATCACCGGGCCTGTAATTCACTTTTTCATGACACCAATGGTTAACTTCAAGAGCTGCATCAACCATACTAAGATCCTTTACCCTCTCCTTTAATTCATTAAAAAACACCGCTCTTGACGTATCCAGGTTTTCATTATTGACCCTTATCGGCAATACGAAATGCCTGAAAACATCCTCAGGTACAGATTTACCCCAGCTAAACGTTTTCCTGGCTTTCAATGACAAATCAACCTGCTGTAAAAAGTAATCCCCGTCATAATCAGCAAGGTCACTCAAAGGCATATATGCATATAGAAACTTCAGCGCTTCCTCTTGTTCCTTGCTCAGAGATTTATCAAATACACCAAATAATGTGTCCTCACGTAAGTGCGCCAGCTTACAGCGGCTTTCATACTGTTGATTTACCTGCTTACGATAATTCGTATCTGTTATAAAATGCCTTTCACAAGAACAGTTCAGCAACAACAAACCTGTAATAAACAGGACCGGGTAAGTTATTTTCCTCATGATGATGTTTTTAATGAGGCAAATGTAAGGAATTAGTCCTCATTTATAAAGATGCAACTCTTTTAAAGAGGATCTGTTATAAGGTACACCGAAACAAGCAGGTAATGCTGACCTTTAAAGTTAACTCCATTTAAGCATTTCACGGTAAGTCATGATCACTATTCGCAACTTAGTGTTTCCTGATAACAATTGGAGGAGTAGAGATTACGTTGCTTTTATTGAGGTCGCGGTCAACAATATAGACTTCAAATTTGATCGTATCATAGGGTGAAAGAGGATTGTTAACGAACAGTGTATCTTCAATTTCTCCCCTGATTGACTTATTTTTTCCTGCAGGGGTCAAAATAGGTATCCGACCATTGAATGTAGCAGTATCATAAACAATAGTAGAATCATTGATGGTATTAGCCGTAATTAATAATATTTCTTTAAATACTCCATTTTGCTGTTCAAAGTACTTAATGAACAGATTATAATCATAAGGAGCAATGGTGTCATAAGCATATAGCCCAATATTACCATCGCCATCAGTATATGCAAAGCTTAATACACCTTGTTGGTCAATCCCATTGGAATCCCTTAATACAACAAAATTCAGGAATTCTACAGTAGGCTCAGGAGGATATTCCTCATACTTCTTGCAGGATACCATAACTAACAGAATCAACAGAAATCCGGATATTCGTCGTACCATAATCAATTTTCTAAAGTATACAAGTCATCAAATATTGTTCAATAATCATGCCACTATTAAAACAAATCACCATCAAAAAACTCAAGTGGTTCGCAGGCAGCAATAAGTTCAGGACCTTCAGCCGTTGCTTTATTAACCTCTTTCGACACTCGGTATTTTTTCATTTTATTGGAAGCATAGGGTTTCAAGAGCATTTTTAAATCTCTATCATTATCCTGATTAAGCCAGGTATTGATATTTCCCTTATCCAGAATAACCGGCATGCGATCATGTATGGGTTTCATGATTTCATTGGCTCCGGTAGTAAGAATGGTAAATGAGTTTATACTTTCACCATTAGGATTATTCCATGTTTCCCATAGTCCTGCAAATGCAAATAGCGAGTTGTCAGCCATCATAAAGCGGTAAGGCAATTTGTTGCCTGTATGCAACCATTCATAGAAACCATCAGCCGGAACCAGGCAACGGCGTTCATGAAAGGCTGACTTGAATGAAATCTTTTGGTCTAATGTTTCACTCCGTGCATTAATCAGGGGAACCCTGGGCACTTCCTTGGCCCAATGGGGTATCAGTCCCCATCTGAAGAGCTGCAGTCTCTTGGGTTCATCGCGTGTTATAACAGGCAACAACTGAGTTGGCGCTCCATTATACCTGGGTATATAAGGAGCATTACCGCCCGAAAGCCCGAAGAACAGGTTAATCTCCTGTTCCTGTGATGTAAGTGAGAAACGTCCGCACATAAGTCAATGATTATGTAAAATTAGCACAATTTGAAAAGGAATACTAACCAGAACCCTGTTTATTTATATATTTGAACTTTATAAGTGGCAAAAAGTTTAATGACTGATCGTCAATTATAATTTTATAACCCTCCAATCTGTAACTATGAAGAAATTTGCTGTTGTACTAGCCGGTAATGGTGTCAGGGATGGTGCTGAAATACAGGAAGCCATTCTCACTTTATTAGCCATTAAAAAGCATGGAGCTGATTATGAAATATTCGCACCTGATGTGATGCAGCATGATGTGGTTAACCATATCACAGGCAAAGCAATGCCTGAAAAACGTAATGTATTGATAGAATCAGCACGAATTGCCCGAGGTAAAATCAAACCCCTGAGTGAATTCCAGGCGCGTTCTTTTGATGCATTGGTTTTTCCCGGTGGATTTGGTGTGGCCAAAAACCTTTGTACTTACGCTTTTGAAGGTACCGATTGCTCTGTAAACCATGATGTTGAGAAAGCTGTCAAGGATATGATATCGCTCCATAAACCTATTGGCGCTATGTGCATTGCACCCGTTGTATTGTCAAAAATACTCGGTAGTATTGAGCTTACCATAGGCGATGATGCCGGAACGATAAAAGATGTGGAGAAAATGGGATCTACCCATAAAAAAACCAGCCATGGTGAGGTAGTGAAAGATGCACGCCATCTGATCTACACAACCCCTTGTTATATGCTTGATGCCAACATCCTGCAAATAGAACTGGATACTTCACATCTTATTGAATCCATATTCAGTGATTTGAAGTAGATTGTTTAAACCCATTTTCAATTAAATCCATTGTTGTTGTCTGGCAAGACCAATAGCATCCTCTATTAGCAACTTATGATCAAAAGCCGTTTCAGGTAATCGGTCAAGGTAAAACCATTCGCAATCGGCAGCATCATCTGAGGCCTCTGCATGAGCATGAGGATCGGTAAGCAAACCGGCATAGGCCACACTGATAGTCCGGTGCCTTGGATCACGATTTATTGCTCCGTAAGCTCCATACTGTTTAAGGGATACGCCGCTGATACCGGTTTCTTCCTGCAACTCTCTTTGAGCAGCGGTTTCAAGTGTTTCATCCATTTCAACAAACCCTCCCGGTATAGCCCACATACCTTGAAATGGAGGATTCCCTCTCTTAATGAGTAATATCTGTGGTCCTTGTCCTGTGTTCCTGAACACCAGAGCATCAACCGTAACCGCCGGCCTGGGGTATTGATACGTATAGGTCATTGCCATTTGTTGTTAGTCTTCTTTTTCTATATCCGTCTCTATATCCGTCTCTATCTCGCTTTCATCATATACCCCTGCAATGGTGAGCACTATTTCACCCTTAGGCGTTACTTGTGCATAATACTTAGCCAGTTCAAGCAGGGTACCCCGTCGATGTTCTTCAAACATCTTGGAGATCTCACGTGAAACGCATGCTTTACGTCCCGCACCCAGCGCTTCAGCTAATTGAGCAAGGGTTTTTGCAATTCTAAATGGCGATTCATACAGAACAATGGTATGGTCCAACGTAGCCAGGTACTTAAGCCGGGTATTCCTGCCTTTTTTGTGAGGTAAGAATCCTTCAAAAAAGAACCTGTCGCATGGTAACCCTGAAGCAACAAGAGCAGGTACAAAAGCGGTAGCGCCGGGTAAGCATTCTACTTCAATTCCCGCTTCAATGCAGGTTCGTATCAGTAAAAAGCCCGGATCAGATATCCCCGGCGTACCGGCATCAGTAACCAATGCGATCGTTTCACCTGAATGGATACGCTGAGCTATCATCTGCGCTGTCTTATGTTCATTATGCTGATGATGCGACTGCAATTTATTGTCAATGTTGTAATGTTTCAGTAACATACCTGTTTTGCGGGTATCTTCAGCAAGTATCAGGTTTACTTCCTTCAGTATCCTGACTGCCCTGAAGGTCATGTCCTCCAGGTTTCCAACAGGGGTCGGTACAATAAATAGTTTCGGCATAATCAGTTTTATATTCAGAATGTGTTTATGAAATCGCGCAGTAACCTGAAGATATCCTCATACTCGGTCAATGGCACTCGTTGCGCCTGATCCTGAATATTATGATATTCCAGGTATTCTTTCCCCATGGAATAGATGAAAGTGGCCGGTACGCCCTTTTTGTAATACGGACAGTGATCACTGTTACAGCTTTCACCTCTTTTGGCTACTTTGCGTAAATACTCGTTATCTGCATTAATTTTTACCAATCGATCGTAATAAAGCGGAAACTGTTCCGCATTAACCATGGTTATTCCTTCACTGCCGGTACCCACCATATCCAGGTTAATCAGAAACCGGATACCTGAAAGCGGGAATAGGGGGTGCTCACTATTATAGTTTGAACCTTTCAACCCAATCTCTTCACCAGCCAATGCAATGAATACCATGCTAAAAGCAGGTCTGTCAGCATCCTGCATATAGTGTGCTGCCAGGTCAAGCATCATTGCCGTTCCGCTTGCATTATCATTAGCTCCCGCGAAGAGGGTACTATTTCCCATCATACCGAGATGATCATAATGCGCCGTAATGACCATAAATGAATCAGGTTGTGTTGTCCCCGGTATAAAGCCGATTACATTACTAACCGGATAATCAGCAATGGATTCTAGTGTTATTTTAACCCCGGCATACTTTGGTTTATCCGGCATTTGCTTTGACAGAACCGTTAATACAGGATACGGAAGTCCGTTCTCCGGTGCATTTACACTCCATGCTATACTGTTTTTATGAGTCAGAATGATAAATCCTGCGCACCCGATGTAATTGCTATGGAGGAGAGAATCAGCCATACGGCCATACTTCCCGTGCATTTCATCTCTATTGTAAACCATCATGGTATGGCGCAAGTTCTTCTTCTGTATTCTCTCAAGCTTTTTAGGATACCGAAAGTCAGAGGAATCTATTCTGAGTAATCTGAACATATCATCCATTGACGGACTACCTGCCATTACTGTGAAATCCTGTCCCGGTTTCAAGCATTTGCCATCAATTTCCAGATACATGTCTGATGGATACGTTTTAACATCTACCTTAAACTCCTGCTTATACCCGGGTGTATAGGCGCTTAATCCCAATCGTTTCATCTCACCGGCCAGATAACCTGCCGCAATATTGCACCCATTATTGACATACCCCCTGCCAAACATAGCCGGTGAGGAAAGAGTATCCATGGTTTGCCTGGCATAAATGATATTCTGTGCTGAAGCAAAAGTCGACAAAATCAAAAAAGCTGACAGAATAAGTGTAATTGCACTCCCGGCCAATAATTTACGCATCATCAGAGGTAACGTCTGTTAATTAAAACTTTCAGGTTGTTAAAAGTATCATCCTGTTCATCCCAGTTATGTTTACTCTTCAACTCATCAAGCAACCAAAGTGCCTGGCTGCCTGAATCACAGTTATTCAGGCGGTTTAAGGCATCATTATAATTCTCGGTATGACCATCAAACAGCTCGTTCACAAACTGAAATTTCTCATTGATGCCAATAGCAGCTTTTAAGTCAGTAATTGGCTTTAACTGCATCCTGTGAGCCAAAGACTGATCTCCTTTGCCGGAGGTCATTTTATCATTGAGTGAAGGAACATCACTTTTCAATTTATCAGCAATGGAAGGTGCTCCAAACAAATCAGCCGTATGCGGTGTCTGCTTGGTACTTGAGGCAACCAAAGGTGTATCGGTTAGTACTGTTTCAGGCTCAGGCTGTATAACAGGTTGTGCCTTTACAACAGGTTCAGGTTGTGCTATGCTGACAGGTTCAGATTGTACCACAGGATGTATCGGTATTTCAGACTCAGGCTGTTGATCAGGTTTTTGAGAATTACTTTGGGGTACCCTTTCAAACGGCACCTTGTCAAGTGTATCTGAAATTGATGTTTCAGTTTCCAATATACTTATCGGTATATGTACCTGTTCAAAAGGCTGTACCTGCGCTCTTGAAGGGACCATTTTTAGTCCTTCAACCGTCAGATAGGTTTGCTTTAAAAGATCAAGCATCATATCAACTTCTATTGCACTGATTTGGTTGTTCTGCAGAGCACCGTCAACCCTTGCCTTGAGCTTGGTGATCAAATAATTTATGTCGTTCAACGTTCTTTCCATATCAGAGTCTTAACAGTTATTTGTTTCTTTAACGTTCGAATAGTGAATTTTTGTACATTGCAGCCTGATTATTCCGGTCAATGGCGTTTAATGTACCTGAATAAAATAATTGAGGCTATAAAAGTATAAAGAAATCCGTGGATTTATAACAAATGTTTCTTGAAAGCACCAATAACTCAACGCATCGTCGTGGATGGATCGAAGTAATCTGCGGTTCCATGTTTTCCGGTAAAACCGAAGAGTTAATCCGTCGCTTGAATCGTGCCCGCATTGCAAAGCAGCGGGTTGAAATATTCAAGCCAATGATTGATACCCGTTATGATGAAAACAACGTGGTTTCACATAATGAGAACTCCATCATGTCAACCCCTGTCAGCTCGGCTACTCAAATACTGCTTCTTACCAACGAAGTAGATGTAGTGGGCATTGATGAAGTGCAATTCTTTGATTCTGAAATTGTTGAAGTCTGTAATAACCTGGCAAGCCAGGGAATACGTGTAATCGTTGCCGGACTGGATATGGACTTTACAGGCAAACCTTTCGGGCCGGTACCTTCACTGATGGCAACTGCCGAATACGTAACCAAAGTTCATGCAATTTGTATCAGATGTGGAAACCTGGCACAATATTCGTATAGGAAGGGTTCAGATAAGAAGCTGGTAATGCTGGGCGAAACTGAAAGCTATGAACCCCTGTGCCGTACCTGTTACGAAAAAGCAAAAATCAATGGTTAGTAGTTAATAATTCTTAATCAGGAATAAGTGGTTAGGGATTAATGATCACAGGCTTGTGGTTTTTCATTAATTTTGCAAAGAATTATAATTGTTATGAACCTGATCAATATATTGAAAATTACCTGTCTTACCATTCTATTGGCAGCCCTGCGGTTCCCTGCTGTTGCCCAGGAACCATTTATGGATGAAACAGTGATTATTTCGACTTCATTGGGCGAAATTCAACTAAAGCTCTATAAAGACACCCCCCTTCATAGCAACAACTTTATTAAACTTGCTGAGCAAGGTTTCTTTGATAGTACCTTATTCCACAGGGTTATTGAAGGTTTTATGATTCAGGGTGGTGACCCTGATTCAAAGCATGCACAACCCGGAGTAGAATTGGGTAATGGAGGACCCGGTTATGATATACCTGCTGAAATATTGCCAAACCATATACACATACGTGGTGCATTAGCGGCTGCCCGTGAAGATGATAAAGTAAATCCCAAACGGCTCTCATCAGGCTCACAGTTTTATATTGTACAGGGCAAACAGTACAGCGATCCTGAATTAGATATGGTGGTAAAGAAACAAAATTCCCTGGCTAAGCAACAGATTTTTGTTACCATTATGGACCGTCCTGAAAATATTACTTTACGTAATGACTTCTTCTCTGCCGATGCCAAGGTTGATTCCGTTCATTTCAAATTCCTGCTTGATACCCTTAACGGAATGATCGACAAGGAATTTGCATTACAAACGCCATACACTATACCAGCCGAAAAAAGAGCTATCTATAAAACTACCGGTGGTGCGCCTCATCTTGATGGCCATTATACCATATTTGGTGAAGTGATTAAAGGAATGGAGGTTGTTGATAAGATCGCCGCCGTTAAACGGGATAAAAACGACCGTCCGCTTGAAGATATTTCGATGAAAGTAACTATACTAAAACCTAAAACAAACTGATACGATGAAAAAAACCACGTTAGCAGTTATTGCACTGCTGCTTTTTGTTACAGCATTCAGTCAAACCAAATCACCCAAACAAACAACCATTCTTATTGAAACGGAATACGGAAATATGACCGCAGTTCTTTATAACGATACCCCCTTACATCGCGATAACTTTTTAAAGCTTATTAAACAAGGATGGTATAATGGTTCTACTTTCCATCGTGTTATTAATAAGTTTATGATACAGGGCGGTGGCCAGGGAAATCAAAATGACCCGGGTTATACCATTCCGGCAGAGATCTTGTCCAATCACTTCCATAAAAAAGGCGCTCTTGCTGCCGCTCGTAAAAGCGACCAGGTAAATCCAAAGAAAGCTTCTTCAGGATCACAATTCTACATTGTGCAGGGTATGATCATGAAAGACCCACAAATTGCTGCATTTGAAAAGCAAACCGGTAAAAAGGTCTCCGCCGAGCGCCGTAAGGTTTACAGCACCATCGGTGGTACTCCTCATCTTGATGATGATTATACCGTTTTTGGTGAAGTAATTAAAGGACTTGACGTAATTGATAAAATTGCTGCAGTACAAACCGGCCCCGGTGATCGTCCCGTTAAGGATGTTAAAATGAAAATAACAGTGGTTAAATAACCATCTCAAATTAAAGTAGCCCGCTATTATGATTTTACGGGCATGAAAGTATGAAACAACAAATAGAAAAATGTTTAGCTGAGGTTCAGGCCTTTTCTACGACATCAACCGATGAACTTGAACAATTCAGGATTAAATACTCAGGCAAAAAAGGAATATTAAATGATCTTTTTGCACTCTTCAAGACGGTTGCTCCTGAGGAACGTCGTGAAATGGGTATCTTAC
The DNA here is from genome assembly GCA_041670625.1 of Lentimicrobiaceae bacterium. Taxonomy (GTDB): domain Bacteria; phylum Bacteroidota; class Bacteroidia; order Bacteroidales; family Lentimicrobiaceae; genus Lentimicrobium. The sequence continues at coordinate 13,774 of JBAXYX010000020.1, read as the reverse complement.
TGAATGAGTTGAAAGAAGCTGTTCAACTAAAGCATGAAACTCTAAAGCAATCACTTGATAACAGCGTACAGAAGGCTGAAACGATTCGTGACCTCACCCTTCCTGCAACCGATGAGCAGGCAGGTTCCCGCCATCCGTTATATATTATTCGCAAGCGTATCCTTGATATCTTCGGTCATATAGGCTACACTATTGCTGAGGGGCCTGAAATTGAGGATGACTGGCATAATTTCTCCGCCCTTAACTTTGCCCCTGAACACCCGGCACGCGACATGCAGGATACTTTTTTTATTGGCACAAATCCTGATATACTGCTTCGCACCCATACATCAGGCGTTCAGGTAAGAGTGATGGAACATACCAAACCGCCTATCCGTATGGTGTTTCCCGGAAGAGTTTACCGTAATGAAGCCATTTCGGCAAGAGCACATTGTTTCTTCCACCAGGTTGAAGGACTCTATATAGATAAGAACGTAAGCTTTGCCGATCTGCGCCAAACGTTGTTGTACTTCGCTAAGGAGATGTTCAGCGCCGATACAAAGATCAGGTTGCGACCCTCATATTTCCCTTTTACCGAGCCTTCTGCTGAAATGGATATCTCATGCAATTTATGCGGTGGTAAAGGATGTGCTTTCTGCAAACATACCGGATGGGTAGAAATACTCGGTTGTGGTATGGTCAATCCAAATGTCCTGATCAACTGCGGTATTGACCCTAAAGAATACTCCGGTTTCGCATTCGGTATAGGGGTTGAAAGAATCACCAACCTCATTTTTAATGTAAAAGACCTTCGTATCTTTTCTGAAAATGATGTCCGATTCCTCAAACAATTTGCCTCGGCAATGTGATTATCAAAAAATCAGAGATGGGTTATAGCGACCTCTCCAAACTTGCCCCGATAACCGTGAAGTGATTTTTGAATCATTTGATGTAAGATACTGATTTAAGATACTGATGTAAAGACTGCCTCCCAGCATGCGGAGACAGTCTTTTTTCAGTTAATGAGTTATATATATGTTGACGACTACCGGCACAAATAGGTGGGTAGTCTGATTATACAATTTAGATGGTTGTTTGTATAGCCTTGCCAGGGCCAACCTTTTACAGCTGATACCAACCATTCGCTAACAGGACATTTCCCAACGCCTGTATGCATTCAAGCCAAGAAGTCAAAGAACAATTATAAAACAAAATGAATAAGGATAAATTACTTACCCACTGATTATCAGTGACTTTATATTTATCTTTATACTATTTATTTTGTTTTTACTATTAATATGTGTCAATTATCGTGCCACGTTTCATTGTTTTAAAATAATAATCATTATTTACCATTAATATTTTTCTGTTTCTTTTTTGTAATGAATTATTGTTATACCTTTATCTGGCATTTTATTTATGTTCGCCTCAAATGAAAGATAAAAGATTAATACTTACCACTTGTTTCATGTGTACAACGCTTCCGTTTTGCAACACCTATAATCAAAAAAACAAGCTACTGACTGATTGTTAACCAATATTTATGAAAAGACTGATTGTATATTCACTTATTTGTTTGTCATTCGCATTCTGCAAGAACCAGAGTACTGAGAGTACGAATGTAACAGGCCCGATTAAAGCAACTATAGACGTAAATTCAAAAAGCATTTCCGACTGTGAGGGATGGGACAATTTAATAGCAGATATGGATTTTATTCCATTAGAAACAAACGATTCATGCTTGATGGATGAAATTAGAAAAGTGGCTGTTTGTGAAAACAGAATTTGTGTTTTATCCCGGAATCAGGGGCTATTCATATTCAATACTAAAGGGAAACTAATAAATCATCTCACTGCTAAAGGTAAGGGACCCCTTGAATTATTAAGACCTATAGATTTCAATTTATCCAAATCAGGTAAACTATATGTTTTAGACCAATATAAAATCATAGAATACGATTTAAATGGCAATCCCATTTCAGAAGCAAATCTTAACCTGCAGATTACACAAACCAGGCCCATTAATATATATTATCACGATTCAGCAAATATATACACCTGGTACCCTGCAATCAATACGAATACTGCAACCAATAAGTATCATTTATGTGTTTCTGATAATCATTCATCCATCAAAAGTAAACACATACCCTTTTCACACTTTACATTTGGTGTAGAAGGCAGGTTTTCACAAAGCGGAAAAAATGAAATCTCAATAGCACCTGCGGACCTCAATGACACCATTTTCATTATTAAAAATGGGGAACTCTTACCTGGTTTTATCATTGATATTAATAACGGCAAGAAAAAGCAAATTGAACCATTAATTGGAAATACCAGCGACGATTTTCAATTCTTCGATCAACTTAACCATTACATGCTAAAACATAATTTATATAGCATTGGTGGGAATGCCGTTTATAATAGCACATTCTTAACTTTTACAATCAGTAAGCCTGGCGAACACTTCAGATGCGTGTATAATTACAAAACAGATGATGCATACTTACTAGGATGTTACGAGAATAATGCGAATTCAGCAATCTTTTATCCCGTCTCCATTTATTGTTCTTTTAATGATGCATTCTATTCATCAAAAAATGCCTACCAGTTAAGAAAGTTTCTCGACGAAGGGAAAACCGGTTGTACTTTCCTTCCTGAAAAACGCCGGCTTGAACTTCTTGACAAAATCAAAGATGTTAAAGAGACGGATAACCCTGTGTTAATGGTAATCAAAACAAAGAATAAATAAATTAGCCCTGAAACGTGTATGCAAAATTGTGATCCGAGCACTAAATGATTTGAAAGCAATAATTTAATAAAAGGTATGAAACAAATACTATCGGTTCTTTTAGCAGCCATGCTATTTTCAATCTCATGTTTGCAACATAGAAAAGGCGTTGCAGATGTCCTCGTTGAAGCCAAATATGATGATACATTAAAGGCAGAAGTATTGCCTGAGTATATAAGATCAAAAATCCCGGTTGCCATATATTATTCTCCCGAGGGTTTATTGAGTGTGACTGAAACCCGTAATGGTATAATTCAATTATTGGATACTACAGATGGTCATGCAATTTTTACAAAAATAAAGAGAGGTAAAGGTCCCCATGAATTATTAGATCCCATATTATGGTATTACATCCGGAGATCATGATAAACTGCTATTTATGGATTTGAATGAAATTACCCTGCTCGTATTTGATTATGAAGGCAATATGGTCAAATGCCTGTTATTGGATAAGAATGTAATGACGTTCACCGTTACTCCTGATGACAGGGTGCTATATGGTGTGATCGAAAAACCTGACAGGCTGATTGTTAAATACAAACTAAAATAACAAATAATAACAAGATTAAACTAATTGGCAGCCCGATAGATAATCCGGCAATGCAAAAATTATATACCCGTATTCTTACGCAAAAATAATTGAATCGAAAATTGTCCTATATTTAGTGTGTTCTTTTGTGATGGTTTACTGATGATCAGATTAATTCAGGTAATCAAAATATTCGTATGACTTCAAAAACACTGTTAAGTATCATTTCAGGAGTGTTGCTTGTATCATGTAACTCTGAGCCGGAATCTTCAGCACATGATACCAATCAATCGCAAACCATAATAAATGATACAGCTTTAGTATCCGTAACCTTTGTTAAGAAAGGCTTATTCGTAAATGAAACCTGGTGCAACGGCACCCTGCAAGCCGGCCGTAAAGCGATTGTTCCGTTTGAATTGCAGGGCAACCTGGTTAAGGTGAAGGTTTCCAATGGACAAAAAGTGACCCAGGGACAAATACTGGCCCAATTAGATGACTATCGCCAACAACAGGAGCTGAAGCAGGCTATTCTTAATTATGAACAGGCTCAACTTGATTTTGAGGATCAGTTGCTGCTTTCAGGTTATAAGCCTGCTGATACTCTTAAAATCCCCGCTACGGTTATGAGAATGGCCAAAATACGCTCAGGGTTAAGCGCTACAGAGCTATCACTGGCTAAAGCCAAACGTGAACAGCAAAACACCCTGATCATAGCTCCTGTGGCCGGTGTGGTATCCGGACTAAAGGCACAGGCTTTTACCCCTACTTCTGAGTATAAAAACTTATGCACGTTGATTAACCCTTTCACAATGGCTGCTACTTTCCAATTGCTTGAAAGTGATGCTGCACTCATTAAACCCGGACTCCGGGTAAAGGTGCTCCCTATTGCCTTGCCCGGTAAAGTATTTGATGGTGAGATAAGTGAAATAGACCCTGTGATTGACGCGAATGGTCTGTTGCAGGTTACGGCTAAGGTCAATAACCCTTCAGGAATACTCCTTGACGGGATGAAGGTCAAGGTGGTGGTCAACACCCATGTCCCTGATCAGTTGACAGTACCCAAATCAGCCGTACTGGCCAGGCAGAACCGACAGGTGGTATTTACGGTTGAAGATGGATTGGCGGTTTGGAATTATGTAACAACAGGCCTCGAAAACAGTACTCAATTTACCATCACTGAAGGGCTTGAAGCAGGTCAAATGATCATTACCGGCAATAACCTGACCATCGGGCATAATGCACCTGTAAAAGTGAAACGCTGAACGACTGTTAATGGAGACTATTGAACTTATGTAAACCAAATATAATCCGGAGCTAACCACTCTACAATGATAAGGCGTAAACTGTTCAGTACCTATACAATTATAAAGCTTATTTGTTTTGGCAATTCAATTGTTTAGTTAACTTATTATCAAGTATTTTTTTCATATACTTGACATTTACTTTTTAATGCTTATATTTGTATGTTTGATTCTAGACAAATAATAAAATGATTTCTCTATTTCACTTTTTTTCTATTATTACTGACCCTTACTTTGACTATACCTTTGTATCGTCTTTTCCTTTAGAGAGAGAGACAGACAGAGTATTAACCAGTTCTTTATTAACCCACCTGCTCATCCAAACCGGCTAACTAAAGCTAACAAAATAGCTCTGCCGACGAAGGATGTGTCTCCGTAATGATTTGTATCTAATTATAACACCTAAATTCAAGTCACTAATTAAATATTACAAAGCAAAATGATAAACAAGTTTATTTTAGCCATAGCCACTTGTGGTATAGTACTAATAAATTTATTCCCATTTCAAAATAGTAAAGCGGAAGAAAATAAAGCAAAAAGATGGAAGCTAATATGGTGTGATATTAATAGAACTTCAAGCTACGAAGTCTGCCAGATAGATGGCGATGGGAATCAATGCTATAACGGTGGAGCCATATCTCGTTCCTGTCCAAGTAATCCTAATTAACATTCATACATTATGATAAAAATAGTCAAGATTACATTTTATACTTTTCTGCTTTTGTTTATGACTGGTTGTCTGAATAATACTGATCATCCATCAAATCCAAATGATACCAAGCCAGAGATAATTCGAGTTAAAGATATCGACCTCCAAGGAGATATAAAAGCTGGCGATGTATATGATCAGGTCCAATTCATAAAGCTAGAAACAACGAATAAATCTCTTTTTGGAAAGATTGATAGAATTATTTTAACAAAAGAAAATATTTATATTTTAGATTGGCTGATTTCAAAAGACATTTTTGTATTTAATCGTTCAGGTAAGTTTATTACTAGATTTGGACAAAGGGGCAAGGGGCCAGGAGAGTTTATCAGTCCTTCAGATTTTTATATAGATTCAATAAATAGAACTATTGTGGTTCTGGATAATGGCGAATATTTACATTCATACAAATTAATTAATAATACTTTGGAATTCGTAAAAACCGAGAAAATACCTCAAGAAATCGGTCCTTTTGAGGTCACCAGAATAGATACAAACGGTAATTTTGCATTTATTTGCGGCAGAACGAATCCCAACCTTTGTATCACGGACGGTAGATTTCGGAATATTAAGTATCATTTCCCCTATTATAATAGAAACTTTTCAGCACTTCTTCTCTATAGTTTAGTTTATAGTGACAAGTATGTATTATATCAAAGATATTTGAATGACACCATATTCAAACTGATCGACAATTTAGTAATCCCACATATAGTATTTGATTTTGAACAACCATTTACATTAAATAACCTTTTAAAAATGGACAATACAAATCAACTCGAAAATATGGATAAAATGTATAAACTTGGCTCTTACTTTGAACTAAATAACATGTTTATTTTTTCCTATTCTCATTTGGGCAAAGTGTTCTATTTATTTAGAAATGAAAATAATCAATATACGCATACATCTAAAGCGGATTTTGTTAATGATATTTATGGATCTGGAAATTTAAACTGTAAAGGCATAGATCCTTTAACTAAGTCTTTTATTTTTATTGCTTCGCCAATGAACATTCTAAATGTACTAAATTCTCACCCTGAAAAATTAAATATCAAATATAAAAGAATGCTAAATAGTATGAACCTCAATGATACCGACAACACTATTTTGGTTTTACTTAAATAATTAATTGTGTCTAATTCTTAGCATAATATTTTCCATGATAAGGCGTAAGCTGTTCAGTACTTATACGATAAATATCCTGTTCATTATGTTTGCCCTGGCCGGGATAGCCCTGGTTTCACGCCTTATTGTCAAGTTAAACCCTGCCGTTGATCATGAAGCTCTCACCGTAAGTTACACTTTCACCGATGCGGCTCCACAAGTGGTGGAACACCAGGTTACCTCTGTTCTCGAAGGTGCATTTGCAACTATCAGCGGCATTCAGCATATAGAGTCAGTCAGTAGTCATGGGTACGGATATATTACGCTTGAAGCTGAAAAGAAAACTGACCTTCAAACGATGCGTTTCCAGGTGTTGTCAGTTATAAAGGATGTATGGCAACATTTACCTGATGGTGTGGGCTACCCTGAAATTATAACCGGTAGCAATGGAAAGGACGAGCGTCAGTTGTTACTTTCCTATGTTTTAAATGGAAATGTTGAAACTCTTGAACTGCAGCAATATGCTGAAAAGCACATTCAAACATTGCTTTCAGGTTTACCGGGCACCAGCGGAGTAGAGGTATATGGTGCCACCCCCTATGAATGGAATTTAAACTTTTATTCTGCTAAGCTGAGTCAATATGGGCTCTGTACAAGTGATCTTTCTGAAGCACTGGCTCAATGGGGTCAAGTGGAGAATATTGGTTCCGTTGTTGATCAAAACCAAAATGTATTTCCTGTTACCTGCACTTTTAATGCCGGTGATCATTCTGAAGCATCTTGGCTGAATATCCCTCTTAAAAACATCAATGGTAACATAATCCGTATGAGTGATGTAGCTGACCGGACCATAGTTCAGCAAACTCCCCGTCATTACTTCCGAATAAACGGACTTAACACGGTAGTCATAAACATCTATGCTTCTGTTACTGCAAACCAGATTGCCCTGGCTGATCAATTGTATCAAACGGAGTCGCTGATTAAAAAAGACCTTCCTGCCAATTGGTCACTCCTGAAGATGTATGATTCAAGCGAATACCTGCGCAGGGAAATCACCAAAACAACACAACGCATCCTGGCAGCCATCGTGCTGTTGCTTTTACTTGTCCTTTTGGTACACCGTAGTTTCCGCTACCTCCTGCTTATAGCCATAAGTCTGGTGATAAATCTGGCCATTGCGGTTATCTTCTATCATATTTTCAGGGTCGAGATTCACCTGGTCTCCATTGCAGGTATAACTGTGAGTATCAGTATCATTATCGATAATTACATCATGATGGCCGATCACGTACTGCAACGGCGAAACCTCAGAATTTTCACAGCCATGATGGCTTCCACCCTGACAACTCTTGGGGCTTTGGTGGTAATCTTTTTCCTTGATGAATCTGATAAAATTAACCTCGTTGATTTTGCACAGGTGGTAATCATTAACCTGGCCGTTTCATTACCGGTTGCTTTGTGGTTGATTCCATCGCTGATAAATGGTTTAAATATTAAGCCCCGGCAACCCATTTCTAAATCCCGTCGTTTCAAACGGGTGCAGCAATTTAACAGAATCTATTCTGCTTATATTAAGTTTGCACGACGATGGCGGTGGGCGTTGATAATCATCCTTATCCTGGCTTTTGGAAGTTCTCTCAAATTATTCATGCAACACACCCGACAAGGAGGTGATTTTTATAGTCCTTCGGGTGAAACCACACTCTATATCAGGGTTTCATTGCCCACCGGAACTACCACGGCCCAGCTTAATGAGGTATGCTTGAAAATGGAAGGTTACTTACAGCAATTTCCGGCCATCCGGCAATTTCAAACCTCTGTAAATGGTCCTCAGGATGCCACCATAGTTGTTTATTTTACCCCGGAATCTGAAAAGGGAAGTGAACCCGGCATCATTAAGAATTTCATGATTCAGAAAGCTACTGAATTTGCAGGCGCTGATTTCGGAATTTATATGCGCAACGAGTCTTTCAGTAATGAGCTCTCCGAAGGTTGGCGCATGTCGTCTATTTGTATGAGTGGTTATAACTATCGCGAATTATTAGCCCTGTCGCAATCCTTGTCCGACTCCCTTTTAAAGAATCCTCGTATTGAAAACATAGCCATTTATAGCGGATTGCATTCATTCTATCAAACTTCAACCATTGAGGAAAAGGGGTTACTTATTGACAAAGCCCGGCTTGCAGCAGTTGGTATCGGTTATGCCGATTTTGTAAATAGCCTCTATAATTACAATGCCGGACCTGTTTCACAAATAACCATTAATGACGGAAAAGAATATATAACAGTAAAGCTTATTGCCGATGACCTTCAGCAATCAGATCTTTGGCAACTGATGAATACCCGTTTGCAAATTAACCATTCAGTAATCCGGCCAGGCGAAGTCAGCCAACTGACAACTATCAATGTTGATGGCAATATTTACAAGAAAGACCAGTCGTACTATATAACCACCGCCTATGATTTTATTGGACCTGAAGAACTATCGCGAAGGGTGCTTGAACGTGAAAAAGATAAGCTCAATAAAGTACTGCCTCTGGGATATAAAGCTGAAATAATTAATTATCAGTATTCATGGTCTATTCATGATAAACCGGCATACTACCGTTTGCTTATACTCATTGCAATTATTATCTGGGCCATCAGTGCGGTTATGTTTGAATCATTAATCCAGCCACTGGTTGTTATCAGTGCCATTCCGATTTCTTTTATCGGGACATTCCTGACTTTCTATTTGTTCAAAATCCCTTTCGACGAAGGGGGTTATGCTTCTTTATTACTCCTGAGCGGGCTGGCAGTAAACATGGTAATTTACATTCTAAACGACATCAATCACTTCCGTAAACAAAAAGGTATCCACTCTCATACTGTTTATCTTAAAGCTTTCAATTTTAAAATTAGGCCCATCATGTTGACCACTGCTTCAACAGTTATCGGATTACTTCCTTTTTTGGTTGTTGACAGCGGCACTTCATTTTGGACGGCTTTTGCAGCAGGAACCACAGGGGGCCTGCTCTTTGCCATACCCATGATCACCTTATATCTGCCGCTCATGATCAGAATGGACAAAGCAGAAGAAATAAGTAATAGAAATCCATTACATTTGAAACAAAATCAGTCCAAAGACTCATAAACAATGGTACGTTACCTGGTACAGAGGCCTGTAGCCGTTATAATTACATTTATTGCCATTGTGGTGATAGGACTGGTAACCGCCAGATTATTACCCATATCACTGTTGCCTGATATAAAGGTACCTGAAATTACTGTATATGTTTCTCATCCAAACACCCATGCAACCGATCTGGAGCGCAGCATCATAGCTGTACTACGCACCAGGCTGCAACAATTGCCGGGTCTTAAGGATATTCAGAGTGAAACTCGTGACAATAAAGCCATCATCCGTCTGAAATTCGATTATGGTACCAATATCGATTACGCTTTTATTGAAGTCAACGACAAAGTGGATGCTGCAATGTCCGGTCTTCCGCGTGAGGTAAGGCGTCCAAGAATTATTAAGGCCAGCGCTACAGATATTCCGGTTTTCTTGCTAAATATCACGCTCAACAACAACAATCAGGATACCGATAGCCGGGAATTCATGGAATTGAGTACTTTTACTGAAAAGGTTATCCGCAAACGTCTTGAACAGCTCAGTTCGGTGGCATTTGCCGATGTGAGCGGTGAAACCTCTCCTGAACTATATATTATTCCTGATCAGGCTAAATTACTGAGCCTAGGAGTGAATACCGATGCCATTACTTCAGCGCTTGCCCAAAACAATATTACTGTTGGCGGAATTACTGTACGTGAAGGGGAGCTGCAATATAGCCTGATGTTTAAAAACGAATTACGCACATCTGATGATGTTAAAAATGTTCTGGTTGATGTGCAGGGTAATCCTGTTCCTCTTAAGGATCTGGCCAGTGTTGGAATAAGGCAGCAGCCACGCCAGGGAATGTACTTGTCGCAAGGTAAAGAGGCTGTCTGCCTGGCTCTTGTTAAAAGTAGTGATGCTCGTATTGAAACAATGCGTGATGAGGTAAACGGACTAATTAAACAGCTCAAGACCGACTATCCTCAGATAGGTTTTGAAACCAGTCAGGATCAGTCGTTCTTACTCACTTACACCATCAATAACCTGCGTACCAACCTTATCCAGGGATGCTTTTTGGCCATTCTGGTCATGTTTCTGTTTATCCGCGATTACCGCAGCCCGATTCTAATAGCTCTTACACTACCCGTTACGTTGATTATCAGTTTGTTGTTTTTCTATCTGTTTAATATCTCTATCAATATCGTTTCCCTTTCCGGTCTTATTTTAGGTGTCGGTATGATGATTGATAATTCCATTGTGGTTATTGACAACATCTTGCAACACCAGAAGCGAGGTACCCCACTTTTGCAAGCTATTATCAATGGCACCCATGAAGTCATAGCGCCCATGATCTCATCTACACTAACCTCATGTGCTATTTTCATTCCATTGATTTTTTTAAGTGGTATTGCAGGTGCCCTGTTCTATGATCAGGCAGTAGCCATTGCAATCGGACAGGGTATATCACTTTTGGTATCGATAACACTTACCCCGACCTTATTCCACCTGGTTCATAAAAAGAAACATAAACACGAAGAAATCGGGTTCCTTAAACATGTCAAATTATTCGATATTGAGCACTCCTATGTTAAAGGATTCAGCTTTATCTTTCGCAATCAGACTGCAACATTTATAGTACTTCTAATGATTATGGCAGGTGGGTATTTTGCTTTCAGGATGATGGATAAACGCCAATTACCTGAATTGCCTCAAACCGAAACCATTGCCGGGATTGATTGGAATGAAAATATTCATGTTGATGAGAACCGTAGCAGAATTATCAAGCTATTGAGCATACCCGGTACCGGCATTGTACAATCAAATGCTTTCATTGGTGAACAGCAATTTGTTTTAAACCGTGATCTTGATCTGAGCACTTACGAAACAAAACTGTATCTGAAAACCAGTGATCATAAAACGCTGAAGCAACTGCAAAAGAAACTTACAGATTATTTAAGCAGCAAGTACCCACGAGCAACCTTCAGCTTTTCACCTCCTGATAATCCTTTTATGAAAGTATTTTCCGGCAATGAGAGTCAACTGGTTGCGCGCATCAGGTCAGTTAATACTGAAGCCCCTCCATCACTCCCTGATATTCAAAAGTTGGTCACTCTTTTAAGAAACGAAGTACCGGGCCTTCACCATAATATCCCGGTACGACAGGAATATCTGGTGCAAGCCAATCCTGAAGCGCTCTTTATGTACAATGTTAATTATAACAGCATTATTACTAAACTCAAAACTACTTTCAACAATAACTATACTGATAATCTGAGGGCTGATGACCGCTTTGTTCCCATAGTAATAGGCGCTGAACCTGTTACGATGCAAAATGCCATCTCTACACTGTTTATTACCAACAATGACGGCTATGATATTCCGTTACGCAAACTGGTTACTGCAGAAGTATCATCAGGCTACCAAACCATCTATGGAGGAATGGAAGGAGTATTCGTGCCTTTAAATATAGATGTTAAAGCGAATGATACGCCCCAAACCATGCAAAAAGTAAAACAATTAGTGGCACAATTCCCGGGAATGGAAACAGGATTTTCAGGTAGCTGGTTCGACAATCAAAAGCTCATTTCTGAAATGATCGTCATATTATTCATCTCTGCCTTACTCCTCTTTTTTATCCTCGCAGCACAATTCGAATCCATAAGCACCCCTTTCATAGTACTCGTTGAAATACCTATTGACATAGCATTTGGACTTATATTACTCTTCATTGCCGGTAATTCAATCAACGCCATGTCGCTTATTGGATTTATAGTTATGGGAGGCATTATAATCAACGATTCTATTTTAAAGATTGACACCATTAATCAACTGCGTAAGGAAGGAATGTCGCTATTAGATGCTATTCATGAGGGTGGCCGCCGAAGATTGAAACCCATCATTATGACTGCTCTGGTCACGGTGATTGCACTCTTACCCCAAATGCTTGGCAGCGATTTGGGAGCTAAACTTCAGCTCCCTTTGTCACTTACCATGCTTGGAGGAATGACTGCCGGTACCTTAGTCAGTTTATGGATCATCCCCCTACTCTATTATCATGTAGTCATGGCCGGTAAAAAGCTGACCGCTCTTTTTCAAAAGCGCCGTCCATAACCTGTCAAATTGTAATTACTTTTTACCATGACCTTGTCCACCACTCTTCCCTTTGCTATTTCCCTTACTATTTCCTTTATTATTGCCACTATTATTCATTTTCCCTTTCTGGGATTGTCCTGGTGATTTCTTATAGGAATTACCCGATGAACTCATTCTGGCTTTTGAATTACCATTCCCCGGCTTATTACCATAGGTTTTCTGATATTCACCATGATAACCTTTTGCATACTTGACTTTATGAGTTTTATAATAAGCATAAGGAGTATTGCCATGGTAATCAGTCAGTACCACTTTATATCCATTGTATAAATCGTAATTTCTATATCTCCTGGGCAAATAAGTTCTATGTACCCATACTCCTCCTTCATAATAAATAAACCTGGATGATGGAATATCATAGTAGGCCTGAACATCAGGAAGATAATAATACTGGACATTACTGTATCCAACAGGGCCCCACATCGGAGGTGAACCTATGCCAATACTGATATTGACTTGTGCAAACAGAGTACCTGCAAAAGTCATTGCCATTCCAATCAGGAATAATTTTATCGCTTTCATTTTTTTAGCCTTTAAGGTGGATTTTTATCAACATACAAAGTTACGGCCTGCCAAAAGGTAAAGTCTTACACAACTATTTATAATATTTGTAAAGTTCACAGTGCGTTTAGGAAAGCACCTCCCTGCAACCACCTTCCCGAATACCTTCTTGGATATCTTTTCAGAGAATAGAGGTAAGCTGTACCTCTTACCTCACCACCGCCACACTCCCCTTCAACTTATATTCCTTACCTAACCGGTTTGAATAGCTGATGGTCCTGGGCGGTCAAAGCACCTCACCCCTGCCCTCTCCTCAAGGAGAGGGTGTCCCCTCGTAAAGCACCTCACCCCGGCCCTCTCCTCAAGGAGAGGGTGTCCCTCGTTATGGGTTCATCGGTTTTCTTCGGCTTTCGCAGAAATTTCACTTAATACCTAATCTATTTTCGTCAGTATCTCTTCATTGGAGAATCTCAGAACAGTGATTCCGACATTTTCCAGTTCATGTGTTCTGGCCTCATCTCTCTCTTTTGCTTCAGATGTGTCATGAACTGAACCGTCAACTTCTACCACGAGTTTTTTTTCATAACAATAAAAATCGGCAATAAAAGAT
>JBAXYX010000019.1:0-25566 GCA_041670625.1 Lentimicrobiaceae bacterium | reverse complement strand
ATAGATTCAAATACTTTCTTGATAGTGAAATTCTGACGGGTCACAAATATATTTACATTTGAGTGTTTCATTAATAAGTATGCATCAGTTACTAGTCCAATTGGAGGAGTATCAATAATAATAAAGTCATACTCTTCTTTAAGGCTATTTATCAAGAGATCATTTTTAGGTGAAGCAATTAATTCAGCAGGGTTTGGTGGAATAGGGCCTGCTGCAATCAAATCAAGGTTATCAAGGCTTGTCTTTTGAATGATTTCCTGTAAAGTACTTTTGTTAATCAGGTATGAACTAATGCCCTCAGTGTTGGATAATTGGAAGTCTTGGTAAATCTTAGGCTTCCTTAGGTCATATCCCATAATCAAGGTTTTTTTTCCATATAAGGCGAATATTGAAGCAATGTTCATTGAAGTGAAGGTTTTGCCTTCATTTACCATAGTGGAGGTTACCAGAATTACTTGTTTTTCCTGATTTTTAGTGAAGAATTGCAAGTTGGTCCTTATTAATCTGAATGATTCAGCTATGGATGATTTTGGGAATTCAGCAACTACAAGCTTGCTTTCCTTGTTGTTATGAATCACATGCCCCAATATAGGGAAAGAAGTTATTTTTTCAATATCCTTTTTATCGTTGATTTTATCGTTTAAGTAATCTTTTCCAAAAATATAGCCAATAGGAAGTATCATACCTATAAGTAGTGCAATAGTGTAATTTAGAGTTCTTTTTGGTAAGACAGGGGACATCTCCAGAGGATCAGCCATATCCAGCACCTCGTTATCAGGCATATTTGAAGCTTTTGTTATCTGAGCTTCTGAACGTTTCTCCAGGAGAAACGTATAAATAGCATCATTAAGTTTAAATTTACGCTCTATACCGAAAAGTTTTCTTTGCGTAGTAGGCAACTGGTTAATTTTACCGGTCATAGAGCCTATACGTCGGTCAATGTCACGAATTGCTATATTTGATGTGTTGATGATGTTCTTAATGTTTTCCTCAAGAGTTTTTTTATTAACCCTGATACGATCATCATATGAGGCAATTATAGGATTTTTATCCTTGGCCATTAACCTGGCTTCACCACGTTCAGCATATAGTCTTGTAAGGTCGGTGATTAACTTTGTGAGTATGGGATCATCAATACCCATAGAGGAAGGTACGGTTAATCCAGAAATATCAGTTTCAGCTTTATGCAGATAATCACGAAGGTATATGTAATATTGGTTCTTAACTATCAACTCGGCTTTTTGAGTTTCAAGATCCTTCATGGTCTCAAATACCTGTTGTGACTGGAAGTCAAGATCCATTACCTCATTTGTGGTTCTGAAATGTTGAAGATCAGTTTCAGCAATTGTTAATGAATCAGTAATGCCTAACAACTGATTTTCAATAAACAATATGGTATTTGTGGCAATTTGATTCTTCTTCTCAATGCTTCTCTGGAGGTACTGACTTGTAAGCATATTTAAAAAATCAGATGCTTTTTGAACATTATCACTTTGTAAAGAAATTTCGACAATAGAAGCTTCACGGTTGATGGGTTCAATCGTAAATTTCATGTACTCTTTGATAAGATCTTCTATTTTATTGAATACAAAGTACATATTTGTATTTAAATGTTCCTTCGGCTTGAAGTTTGTGTTAAGAATTATTTTGAAATTGTAATATTTCCCTCGTACTTCCTGCCCGAATTTATAGGTTCCATTTATGTTTATTGGTTGATTAACCTGTACTTCCTTTCGTTGATTGGTATAGTAATATAATGAAGCATCCTCACTTTCAGCCGACAAAGTGTATTCCCTGTTATTCTTAATTACGATATTGAATTTCAGACCGGCAGGCTGAGGATTAATAGTATCAAATACAACCGTAAATGGAGATTCACTGTATAATTCACGAGTGGTGAAACCAACTTCTGAGAAGTATGATATGTCGAAATTCAGAGTCCTTAATGCTCTGTTAACCAGTGATCTTGATTTTAATACACCTATTTCATTCTCAATACTTTGTGCATTTTTAAGGTTGCCCAAGCCTAATAAAGCTTGTGCATCAATCCCTGATTTCTCATCCTTAATTAAAACGGTTGTACCCACTTTGTAAATGGGCTTCGTATACTTGTTGAATAGAAAAGCGATTACTAAGGAGGCCCCTAAAATGATGATGAATAGGTACCAATAACTTAATAACTTAAAGAATATTTGCTTTAAATCAACGACTTCTTCGTTTATTTCCTGATTATTGTTTTCCACTGAGTATTTTTATTTAAAGAAGTTCCAAATTAAGAGTGTTGTGGTAATGGTTGATAAAACAATAGAATATGGGAATGCAGTAAAAGTAAAGTTCTTACTACGCATAGGTTTGACATAAACAATATCGTCGGGTTGTAAATAGAAACCCGGTAACTCAAGGATTGAGTCATTCAACAAATTAATTTTTAATAATTCGGTTCCTCCTGTATTTGTCTTTCGCAGGATACTTACTTCTTTTCGATTCGCATAATCATTAAGGTCACCTCCAAGGCTTAAAGCCTGAAAAATATTTAATCTGTCCTGGTATACTGTGTAGATCCCAGGACGGTTAACTTCACCCAAAATGCTCACTTTAAAGTTAACCAGTTTCACAGTGATGTTAGTAAGTTGATAGAATTCATTCATAATAATCTGTAATCTATCCCTCACTTGGCTTACAGAAAAACCAGCCACCTCAACTTTGCCAACAACGGGAAAAAGAATAAAGCCTGAATCATTGACCTGGTAGCTTTTAAGGTATATCCCCATTTCACTCTGAAGTTGGTAATCACTGCGGTCATTAGCGTCAAATGAAGTCATGCTTGATGGATCCAGGCTTTTAACATCAATGTATAGATTATCTCCTGGTTGCAGCTTATAAGTTGCTAAATCATTCTCGTATGAATTTACACCTTCAGTATAAGAACTCCGTTCCTGTAAATAAATAGTTTTTTTTAAAGGGATGCATGAGTTTAGAGAGAATAATAGAATTGTAAGAGCTGGTATCAGGAGTAAATCTATGTTAAATAGTTTCTTCATTCTTATCTTTTTTATTTACATTTTAATTATTGATGAGACAAGTTAATAAAATTAGGGCAAATCAATAGAACCAGAACAAAGAAACTAGTATTGATCTACCTCAAAAAGTTAATTATTTTACAAAATTATTCTATTTTATTAAAAAACTGATACTTTTTATTAAATTATTAAAGAAATTAGTTTTTAATTTTTCCTCTTAACGTAGCAGATGTACATGAATTAATCAGCACATCAACATAATCACCTGGTTTGTTTTTAGTTGAAGGGAATACTATTATTTTATTCTGGCTGTTACGACCTGATAATTCTAAACAGGACTTCTTTGAAGTATTCTCAATCAAAACTTCAAAAGTTTTACCAATATCCTGCAAATTACTTTGGTATGAAAGTTCCTGTTGCACTTTGATAATCTCTTCAAGTCGCCTGCTTTTTACCTCTTCAGATATATCATCAGGGTATTTCTTAGCTGCAAGAGTATTAGGGCGTTCAGAGTATTTAAACATAAATGCATAATCATAACCTGCCCACTTCATTAATTCAAGAGTTTGTTGATGATCTTCTTCTGTTTCAGAGCAAAACCCTGTAATGATATCAGTTGAGATTGCGCATCCGGGAATGATTCGTCTGATAGCTTCAATACGATCCATGTACCACTCTCGGGTATATTTTCGGTTCATAAGTTTAAGCATTCGATTACTGCCGGATTGAACCGGCAGATGTATGCTCTTGCAGATATTGTTATATTTGGCAATGGTTTCAAGTAAATGATCAGATATATCCTTAGGATGCGAGGTTGCAAACCTTACCCGAAGTTGTGGATCTATTAATGCAATGTGTTCCAGTAATTCTGCAAAACCGGTACCATTATCATTATTATAGGAATTTACATTTTGACCCAGCAAAGTAACTTCCCTGATGCCCTGATCAAATAAGCTACGTGCTTCTTTCTCAATGGTTATTGGATTTCTGCTTCGTTCTTTTCCTCTGGTATATGGTACCACACAATAGGAACAGAAGTTCTCACATCCTCGCATGATGGAAATAAACGCTGAAATGCCTTTGGAGTTAATGGGATTAATATCAGCATAAGTTTCGTCTATTGAGAGAAGCACATTAACTGCTTTTTGACCTGTTACAGCAATGTCTAACAAGTGAGGGAGGTCACGGTAAGCATCAGGTCCGGCAATGATATCCACAATTTGTT
Organism: Lentimicrobiaceae bacterium; assembly: GCA_041670625.1. Classification (GTDB taxonomy): domain Bacteria; phylum Bacteroidota; class Bacteroidia; order Bacteroidales; family Lentimicrobiaceae; genus Lentimicrobium. Next base: position 21,321 of record JBAXYX010000019.1, on the reverse strand, counting down.
CTTGTTCGAGTAATTGTTCTTTCAACCGTTCAGCCATGCAACCGATTAATCCGATCTTTAATTCAGGCTTTATTTTCTTATATCGTTTGAATTCATTAAGCCTTGCTCTGATGCGTTTTTCAGCATGTTCCCTGATGGAGCAGGTATTAATAAAAATCAAATCAGCCTCAGCAATGTTTTCAGTAAGTTCAAATTCATGATCCGTCATAATAGATCCTACTATCTGGCTGTCGGAAAAATTCATCTGACAACCATAGGTCTCCATATATAGTTTTCGTTTCTCCATATAATTAAGTCGCTTATGTTCACCCTGACACTATTTCGGTAAAAGTGCCCTGCTATGATAGGGTGCAAAAATAAGTAAATTTGAACTCCCTCATTATTAATTTGTTGTAAATTATAATTACATCGTTGCCAATTATTTCCATTTTTATTGCTTTACTTTGTGCCCCGTTTCATTAAATAATACTGACAGATAAGATCTTTATAAAATTATGTCGAAAAACTTGGTAATTGTTGAATCCCCGGCTAAAGCTAAAACCATTGAAGGCTTTTTGGGGAAAGATTTTATTGTTAAATCCAGTTTTGGTCATATCCGTGATCTGTCGAAAAAGAAATTAGGTGTTGATGTTGAACACGATTTCCAGCCTGACTACGAGATTCCGGCCGATAAGCAGAAGCTTATTAAGGAACTTAAGAAATTAGCTAATGAAGCGGAGATTGTTTGGTTGGCTTCTGATGAAGATCGTGAAGGAGAAGCTATTTCATGGCATCTTTCAGAAGTTCTTTGTCTTGATGAGAAGAAGGCAAAACGTATTGCTTTTCACGAAATAACAAAGAGTGCTATTACCCATGCTATTAATAATCCGCGCACAATTGATAAAAATTTGGTTGATGCCCAGCAGGCACGAAGGGTACTTGACCGATTAGTGGGATTTGAATTATCACCGGTACTATGGCGAAAAGTAAAGCCGGCTTTATCAGCAGGAAGGGTTCAATCAGTCGCTGTTAGGCTTATAGTAGAACGTGAGGAAGAAATAAAGAAGTTTAAGAGTACTTTTAATTACAAAGTCATTGCTACTTTCATCTTTCTGGGCGATTCAGGAAAGCAACATATTTTTGCAGAACTTACCAAGAGGTTTAATACAGCATCAGCAGCCACTGGTTTTCTTGAAAAATGCATTGGTGCTACTTATCACGTTAGTGATATTGAAAAGAAACCAGCAAAAAAATCTCCTGCACCTCCTTTTACTACCTCAACTTTGCAGCAGGAAGCAAGTCGTAAGCTTGGCTTGTCGGTTGCCCGTACCATGCTTGTTGCGCAGAAATTATATGAGAGCGGTAAGATAACATATATGAGAACTGACTCGGTCAATCTTTCACACCTTGCTCTTGATATGGCTAAAAAGGAGATTGCTGAATTGTATGGAGATAAGTATGTTAAAACCAGGAATTATACTACAAAAACAAAAGGGGCTCAGGAAGCTCATGAGGCTATCCGACCTACTGATCTTCATAAACAGAAAGTAACAGGTGATGCAACTGAGCAGAAGCTTTATGATCTGATATGGAAGCGTACTATAGCTTCACAAATGGCTGATGCTGAAATAGAACGTACTGTTGTAAGCATAAATATTGCTAATAATTCTAAGCTGTTTGATGAACATTTCTCAGCTAAAGGAGAGGTTATCATATTTGATGGATTCCTGAAAGTATACCTTGAATCTACTGACGAAGATGTTTCTGATGATGAGGAAGGTTTACTGCCACCTATTAAATCAGGTGATGAGTTGCTTTTGAATGAAATGACAGCCACTCAAAAATTTGCCCAACACCCACCAAGGTATACTGAAGCCAGTCTTGTGAAAAAGATGGAAGAGCTGGGTATTGGTCGTCCTTCAACCTATTCACCAACCATTTCTACCATACAAAAAAGGGAATATGTGGTCAGAGAAGACCGGATGGGTACTAAAAGAGAATTTGATTTGATTACTCTTAAAAGTGACAAGATTACACAGATCAAGAAAAGTGAAAACACCGGTGTGGAAAAAAGCAAACTCTTTCCGACAGAAATGGGAGCTTTAGTTACTAATTTCCTCATGCAGAACTTTAAAGATATACTCGACTATAATTTTACTGCCAACGTTGAGAAGGAGTTTGATGATATAGCACAGGGGCTGAAGGTATGGAACCAGATGATCAAGGAATTCTATGGCCCTTTTAATAAGCAGATAAAAGAAACACTTGAAAATTCGGAGAAAGTCAAAGCAGAACGCTTGTTAGGTGTCGATCCTGAAAGTAAAAAGAATGTTTATGTTCGTATAGGTCGTTTTGGGCCTATGGTACAGATAGGTGAGACAGAAAATGAGGAGAAACCCAGATTTGCCGGGCTGAAGAAAGGGCAAACAATGGAGTCGCTTGATCTGAAGGAAGCTTTAAAGCTTTTTGAGTTCCCCAGGTTAGTCGGGCAATATGAAGATGCTGAAATGACTGTGGCAATTGGTAGATTCGGCCCTTATGTAAAGCATAAATCAGCATTCTATTCGTTGGCAAAAACTGATGATCCTGCGTCGGTTAGTGTTGATCGTGCTATTGAGATTATAGAAGAGAAGCGCAAAAAAGAAAGAGAACGCGTTATTAAGCTTTTTGCCGAAGACGAGACTATCCAGGTGCTTAATGGTCGTTATGGTCCTTACATAGCTCAGGGGAAAGTCAATTATAAGATACCTAAAGAAACAGATCCTAAGGAACTGACCTTTGAGCAGGCTCGCGAAATTATTGGGAATACCGGAGTTTCTCCTAAACCTGTTAAGAAGAAAAGAGCCCCTGTTTCAAGGAAGGCAAAGAAATAAATTATTGTTTGCCACTAAAACAATTTTATTGGTGAAACTAGGGTTAGCATAACCGATTATACTTAAATTTTTCAATATATTTGAAGGTATGCTCAATCGAATGAGTTATTTATTCTTGTATTAATTCCTATTGCATTGGATTAAGTTATATGCTTCTGTTTGACTTTTCGCAGAAATTGCGTAGGTTTGAAGTTTTAATCATACAAGTTCACACAAGCGAATGGATTTATCAATTTATTTCGAACCAGTAGCTGAAGAAATTACAGCAGACCTCATTCCCGGGAAACCTGTTATTGGCAACACAATAAAAATATTTCACAAAGAAGGACTTTTCCCTGAAACCGGCGATTATGATATCGCACTTATTGGGATTACTGATGACCGTGGATCAGTAAATAATGAAGGTTGTGACAATGCAGCTAATGAAATGAGGAGGTTTCTCTATGAATTATTTCCGGGTGAATGGAAAGCCAGGATAGCTGATTTGGGTAATATTCGTAAAGGCCATACAGAAACAGATACCTTGTTTGCTCTGTCGGAAGTAATGACTTTGCTCATTGGAAATAAAATCTTTCCGATAATTATAGGTGGTAGTCAAAGTTTGACCTTTGGAATGTATAAAGCATATGAGAGTCTTGAAAAAATTATAAATATTGCTGTGGTAGATTCAAGATTTGATTTAGGGGGAGGAGCCTCAAATGAGCTTCATTCTCAAAATTACCTTAGTAAAATAATACTATTAAAGCCAAATTACCTGTTTAATTTCACCAATATCGGGTATCAGACCTATTTTATAGATCAATCAGAAATAGATTTGATGAATAAACTACTATTTGACACATACAGACTTGGGCAACTGAATGCTGACTTTAAAGAGGTTGAACCTTTAGTGAGGAATGCAGATATGCTTTCATTTGATATGGGTGCTATTAAAGCTGCAGAAGCACCTGGTAATGGCAATGCTTCTCCAAATGGGTTTAACGGTGAACAGGCTTGCCAGATTGCTCGATATGCTGCAATGAGCGATAAATTATCTTCAATTGGTTTCTTTGAAATGAATCCATTATTTGATCGTAATGGTTTGACGGCATATCTATTGGCACAAATAGTTTGGTACGTTTTTGAAGGGTTCAATATGCGTACGAACGATTTTCCATTTCAGAAGAAAGATGATTTTATTAAATATACTGTACCTACAACTGATTTTAAAGATGGAATAGTCTTTTATAAGAGTCGAAAAACAGACCGATGGTGGATGGAAGTAATTTGTGGTGATGATAAACAATTAAAGTATGCCAATCATTTTATGGTTCCATGCTCTTATACTGATTATCTCACTGCTTGTAATAGTGACATCCCTGACCGATGGTGGCAAGTATATCAAAAACTAATGTAACAATGCTAATATTGGCATTGTCAGGTATTCGCTAGCTGGATAATCCTGAGCTTTTATATGTGAAAGTCTACGGCCTGTTTTACATACCTAATTATCTCTTTTGCTAATAGACATATACACAGATAAATATGTCTTGTGAAATAGCGAAATGCTTAATTTGCATCACATCTGTTGAAACAATCACCTCAATTTGTAATTTTGCGGAATGGCAAATAACGAAGAAGTTTTTAAAAAAATCATTTCCCATGCCAAGGAGTATGGGTTTGTATTTCCGAGTAGTGAAATCTATGATGGCTTAAGTGCTGTATATGATTATGGACAAAATGGTGTTGAACTCAAGAACAACATCAAGCAGTATTGGTGGAACGCTATGGTACGTTATCATGAAAATATAGTGGGAATTGACTCGGCAATCTTTATGCACCCATCAATCTGGAAAGCTTCAGGGCATGTGGATGCGTTTAATGATCCGATGATTGATAATAAGGACTCCAAGAAACGATATCGTGCTGATGTTTTGGTAGAGGACTATATTGACAAGTTGGAAGAAAAGATTAACAAGGAGGTTGAAAAGGCTGCTAAACGTTTTGGTGATGCATTTGATGAAAAACAGTTTCGCGAAACAAACCAGCGGGTACTCGATAATCAATATAAGATTGAAAAGACCAAACAAATATTATACAGTGCTCTTGAAGCAAATGATCTTGCAGAAGTTAAAAAGCTTATTGAGGATCTTGAGATTGTATGTCCTGTATCCGGGTCACGCAATTGGACTGAAGTAAGACAGTTTAATCTGATGTTTTCAACAAAAATAGGATCTCTGACTGATGATTCAAGCGTTATATATCTGCGACCAGAGACTGCACAGGGCATCTTTGTCAACTTCCTGAATGTCATGAAAACAGGTCGCATGAAGATACCATTTGGCATTGCCCAGATTGGAAAGGCTTTCAGGAATGAAATAGTAGCCCGACAGTTCATTTTTCGTATGAGGGAGTTTGAACAGATGGAAATGCAGTTCTTTGTGAAACCGGGTACTGAGCTTGAATGGTTCGAGTACTGGAAGAAGGAACGTTATAAATGGCATTTATCCTTGGGTTTAGGTGCTGAAAACTATCGTTTCCATGACCATGAAAAATTGGCTCATTATGCCAATGCTGCTAGTGATATTGAGTTCAACTTCCCAATTGGCTTTAAAGAAATTGAAGGAATACATTCACGCACTGACTTTGATCTGAATGCACATCAGAAATTTTCAGGCAAAAAACTGCAATACTTTGATCCTGAGTCAAACGAGAGTTATGTACCCTATGTAGTTGAGACTTCTATCGGACTTGATCGTACTTTTCTAGCCCTCTTAAGTCATGCGTATACTGAAGAGAAGTTAGAAGACGGATCAGAGCGGGTGGTTATGAAATTTCCACCCATACTTGCACCTATAAAAGCTGCTGTATTACCTTTAGTTGCAAAGGATGGATTACCGGAAAAAGCTCGTTTGATTATGGATGAGATTAAAACAGAATTCAATTGCCAGTACGAGGAAAAGGACTCTATTGGCCGGCGTTATCGTCGACAGGATGCCATAGGTACACCTTATTGCATAACAGTAGATCATCAAACTCTTGAGGACAATACGGTGACAATACGTGAACGTGACACCATGAAACAAGAGAGGGTAAACATTAATGCAGTCAAGGAAATAGTTATCCGGAAGATCAAAAGTTTCTAATGCAATTCACTTATTATTATAAGCGTTCATAGCGTTGGCGGGACCAGCGAGTATGAAACTTTTGATCATTTCAACAGCTACAGGTATTTTTTCCAGGAAGAGTTTCTCTTCCTGTTTAGTGAATTGACCGAGGACATAATCTATCTGAAAACCTTTTGCAAAATCACTGCCAATACCTACTCTGAGTCTGGAAAAGTTATTGTGCCCAAGCATTTCTATTATGTTATTTAAACCATTGTGACTACCACCGCTGCCTTTTGTTTTCAAACGAAGCATTCCGGGTTCAAGGTCAAGATCATCAACAACAACCAGTGAATTTTCTATTTCAATATTTTCCGAGGTTAACCAGTAACGGTATGCTTTGCCGCTGAGGTTCATATAAGTGGTAGGCTTAATAATAATTATTGTTCTTCCTTTAAACTTGGCTTCGGCCCGAAAGGCAAATCGTTCAGTAGTGAATTTTACGCCCAGGTCTGCAGCTAAAGCATCAGCAACAATGAATCCAATATTGTGCCTTGAATTAACATACTCATCGCCAATATTACCTAAGCCTGTAATAAGATACTTCATTGATAAAATGATTGTAAAAATTGAAACAAAGGTATGGAAGATTTGTACATGTTAAAGGCGTTGCATGCAACGCCTTTAACATGTTATTAATATTGTAAAAAATTACTTGGCAGGAGTTTCAGGTTCAATATTACGTGTAGGCTGAACAGCAACTACAACGCCATTCTTAATATCAAGGAATTCAACGTTGTCAAGTTTAAGATCACCAACTTTAGTTGACTGGTTGATATCAAGATTTGAGATGCTAACCTCAATTTCATCAGGGAGATGTTCAATTAGGGCTTTAATTTTCAATTTACGAAATTTCTTAACCAACTTACCACCTCTTAGTACACCCGGAGAAGTGCCGGTAACCTTTATAGGAACAGAAATAATTACCGGTTTTCCAGAATTAAGTTCAAAGAAATCAACATGTAGAATATCATCACTAACCGGATGAGATTGAACATCTTGTAAAACTGTCAAATACTCCTTGCCATCAATTTTAATGTTGATAAGAAAAGAAGCAGGTGAATAAAGGATAGGTTTGAAATTAACTACATCGGTAGCAAAATGCACTTGTTCCTTGCCACCGTATATTACGCAAGGTACTTTACCTGCCAAGCGTTGTGCTTTAGCATCTTTTTTCCCTACGTTCTCACGAAGAGAACCGCTCAATGATACTGTTTTCATGATTTATAATTTATGGTTTATGAAAATATAATTAATCAAATTTAAAGAGGGTAGAGATGGATTCATAGTTATGAACCTTCCCAATAACATCAGCCAGTAGGTCTGCCGTACTTAAAACTTTAATTTTTGAACTTTGAGCTTTTAAAGGTATTGTATCTGAAACAATAACCTCAGTAAAAGCTGAATTCTCTATTTTTTCGATAGCGTTCCCTGATAGAAGTGGATGAGTACAGAATGCTCGTACACTATTGGCACCATTATCCACCATAAGCTTGGCAGCTTTACAAATAGTACCTCCGGTATCAATAATATCATCTACCAGAATGACATCTTTACCTGTTACATCACCTATCAGCGCCATAGTGTCAATTTGATTAGCTTTAAGCCGTTGTTTGTAACAGATAACGAAAGGAGTGTTCAATATTTTTGCATATGCTGCTGCTCTTCGTGTTCCACCGGTATCAGGAGATGCCATAGTAAGATTGGGCAAGTTAAGTTGTTTGATGTAAGGGATAAAAATGGATGACGAATATAAATGGTCAACAGGTACATCAAAAAAACCTTGTATCTGATCTGCATGCAGATCAATAGTAATGATACGTTGAACACCTGCTGCTGTGAGTAAATTAGCAACAAGTTTAGCAGCAATAGAAACCCTTGGTTTGTCTTTGCGATCCTGTCTGGCAAATCCGAAATAAGGGATTACGGCAATAATATGCCTTGCTGAAGCTCTTTTTGCTGCATCAATCATCAGCAGAAGCTCAAACAGATTGTCAGTTGGAGCAAATGTAGATTGAACGATGAAAAGATCGTTTCCTCTAACATTTTCTTCAAAAGAAGGTTGAAATTCACCATCCGAAAAATCCGTGATCAGGACATCGCCCAGTTTCTTACCATAACTGGTTGCAATTTTTTCGGCCAGATAACGGGTGGCTCTGCCCGAGAAAATGTTTACCACTGTGGACATTCCTTCGTGTGCTAATAGGTTAAAATAATTCACTTAGAAGTGGGCAAAGGTACATGATTTTTTCAAAATAACGGGAAATAAGGAAGGAAAATGAAAAAATATAAAGAATAAAACCTTGATTTTTGGGTAAAAATGTATTAATTTTGCACGCCTTAAAAAGAAATATCCTACCAGGTGTTACTGGTACGTTAGTTTGGAATTGTTTAGAATTGTAGGTTGCAAATTTAGAATTATTTTTTAATTTTTATCCAAATAGACGTATTTTTTATACCTGCTTGATTTTATTACCCACTAATCACTAACTTTCCCAGAATGAAACTTTCACAATTTCGTTATTCGTTACCAAATAATCTCATCGCGATGCAGCCAACTTTTAATCGTGATGAATCGCGTATGATGGTTTTAAACAGAAAGGATAAAACTATTGAACATCATATGTTTACAGACATTCTGAACTATTATGGCGAAGGAGACGTATTCGTGATTAATGATACAAAAGTATTCCCCGCTTTATTAACAGGTGAAAAGGAAAAAACCGGAGCTAAAATTACTGTCTTTTTGTTGAGAGAATTGAACGCAGAAGCCCGACTTTGGGATGTTCTGGTTGATCCTGCTCGTAAAATCAGAATTGGTAATAAACTGTATTTTGGTGAAGATGATTCACTTGTTGCTGAGGTAATCGACAATACAACCTCCCGTGGACGTACCCTCAGGTTTTTATTTGATGGGCCATATGATGAATTTAAAAGGACTATTGAATCTCTTGGGAAAACTCCTTTACCTGAAGAAATTCAAGCTCTGCGTGATATTCTTCCCGAGGATAAGGAATGGTACCAAACCATTTATGCCAGTAAAGAGGGTGCAGTGGCTGCCCCAACTGCAGGAATGCATTTTAGCCGTGAACTCATGAAACGGCTGGAACTTAAAGGTGCAACGTTTGCTTCTGTTACATTACATGCTGGAGTTGGTAACTTCAGAGCTATTGATGTAGAGGATCTTACTAAACATAAAATGGATTCTGAAGAGCTTATTATTGAAGAAGAGGCTGTTAATATTGTCAACAGTGCAAAAATGAATCATAAGCAGGTATGCGTGGTAGGAACAACTACTATGAAAGCTGTTGAAACATCTGTTTCTATTTCAGGTATGTTAAAACCTTTTAAAGGATGGTCAAATAAGTTTATTTTCCCTCCTTATGATTTCAGCATCCCAACCAGTATGATTACGAACTTCCATTTACCACAGTCACCAATGTTAATGATGACTTCAGCGTTTGCTGATTTCGACTTTCTGATGAAAGCCTATAAAGAAGCCGTGAACGAAAAATACCGGTTCTTTACTTATGGCGATGCTATGCTCATTCTATAATCTGTTCGTATTGAACCGGCATCTCTATACCTGAAAAGAATATTATTGTGGATCGCTATGTAATTATTGTCGCAGGAGGAAGTGGTGTACGTATGGGCTCAGATATGCCCAAACAGTTCATTTTGCTGGGTAGTCGTCCATTATTGATGCATACCATAAGTACATTTTTTAAAGTGGGAATTGAAAAGATTATTCTGGTGCTTCCTTTACAATCTGTTGAATATTGGAAAAGTATATGTAAAGAGTACTCTTTTGATATACCCCATAAAGTAGTTCAAGGAGGATTGTTTAGATCAGAGTCTGTTAAAAACGGTCTTGATGCTATCAAGGAGAACGAAGCTATTGTGGCTGTGCATGATGGAGTGCGACCTTTCGTTTCACAAGAAACTATTTTGAAGGGCTATGAAATAGCTGAGCATGATGGAGCTGCTGTTCCTTATATAGATATAACAGATTCATTAAGAGCAATAGAAGGGTCTGGGAATGTAACTGTAGAGCGAGATAAGTATAAAGCTGTACAGACCCCTCAGTGTTTCAAGTTGTCATTGCTCAGAAAAGCCTATTGTAACTTAAATCAGCCTGCATTTACAGATGATGCTGCTCTGGTAGAAATGCTTGATGTTCCTATTGTTCTTTATAAGGGTAATCTGGAAAATATCAAAATTACAACACCATTTGATTTATTAGTGGCCGAAGCGATATTAAAGGTTAAAGGATAATGTCTTATAGTTGTTAATTCAATTTTAGTGGTTAGTTCGGTCTTTCCATTTAAAAGATAATAAGTTACCCAATACCCCAATGAGTACTGTGTATAAAATTACGCATAGCTCCATAATAGGTAACAACCATAAATGTTTCTGTTGACCAAAAATACTGGTATAAGCAAATAGTAATATTGCATCAACAGTATTCTTCAAAAGAAATATTCCTATAGCTAAAGGAAATAATTCAATCCTAAAAAGGAGAGCTGTTAGTAATACACAATTTAGTAAATTAAAAGCAAAAACCGAAAGTGCAGTGTAAATTACTGCTAAGTCTTGATAACTGCTACTTTTAGATACCCATCGGATGCGTTGACTTATAAATCCTTTAAGTGTTGGTTGAGCGGAAGTATATACACATGCATCAGGTGATTTGGCAAAGGCGATCCTATTAGCTCCAAATCTTCTTTTCATGGAGAACATTAGGAAAATATCATCACCGGAAGTTATATTATCATTCATGGCATTACCGGTAAGCTGATCATAAGCCTTCCTTGAAAATCCCATATTTGCTCCATTACACATTATCGAATTCTTTATCCCTATCCAACCAGCTGTGGAAGCAATCAGTGAATTGAACTCCAGACATTGGAAATGATTAAAGAATTGCTTGGATTCATTCATCATAACGGGACCTGCTATAAATACTGCATCTGTGGAACAAAAGCAACGGTTCATTTCAGCTACCCAATGTTTGGGTAACTGGCAATCAGCATCAGTTGTAAGTATGAGTTCACCAATTGAGTATGATATTCCTATGCGAAGGGCAGCTTTTTTGCCTCCACTGTCTGTTGTAATTAATTGGCGGATACTTAATTCCTTATTTTGATCAATATAGTTATTGATAACAGAAGCAGTAGCATCAGTGGATTGATCGTTTACAATAATTATATCAAGGAGTTCATGAGGGTATTCTTGTAATGCAATACTTTTCAAACAAGAAAGAATATTACTCTCTTCATTTCGGGCAGCAATGACAATGCTTACAGTTCCTGGTTTAGAGGATGACCATTGGTTGTTTAATCTTTTGAATCCATAAGTTAATAATAGTATGAGCAGAATATAATTTATCGCAACTAAAATGGTAATAATAATTAGCAATTGGTTCATGAGACTTTTCGTATAATTTTCAACCTGTTAATAAAAAACATACCAATTAAAGCAGGTATTGCAAGGTTAATGATCCAAATAGCAGTTGAAGCTGCTAGAATAGAGACAGATACCCCTATTTTGTCTCCAAAATACTGACCGATAAAATATATAGACACAGAACCTCTAATACCTAGATCAACCAATGCAATAGTAGGAATAGCAGCCATGACAAAATAGGTCATTGAAATAAGGATAAAAGCCTGGAACCAAGGGATTGACAATCCAAAGGTTCTAAGAAGAATGTAATATTGAGTGGAGAAAATAAGATACCTTAGCATACTTAGCATGAGCACTCTTATTAAAAGCTTACGATTTAGTTGACGCATAATTCTCAGATATCCTCTTATCTTTTGCCATCCAGGACGAATAAAGGCTTTAGAAAGTCCTGAAATAGATGATGCTTTTAGAAACAATGAGATCATGACAATTCCAATGATAATTAACAGTAATACCAGCCCTGAGTAGATTAGAAGATAACTAGTTTTATGAAGGTTATAGTAAGTTGGTATGTAAAAACAAATAGCAAAAAAACCCATTAACAAAGTTGTCAATAACTGACTTACACTGCCAGTTATGGTGAGGAAAGCACCTTTGAGAGGATGATTATTTTTTAGAGTTAGTAATCGTCCGAAAAATTCACCTACTCTGTTTGGAGTAAACACGCTCACAGTGATACCTGTAAATACTGACTTTATCGCTTGCAAAAAAGAAACATGTTCCACATGACTTATCAAAATCTGCCATTTATACGCTTCAACTCCCCAGTTGACAGGCATTATTAACATAACGACAGCCATCAGCACTATAAATACTTTATCAATGCGATGTGTCATCACAGTATTAATATAGAATTGTAGGTTTCCTGTGGAAAAGACCTGTCGATAAATAAACCAGAGAGCGAATATGGCAACTATAATTTGAACCCCTGCATTAATGGTTTTCTTTATCTTTGCTGACAGAGTCATTCGAATTTATTATAAAATTATTTTATGTCAAGCGATAGGATCATTCTAGGAATAGACCCCGGCACTCAGGTGATGGGCTATGGAATTATTGCCGATAAAGGTAAGAAAATTGAGCTAATCACCCTTGATGTATTTAAATTAAGTTCAAAAGAAGAACATTCTCTTAGACTAAAGAAGATATTTGAATCGGTACTAGGTTTGATTGACCAGTTTCATCCTGATGAAGTGGCTATTGAAGAACCATTTTACGGTAAGAATGTACAATCAATGCTTAAACTAGGCCGTGCACAAGGAGTTGCAATGGTAGCTGCTCTATATAGAAATATCCCCATTTTTGAATATTCTCCACGAAAAGTCAAACAGTCTATAACAGGAAAGGGAGGTGCTTCTAAGGAGCAGGTTGCAGCTATGCTGAGACATTTAATTACATTACCTTCCATAGTTTTGCCTTTAGATGCCACTGATGCATTGGGAATAGCAGTTTGTCATTACCTGCAGAATAAAGCTTTAGGAGGAGAGCAGAAATTCACAGGATGGAAAAGCTTTGTAGATCAACAGCCTTTACGCATCATTAAATAAAGAGAATTTAATTTTACTATTACCAAAGCTTTTATCGAAGTCTTTAGCGAACTAACTTTATAGTGAGCCACTTCTTTAACGGTCTTATTTCTTAATGGTTTGTAATTTTAATACCAAATTTTTCTATACTCTATTTTTCTGTACTCTGTTTCTAAACAGTTATTATTTGTCATTATTATCAGGATTCTAACTAATTTCTAGGATTATGGAATATGATATTGTGAAGCGTTTGTTTAGTGTAGTTTTGATGGACTACATTATTTTTTCATTATTATTACAACTTTTTTAAAAATTACTTTAATTTTGGCGCATAATGTCTGGCTTAACTATGATATATTTTTTTCGATTGACCACCAAATTGATTTTCCGCAACATTAAGAATCGCGACAGGTATTGATTGCACTCTACCGGATAAAACTTGGTTCCGGTTATTCCTTATTTATTCAATTAGTTTATTAATAATCAATACCCAAAACAATGAAATTACCATTTGCTGAATCATATAAAATAAAAATGGTGGAACCTATCCACTGTAGTACACGTGCAGAACGTGAGGAATGGATTAAACAAGCGAATTATAATCTATTCAAACTTAGAGCTGACCAAGTATTTATTGATCTGTTGACTGACTCTGGTACAGGTGCCATGAGTGATCGCCAGTGGAGTGCCATGCTACTTGGAGATGAAAGTTATGCTGGTGCATCCTCTTTCTTCAAGATGAAAGATGCCATTAAAGATATTACCGGTTTCGATTATTTCTTACCTACGCACCAAGGCAGAGCTGCTGAAAACGTATTGTTCTCCGCATTAGTCAAGGAGGGTAATGTTGTTCCGGGCAATTCACATTTTGATACTACGAAAGGTCATATTGAATTTCGTAAAGCAACAGCAATAGATTGCACTATTGCTGAAGCATTTGATACCACTGTATTACATCCGTTTAAAGGAAACGTTGACCTTAACAAATTGGAAGATGTTTACAAATCAACGCCTCGTGAAAAAATTCCATTTACCGTTGTAACTATAACTTGTAATTCATCAGGTGGTCAGCCAGTATCCATGGCAAACCTTCGTGCAATTCATGAATTATCAAATAAGTATGGAATTATGGTAGTATTTGATTCTGCTCGTTTTGCTGAAAATGCTTATTTCATTAAAGTTCGTGAAGAAGGTTATGCTAACAAGAGCATTCGTGAAATTGTAAGTGAAATGTTCAGTTATGCTGATGCCATGACAATGAGTAGCAAAAAGGATGCAATTGTAAACATGGGTGGTTTTATAGCAATGAGAGATGAGGCACTTTATCAAAAAGCATCAACCTTCAACATTATGTTTGAAGGTTATGTAACCTATGGTGGAATGTCGGGTCGTGATATGAATGCTTTGGCTCAGGGCCTATATGAAGGTACTGAATTCGATTATTTATCAACAAGAATCGGACAGGTTGAATACCTTGGTAAGAGATGTCAAGAGTATGGTATCCCTATTCAGCAACCTATTGGTGGCCATGCTGTATTCGTTGATGCAAAAAGATTTCTATCTAATGTACCAAAGGAACATTTTCAGGCACAAACACTGGCTGTTGAGCTATACCTGGAAGGTGGTGTTCGTGCTGTGGAAATTGGCGCTTTGTTAGCTGATCGTGATCCGATTACCCGTGAAAATCGTTACCCGGAACTTGAACTTCTCAGACTTGCAATCCCAAGACGTGTATATACCAATAATCATATGGATTATGTAGCTACTGCACTTGGTAATGTTTATGAACGGAGAAATTCTATTTCAACAGGGCTCAAAATTATTAAACAAGCACCTATTATGCGTCACTTTACTGTTGACCTTGCAAGAGTGTAATTTGAATGAAATTTACATTGAGCAGGCTTATTAATTTGCTCAGTTAAAAAGATCATCTTATTAAGTACAATACATTTATTGAAGAGTGGACTTGTTAATACAGGTCCACTCTTTTACTCTTAGAATTTATTATCCCAAATTACGTAATAGAGATTTCTAATGCTAACCAATAGGTATATTTGCATTATGGAATTCGATACAAGCTATATCAATCAAGAGATTAAGCCTTGGGGCGGAATGGCGCTTTTACGCTAAACGATGGATAAAATAGTGTTCAAATCACGAGTTGAGAACTGCATTGATTTACCACAACCAGATTCCAACATAGGGTACCCGCAAGCTTTAGTCATAAAGCATTTTTTGGCGAGCATTTACTTTGGAGCATACCAGTTTATGCACACTGAGGTTACGCGCCATGATCAAGCTTTGAAGAAGATCTTTGGCTGGAAGCAAACTCCTGCTCAAGACGTATGCAAACTATATTGTGCCAGATTGACACAAGTGACTAATCAAGGTGTAAACGACTATTTCTACTCATGGATATTCAATTCAATACAGTTTGATAATAATACGCTTGATTGTGATTCATCGGTCTTGACACGTTAGTCAGGTAGAACAACAAGGAGCCAAGCTTGGTTATAATCCGCACAAACCGTGTAGGATATCTCACAATTTCATTATTGCCTTTGTTTCGGATACCAAACGGGTAATAAACCTTTGGTTTAGAATTGGCAATACTGGATTTGCCGAAGTTTTATCTTTTTTTTAGAAGATACATATACCAAGTTGCAAGGTAAAAATATCAGCTTGTAACGAACGGAATCATAGATCGTATCATGCACCGTTACAAGTTGCAAAGTAAAAATATTAGCTTGTTACGCCTCGATAGTGGTTTCATTGGTAATGAAATGTTTGATTGCCTTGAAGGGAAAGAGTAGCAGGATAATTAATTTGTTGCTGCACGTTTTTTTGAACCGATCCAGCGTATTATTGTAAGGAAACATGCTTGGAAAACACTCGATGAAGACATTAAAATCATTGAATTGCAATATAAGGGGCAGCTGTGGGATAAATCGCGCAGGATGATCGTAGTCAGACAAAAAATAGGGAAAAAGTCCAGATTAGCCGTTAAGACCCTGAAGTTTTATCAAGATGAAGGCTTTTACCGAAAGTATCGATACTCAGCATATATTACAAATATCACCCTTCCTGCTGCGGATGTTTGGCGGCTTTATCGTGGATATGGTGATGCAGAAAACAGGATAAAAGAACTAAAATATGATTTTGGGTTTGACAGCTTAAACGTGCAATCATTTTTCGGAACAGAAACAGCTCTGATTTTTCGATACTTGCTTATAACCTAATGGATTTATTCAGGCAATTTCTGCTCAATTCAAAAGTCCAGCATACCTTAACTACACTAAGCTAAAAAACTTTTGTTATTAGTGCGTATTTCAAAAAAATCAATACAGATACACTCTCAAATTGAGCTTGAACATGAAACGAAGGGAATGGTTTGAAGGCTTGTGGAACCATTCAAATCAAGTCAAGCTACTTTTTAATTTTTCTAATGTGTAATTTGTAAATATGCATAGTATAAGTGATATAGATGTTTAAAAAACCGACGTCGTCTTCAGGTAAACTATATTTTTTTGAAAAGCGAATACCGAAGGGTGAGAATTCCGGTACTTATTGCAATTATTACAATTAATATTGTTGATAAGTATCCAATACTATTGCCCATCATAAGAAGTAAAAAGAGATACCAAACAGGATAAAGTATTAAAGAGAACCCCATCCTAAAGGAACTGACAAATTGAGGATCTTTTGCTTTAGACGAGAGATAGATGATTAACTTATAAGGTATAAAGTTTAAGATAGTACCAGGTACAACAAACCAAAAAGTTAGCAATACCTTGATAATAACTTTTGCAATAGTTGAAGGTTTCCTTCCAGGCTGTGGAATAGTATTTATGTAATTACCGATTAAGAAGCGACTGTTTTTATCTTTCAGTTCCTGATAAACAGATGGCTGTTCAATAGATAGGGCGCTTAATTCAGTAATCAATTGTTGCTTACATTTGAATTGACAATATGGATCCCTGTATCCTTTGTTAATAGCCTTACATTCTATAGTATATTCTGCATAGTTCTTGATAAAATCATATTCTTTGAGATTCTCGCAATGAATCATTAATGGTTTAAGAGCAGTTTCCAAATCATCCCGAAGTTTTGTAATAGCTCTATTTGGATTATCATGGTATAAGGAGTAATAATTCATTACTTCAATTGGATTTCCAACAGAGACTATCAAATCAGCCCCCTGTTTTTGGTAATTGCTATAATCCAGGCCAATAGGAACAATATCAAAATTAAGGGTAAACTGCATTTCTGCTGCTGCTTCAAAAGCAATACGACAAATGCCTTTTTTAAGGTATTGAAGTCTTTTTTTATCTTGGTGTGAACCTTCAGGAAAAACACCTAATGCCTGGCCCGAAAGTAATAAGTGTGCGGTTGTTTGGAAAACACTCTTGTTCTGTTGTAACATATCTGCACCGTCACGCATTCTGTAAACAGGCATCAATTTCAGGAAGGTCAATATTCTTTCTAACCATTTTTTCTTGAAGATATCAGCACGAGCGAGGAAGTAAATTGGCCTGTTGGCAGTAAATAATACTGCCAATGCATCCATTAGTGCATTCTGATGGTTAGATGCGAAGATGAGTGGTTTATCTTTGGGTATATTCTCAATACCCTCTACATGTATATGTGGGTAAAATAGCCGGAAGTGAAAGCGTGCATAAGCAAATAATAACTTATAACCTAAAGAGGCTTTATTCTTGGAGTTCATGGTCATGAATACTTTTCAACGGGTCGGAATCTTCCCCATAAAGAGGCAATCGACAATCCTGAAATTATATGCCATATACCCCACCAGGCTGCTATAAATGCCATTCCTCCAATTTGAAGTTCAGGAGGGAATATATTGGGATTAAATAGTAGTACCAACCCAAGACCGGAGTTTTGAATTCCTGTTTCAATGGCAATTGTCCTTTTATCGTTCCGGTCTAATGAGAAGAAGGATGAAAAAGCATATCCTGAGGCAATTGCTAAAGAATTATGAATAAACACAATGAGTAGGATCCAATCAATGTATTTAATGAAATAGTTGTAATTATTCCTGAAGGCAAGGACAATAAAGAGAATAAAAACTATAAGAGAAATTCTGTTAATAGGCTTCCTGATCTTTTGGGTAATTGAAGGGAACTTTTGCGAAAAGATAATTCCTACAGCTACCGGCAAGCCAAGTAGAATGGTCATCGTGCGTAGCATGTCGAGAGGGTCAATGTAAATTGGCCGAAGTAATGGGGAAGTCGTTGAATATAAGCCACCCCAGAAAGCAAAATTCAAAGGAGTAAATAAAACAGCTAATACTGTACCGGCAGCAGTCAGACTTACTGAGAGGGCTACATTGGCACGAGCAACACTGGAAATGTAATTTGAGATATTACCCCCTGGACAAGAAGCTACTAAAATCATTCCAAAAGCTACTGAAGGAGTGATATATGATCTAAAGCACATTACGGCTGCAAATGTAACCGCAGGCAACACTAAAAACTGACTGGTTAATCCAATAACCACTTTTTTGGGATTATGAAGCACATCTTTCATATTTTCCCACTTAATACCCAAAGCCACACCAAACATGATAAATCCTATGCAAACATTCATAAGATGTAAACTGGTGGCGCTGAAATTCAACCGAATTGAGTCAAGCAACAATAAATCTTCGTACATAATTATTATTGATTTCGATGCAAAGATGCAAAAAATGTTGGTACCAATTTTTTACTTAAAAAGTCTAGTGAAATTGTAAAAGCTCCTCATCATTAATTAAATTTGCCAAATTATTGAAAGATATGGATAACTTTAACACAGAATACCTTCTTAAGAGTATAGATACTGGTAATGTTTATAATGATACCGGATGGCTTCTTGAAGCTCCAGGAGAATCGGGTAATAGTTTATTACGCAGTGTATACAAATCAAATGAGCTGAATTTACGTGAGAATGCTGATGGCTTATTCAGATTTGCGGACTGGATGCCAATTAAGTGCCATTTAAAAGGATCAGCTACGCCGATTACATATAAAAGTAAGGCCTTAGCTGAGCACCTGGGATTGAAAAATCTATGGATTACTTTCAATGGTTACTGGCCTGCAAAGGGAGCTCTCATGACTACCTGCTCGTTTAAAGAAACGGAAGCTTATTCAGTCTGTGGCCGTTTTATGGGTTGTTCAGAAAAGACTCTGGTAGTTGCATCAGCAGGCAATACAGCAAGGGCTTTTGCTAAGGTTTGTTCTGAAAATAATATTGCACTTCTACTTTGTGTTCCCTATGATTATCTTGATGCATTATGGTTTGAAAAACCTCTTTCACCATGTGTAAAACTAGTAGCTACAGAATCAGGGAGCGATTATTTTGATGCCATTTCTCTGAGTAATATAATTTCACGCATGGAAAGCTTTACTGCCGAAGGAGGAGTAAAGAATGTTGCACGCCGAGATGGTATGGGAATTACTGTCCTAAATGCAGTTTCAACTATCGGTAAGATACCTGATTATTACATTCAGGCTGTTGGGTCAGGAACTGGTGCTATTGCAGCATGGGAAGCCAACTTGCGTTTAATAGCTGATGGTCGTTTCGGGAATAACAAGATGAAACTAATTTTATCTCAAAACTCACCTTTTCAACCAATGTATGATACCTGGAAAGCAGGTATGAGACAATTATTGCCAATGGATGACCATGAAGCACGTGAGCAATCAAAAGAAATAGATGCAAAGGTGCTGTCTAACCGTCGACCACCATATTCCATTTCAGGAGGTTTATTTGATGCATTGTCAGATACAAATGGAGACATGCTCAAAGTCACAAATGAGGAATTAAGAGCTGCTGGCAAGTTATTTAAAGAAACAGAAGGAATAGATATTCATTCTGCTGCTGCGGTGGCGACTGCTTCATTGAAGCAGGCAGTGAATACTGGTTTAATCGCATCTGATTCAATGATTATGTTGAACATTACAGGTGGGGGAGAAGAATTATTCAAGACTAGTTTTGAACCATATTATCTTAGTACTGATCTGATTTTTGGTATTAATGCAACTGAAGAGGAAATTATTTCTGCAGTAAAGAGATTATATGATTGATTGTCATTCGATTGTCATTGCTCAATTTAATCATATTGTCCATTTTTAGTATTTATAGCATGTTTAATCCTGATCATAACATTCAGCAATTAGGTTAGTGTGCATTCTCATCTATAAGCTAATTACTAATTTTATTCTTTATTTTTTAAGAATAATCCTGAAGGTCGTTTCCTTTCCGGGAATAGAGGATTTAACGAAAATACGTCCTCCATGGTTTTCACGTATAATACGTTCAGCTAATGACAATCCAAGCCCCCATCCACGTTGTTTGCTTGTAAAGCCAGGATTGAAGATTGATTTATACATATTCTTTTGAATTCCTTTGCCGGTATCTGTTATGTCAATCGTAACGAATTTAGGATCCTCTTCAATATTGATAGTTATCTTGCCTTTCCCTGACATCGCGTCAACAGCATTTTTAACAAGATTTTCAATTACCCAGTCGAACAAATGGTAGTTAAGATTGGTAAGAATAATGGAATCGCGTGAAGGGCTGATTTCGAATGTGACCATTTTTGAAGTCCTGGTTTTAAGATAATCAATAGAATGATAGATCGTCTCAACGATATTTTCGGGTTTCAGGTTAGCAATTGAACCTATTTTAGAGAACCGCTCTGCTATAGTGTTGAGTCTGTTAACGTCCTTACCTAGCTCTTCAATTGTTTCAGGATTAATTTTTTGTTGCTTCAAATATTCAACCCATGCCATCATAGATGATAACGGGGTTCCCAGTTGGTGAGCTGTTTCTTTTGCAAGACCAATCCATACCTGATTTTGTTCCGAGCGACGTGCAGTACTGAACAACAGGTATGCAACCAATAGGAAGAGACTGATAATGGCCATTTGTATATAGGGGAAATACCTTAACTGCGTAAGTACGTAGGAATCCTGATAGTAAATGAATGTTTTCTGCCCTGCTATATCGATTTCAATAGGATCATTATTGGAGGCCATTTCATGTATTGTCTTTAAAGCAAAGGCACTGTTTTTGATAAGTGTTGTATCAATATTTCCTGATTCAATAATCTTATGTCGTGTGCTATCAGTAATGATTACTGGTACGGAGGCTGAATTATTGGCAACCTCCAAAAAGAAAGACTGAACAAGATCATTGAGCACTACCTTAAGGTCAGAAAAAAGCTTAGAATCCTTATAATAAAAGTAAATAATATTACCTGAATAATAATCCAGTTCAATTGGAGGGTAAACAGAAAACTCTTTTATAAGCTCAGGAGTCATTGCAGGT
>JBAXYX010000018.1:0-28092 GCA_041670625.1 Lentimicrobiaceae bacterium | reverse complement strand
TGAGTGCTGGTTGCTGACTACTGACTGCTAACTGCTTTTCAGAAAAGGTATGGTTACAAATCATTAGTCAGTTTAATTCTTCACCTCCAGAATTGTCACTTTTTGATTAGAGGGACTTACTTTGCAAAAAAATGGTTCGGATTACCATTTTACGGGCAATCTGAACCGTTATTTTATGTTTTTACGCTTTTACCGGACAGCAATAGTCTAAAGCTTATCAATTCCCATTCCAAAGAGTGCAAAGTCATATTTAGCAGGATCTGAAGGATCAAACTCCCGCAGTGTTTCAGTTAACTCAATGACTGATTTCCAGTCATTCTGCTTACGATGGAGCAATCCTAATTTTCTGGCAACTGTTCCGGAATGAATATCAAGCGGACAGAGCAACTGAGCAGGGCTCATGCTATTCCATAATCCAAAATCCACTCCACAGTCGTCCTTTCTAACCATCCATCTTAAGAACATATTGATACGCTTAGCCGAACTCCCTGCAGCAGGATTGGCTAAATGCTTTTCTGATCTTGACAGATGTGGGGTAGTTAAAAAAACATCTCTGAAATGAGTGATTGCTGAAAACACATCTTCACTATGTTCATTTAATCCGTTAGCAAAAGCAGCCTCCATCCCACCATGAAAACGATATATATCGCTAAGCGCTTCAATAAAGAACAGGCAATCTGCATCATTGAAAGTCCGGTGCACAAATCCTGAGAACCTCTTTTTATCATCATCACCTGACTGGGTAATAAACTGATAAGGCTGATGATCCATCAACTGAATCAGTCTGTTTGCATTCTTCAAAATTCCGGTGCGATTGCCCCAAGCAATAGTTGCAGCAAAAAAACCGGCAATTTCTATATCCTCTTTTAGGCTGAATTGATGTGGAATACTAACCGGATCAGATGAGATAAAAGAAGGTTGATTATAGAATTTTGCTTTTTCTTCAAGCAAATCGAATAGGTCAGGCTTAAATTTCATGACACAAAAGTACCATTTCTTTGATTGGTACCGAATCGGATTGGTTTCACTCCAAGTCGCTCAACAGTCGGTTCACAGTCGGTGATGAGCCGGTGATGAGCCAGTGATGAGCCGCTCAAATACAGCTGAACAACTGTTAGGCAGTGGATAAACTGTGGTTAATCTCTGAATGAAACACAAAAAAACAGATGAACAATTGTTCGTGCGGTTACACAAACCATTCATGGCAACCAAATTAAAACAAAAAAAAACAGATGACCAAATGATCACCTGTTAAATTTTTTCCGTTTTCAAGAATAATTTACCGAAAACAAACTGCAATGTTGAAAACTCAGCGTCAGAATCAGGGTGCAGGGGTTTCTTCCTTAAAGAGTCCCTTACGTGAAAGCAAATGATTCAGATTGGCAACCCCATAGGCTGCTACCGCAGTAACAACAGCAGCATGATTCTGATATTCAGGTATACTCATGTTATATAGGTCGCGCTCTGTGTGCCAGATTTCTCTATAATCAAAATTATAACCTTTCACATCGTCAGAGTTAAAACTGATAGTGGGCACTCCTTCCACAGCGAAGCTACCGGCATCAGTACCTCTTGCAACTGTAGGTTTCTGACGGGGTTCAGACTTAGTAACCGTAAACGGAAAATCGGGATTGATACTGTTGAGCGGTTTACAAATTTGGGTCATATCATCCAGCATAGCCTCAGGAACATTAATACCGGTTGGTGGCATAGGTCCGCCATCCCTGTTGAACATATTAGATATCATGGGCAATTTATCACGGTTATGGTCAACCCAGGTCTTTGAACCCACTAAGCCATACTCTTCAGCAGCAAACAAGCAAACCAGTATAGTGCGTTTCGGTTTGCCACCGGCCTGCATGATAAGTCTGGCAGCTTCAAGGGTAGGTGCAACTCCTGAACCATCATCCACCCCACCGGTAGCAACATCATAAGCATCAAGATGAGCTGATATGATAACATATTCATCAGGGTATTTAGTACCGGGAATAATACCTATTACATTATGATAAGTTATAGGGCCTGGTTTGAAGTGATTGCGTATATCAAATTCAAGCATGAAAATACGCCGTTCTTCAGCCATTTGTTTAATGATGTCATACTGATGTTCATCCAGCTTAATATCAGGAACAGAAGGCAGATTATTAAAAGTCATGGATTCCATATTCTTCCGGTCATACATTGCCTGGATTGGAACTTTTGATGATTGTATAATACCCAGTATACCAGCTTCTCTCATTTGCCTATAAAACAAAGCAGGTTCCTCAATAAGTGGGAGTAAATCCTTGTGTTCACCGCCCATCCAGTTAGCCCTTTGAATCTCGTTATTTTGAGCAGCAATCTTATTATTTTCAGCTATGATACTGTCACGACGATGATCTGCTTTGGCAGAAATACTCATAGGATAACCTTCATTTGTACCTCCAATCAAAACCCAGGCACCTTTAAGCATGAGCTTCATTCTGTCGAATTCTTCCTGTGACTTGGGTTCAATCAACACATGACCAACTTGTACACCTTTAGTACCGGAGGTATAGCTGGGAGTAGCAAAATGGAGTGACATAGCATTATCACCCAGTAACTTACCTGACCAGGGCCCCCTGTTAAAGCCAACCGGTACAGTGCCTGCATCCTCAATGCGCACCTGCATACCCCAACTGCGCATTTCACCGGCAGCCCATTGAACTGCATTATCATAAGCATCGGAACCGGCCAGCCTGCCTCCTATCCGGTTGCACAATACATCCAGATGTTGCATAGTACGGTTATCGGTTTTGCTGATTTCAATGATCTTTTTGACTGTAGCATCCCCTTGGGCAAAAGCTGCGGGCAGACTAATCAGTGAAACTAAAGTAATAAGTGTAAGGGCTTTTATTCTATTCACTATGAGTATGATTAGGAGTTTATTTATTCAGCCAAAATTAAATCATTTCATTAAAATATCCTGATAATGTTTTGAGAGATTGAAACACTCCATGCCCAATAGACAAAAAAATATTTCACATCCCATCAAAATGAAAGATGACGGGATTATTGAAACTTAAAAAACGGATCAGGCTTCATCAAATGAAAGGGAAGTTTGCGTGTTATTCATTTGTTTCTTAAGCTTATCCATATCTTTTTTAAGGGAAGCAACCGTATTGACAAGTTCATCATTACGCAGGTTAGGTTCAGGCATAGCATTGGCAATATAATGCACAAATTTCCATACTTCGCGCACATTCTTTACATCAATTTCATAAGGATGATAAAGAGGGTTTAGTGAAATGAGTTTCAGTTGTCCTTTAGTTTTTATATCATTATGAACCACCTTAAACAAAATTCCATCATCAATAGTAAGAATAATATAGGGCATGTTATCACGAATAAGGGTCCAGTTTTGTACAAACTCACCGGTAACCCACGAACCATCAGGAATGGGCAGCATGGAATCACCGCTAATCTGGAAGGTGC
This sequence comes from Lentimicrobiaceae bacterium, assembly GCA_041670625.1. GTDB lineage: Bacteria > Bacteroidota > Bacteroidia > Bacteroidales > Lentimicrobiaceae > Lentimicrobium. The sequence goes on along the minus strand of JBAXYX010000018.1, from coordinate 24,639 downwards.
GGTATTTCTTTTCCTTTGATAGAAACGGCATTTGAAACGTTGGCAAGACCCTTATATACTCAGGGTCAGCAAAACCTACCCTGTACCCTGCCGAAGCTTTATGATTAACCACCTCAATGTTTTCGTTATTCTCGCTATCAATAGTGGTGGATAGTACCCTCAACTTGCTACCTGTGATAAACACATCATAGCCGCGTTCAAGCTGCGACAATTCACTATCACTAAGCTTGGACAGGTCTACCTTAAGTAACGTATCAATTGATACGCCATAATACTTTGAAAGGGCAATTAAAGCATCAAGGGCCGGTTGCGCTACTTCATTTTCATAACCGCTCAGTGTAGAACGTTTCATGTGAAGTGTAACTGCCACATCATCCTGTGTACGCCCTCTGCGCTTGCGCAATAACTTAATGTTCGAGCAAAAAATATTCCCCATTTGTTGCATGTTTAAGGAAAAATGATTATATTGTAGTCGTTAAATTGATTAGTTATTAATCAAAAGTACAACAAAAAATAGCAGATTCTACAAAAAGGATAAAAAAAAGTTATGCTACCCGAATTAGAGAACAGAACTATCGTTCACTTTGATCTTGATACGTTCTTCGTTTCAGTAGAACGATTGAACAACAGCAAGCTGTGTGGGCTGCCGGTTATTGTAGGAGGCATGTCAGATCGTGGTGTGGTAGCGGGATGCAGCTATGAGGCACGCACTTTTGGGGTCCACTCTGCTATGCCTATGAGGATGGCACGCTCCCTTTGCCCTGATGCAATCATTATACGTGGAGATATGGAGCAGTACAGTCGCTTTTCAAATATGGTGACCAATATCATAGCCGAAGAGTCGCCTGTATATGAAAAAGCCTCCATTGATGAACATTACATTGATATATCAGGCATGGAGAGGTTTTACGGTTCATTGAAGTGGTCGCATAAACTGCGTGAGCGCATTATCAGGGAATCAGGATTACCTATTTCATTTGGTTTGTCTGTTAATAAAACGGTTTCAAAAATAGCCACCGGGCAAGCAAAGCCCAATGGGGAACTCCAGGTAGTGGCAGATCACGTAAACGCTTTCCTTGACCCACTCTCCATCAGCAAAATACCCATGATTGGCGATAAAACCTTCCGGTTACTACGGTCAATGGGCATTGCCTATATTGAAACCCTGCGCAATATGCCGGTTGAAATGGTGGAACGTGTGCTTGGCAAAAACGGGATTATCATTTGGAAAAAAGCCAATGGAATTGATCATTCACTGGTTGAGCCTTATTCAGAAAGGAAATCCATAAGCACTGAAACCACCTTTGAGCAGGATACTATTAACATTGCCATGATCAACGACCTGCTCCTCAAGATGGTGGAGAAACTGGCGTTTCAACTGAGATTGAAAAAGAAACTCACCTCATGCATTACCGTTAAGGTTCGGTATGCCAACTTCGATACCCACACCCTGCAGCATCGCGTACCTTACACCGCTTTCGACCACGTGTTGTTGCCGGTAGTGCGTGACCTGTTTTCACGTCTGTACGAACGACGTATGCTTATCAGGCTGATTGGCATACGGTTTAGTCACCTGGTAAGCGGGGTTCAACAGATTAACATGTTTGATGACCAGCCTGAAACGATCAATTTATACCAGGCTATGGACCATATTCGTAATCGTTTCGGCACCAGGGCTATCACACATGCGGCAACCCTTGGCAGAATAGAAGATGAAGAACAGCCTGATAAAATTGTACTTTAAGCCATACAGCGACTGAACAACAAACACCCTGACATTTATTAAAAAGAAACTGAACGCCCTTTAGCAATTACTCAAGCAAATTATTAACTGACACTTCAACCTCACTGTGGAACAACAACACAAATGCACCTGACTTTCAACTCATATTACAGCTTGCGTTACGGCACTATACCGGTCGACAAAATACCCTCCATAGCATTAGAAGCAGGGGCTGAATCGGTTTTGCTGGCCGATATCAATAACAGTACCGGGATCATTGATTTCGTAAAAGCCTGCAATAAGGAAGGCATTAAGCCGATGGCAGGAATGGAGTTTCGGGATGGCAATAAGTTGCTTTATACCGGTATAGCTGAAAATAACGAAGGGTTTAAGGAACTTAATGACCTGATGAGCCGTAGTAACCTGCAGCACACCCCTCTCCCATTTCCTGCTCCTCCTTTTTGTAATGTGTTTGTAGTGTATTCCTTTGGCAGTCGGCAAATAAGTGAATTGGCAGAGAATGAATACATTGGAATAGCCCCTGCTGATATCACGAAGATGCCTTTCTCTGATTACCGTAAAAACCCGGACAAGTATATTATCCATTCACCCATCTGCTTTACGGATGAAAAAGGATATGAACTGCACCGTTACCTTCGGGCTATTGACAACAACATCCTACTCAGCAAGCTTACACCTGATATGGTAGCAGGCGCTGACCGGATGATGAAAACTGATGATGAACTTCACATCATGTTTATCAACTATCCTGAACTCATCAGAAATACGGAAAGAATTACCGGCCGATGCTCCATTGCCTTCGACTATAAAACGATTAAGAATAAAAAGACTTTTACAGGAACTGCTTACGACGACAGGTTGTTGCTTGAAAAGCTGGCTATTGACGGAATGAGTTACAGATACGGCAACAACAATGACGAAGCAAAGAAGCGCATACGCCATGAGTTGGATATTATTGACCGGTTAGGTTTCTGTGCTTACTTTCTGATCACCTGGGATATTATAAGGTATTCTATGTCGCGAGGTTTTTATCATGTAGGACGAGGCAGCGGAGCGAACAGCATTGTAGCATATTGCCTTCGTATAACGGATGTGGATCCTATTGAACTGAATCTTTATTTTGAGCGGTTTTTAAACCCTAAACGGAGCAGTCCGCCTGACTTTGATATTGATTACTCATGGAAGGAGCGTGATGAGGTGCTTGATTACATCTTTAAGCGCTATGGCAGAGAGCATACCGCTTTACTGGGAGCTACTTCTACTTTTAAGGGGAAATCCATATTACGTGAACTGGGTAAAGTTGTAGGGCTTCCAAAAGCAGAGCTTGACCGGTTGGTTGATGAGCCAAATAATCCCGATAACCAGGATCACATTACGCGTAACATAATGGATATTGGCACCCGTATGACTGACTTTCCGAATATCAGGAGTATCCATGCCGGTGGAGTACTGATATCAGAAGAACCCATTACTTACTACACTGCACTTGATCTGCCACCTAAGTCGATGCCTGTTACACAGTGGGATATGTACGTGGCAGAGGATCTGGGCTTTGAGAAACTCGACATACTCAGCCAGCGCGGAATTGGGCATATCCGCGAAAGCGTGGATATTATCAAGGAAAACTACGGTGTGAGTATTGACATTCACCAGGTACAGAAATTCAAGGTGGATCCTGCTATTATCAAGTTGCTGGGTAAAGGGGAAACTACCGGCTGCTTTTATATTGAAAGCCCTGCTATGCGAGGGTTGATCAGGAAGTTACGATGCCAGGATTACCTGACACTGGTGGCTGCCAGCTCTATTATCAGGCCGGGGGTAGCACGCTCAGGTATGATGCGTGAATACATTCAACGGTTTCATAATCCAAACGGATTCAGCTACATACACCCGATAATGAAGGAACAACTCAGTGAAACATACGGTGTAATGGTTTACCAGGAGGACGTGTTGAAAATATGTCATCACTTTGCCGGTATGGACCTGGCTGATGCTGATGTACTACGCAGGGCAATGAGTGGTAAATATCGCTCCAGAGTGGAGTTTCAACGCATTGTTGATAAGTTCTTCGACAACTGCAAACAGAAAGGGTACCCTGATGCAATCACTAAAGAGGTATGGCGTCAGATTGAATCCTTTGCAGGTTACTCCTTTTCAAAGGCTCATTCAGCTTCCTTTGCGGTAGAGAGCTATCAAAGCCTTTATCTGAAAGCCTACTACCCTATTGAATTTATGGTAGCCGTGATCAATAATTTTGGCGGTTTCTACCAGGGATGGCTGTATTTTAACGAAGCAAAACGTTATGGGGCACACATTGAACTGCCCTGTGTTAATAATGGGCAGTATATGAGTAGTGTGAAGGATAAGACTATTCACATAGGCATGGTACATATGTTAGGGTTGGAGAGTAGCTTTGCTCATAAAATTATTAACGAGCGTGAACAGAACGGTTCATATACAGGACTTGATGATTTTATTCAGCGATTGAACCCCGGACTGGAGCAGATAATTTTACTGATCCGCTGCGGGGCGCTGAGGTTTAGCGGTTACAATAAACAACAATTGTTATGGCAATCGCACATGTTGCTCGGTAAAACACAAAAAGTGACTACAACAGTACTATTTAATCAGGGGATAAAAAACTATGAATTACCCGCTTTTGTGCATGATCCGCTTGAAGATGCCTATGATGAGATTGAACTGCTTGATTTCCCTGTAACGCTCAGTTACTTCGATATGCTTAAAACCAGCTTCAGAGGTGAAATCATGGCATCAGCATTGAGCTCCTGCATTGGCAAACAGGTACGCATGGCCGGACTATTGGTCACTATTAAGTACGTACGCACTGTGAAGCAGGAGATTATGCAGTTTGTGACCTTTATTGATTATGAGGGTGAATTTTTTGATGTGGTATTATTTCCCGATATTCTCAGGCAGAATCCTACTCGTGGCAGAGGGGTGTACCTGATAGCAGGCAAGGTGGTTGATGAGTTTGGCTACCCATCAGTTGAAGTGCAGCGTATGGCAAAATTACCACCTAAGAATGATCCACGTTATAAATGATAAATTGAACTAAAATGGAATCCGAAAGATTTAAGCCTACTTGAGTCTGTTGACAAGTGTAAACAGCCAACTGCTTAATTGTCAGCACTTAACGATTATTACAAAAACTTACTTAAGGTTTCAAGAAGTTCCTCTTTTCGAATAGGTTTCGACAGGTAATCATCACAACCTGCTTCCTTGCTACGTTCACGTTCACCTGTCATGGCAAAAGCCGTTTGAGCAATAATGGGCAGGTCAGGTTTGAACTTCTTGATTTCACGGGTTGCTTTGTAACCGTCAAGTATAGGTAGTTCAATATCCATAAGTACCAAGTCGATGGAATCATCCTTTCTACACATTTCAATGGCTTTCATTCCATTGGTAGCCCGTAGAATTATGCAGTCCATTTTTTGAAGTAATGAACTCAAATAGAAGTAATTGGTGTCAACATCCTCTACTATAAGGATCGTTTTACCTTTAAGATTTAATAGCTGCCTGGGAATATCGATATCTTTTTTATTAGTTCTGATTACTTGACGGGAACTTAAGTGAAGTGGCAGACTGAAGTAAAAAGTGGAACCTTCACCCGGATAGGAATCAACCCACATAGTACCTCCCAGCATCTCGACCAGGTTTTTGGATATGGTTAAACCTAAACCGGTACCTGACTGATTGCGTGATACAGCTTCACGTACTTGTCCGAAACGTTCAAATATAACTTCCTGCTGATCCAACGCAATTCCTATTCCTGAATCACGAACATAAAACTCTATAGCTCCTGCTTTGATTTGGTAGCCGAATTCAATAAATCCTTCATCTGTGAACTTAATTGCGTTGCCTATCAGGTTATTAAGTATCTGTTTTAGCCGCATTGGATCAGTATATATTGCAAAATCGCTTTCAGGATGGCCCATCTGGATGTACAATGACAGATGCGGTTTTTTAACTCTGGTCAATTCTTGTTTAAAGTAAGTTTCAAGGTCAGCAATCATTTCATTGACCAGACAATCAGAGTAGTCGAACGTAAGCTGTCCGGCTTCAATCTTTGAAATATCAATGATGTCATTAATGAGTCGTAACAAGTTATCGCCACTTTTAATAATGACATCCAGAAAACGGTTCTTTTGTTCACGGTCAAGATCAGTTTCCTGCAGCATTTCAGCAAAACCCACTATAGCATTCATTGGAGTCCTGATTTCGTGCGACATATTTGAAAGGAAAAGGCTCTTGAGCCTATCACTCTCAACTGCTCTGTTTTTAGCGTCCTGCAAGGTTTCTTCTGCTTTAAGCCTGTAAAGTCCCAAAGCAAACATATTCACCAACCGCTTACCGATAGTAATGGTTTCATCCGTATAATCATTATCAGCTTTACCCATAATCAACAAACCAGAAAGTTTGTTTTTTGTAAATGCAGGGATACTGATATATCTGTTTACTTCGGTCGGAGTGTCCCACAAACCGGGTAAAATTATAGTTTCAGGGGTATTCTGAATAAATGGTTCTGAAAGATTAATTAAATGTTTGATAAATTTAAGTTGCTCATCTGAATATGCTTCAGGTACTATAGTAATTGTTTCTTCTTCATTACTATGATCAAAAAGAGTGAACCCATTGCCGGTTTCATCCGGTGAGTATATAATTGAGACATTACTTCCGGTAATTTCTTTTAAATGCTTCTGCACCAGTCTGGATACATCAACTGGGGTAACAGAGTCTTTCAATAGTTCCATTCCTATATTACCAACAGCCTCGCTAATTCGCAACTCTTTGGTAAGGTTTATCTCGGCATACTTACCTTCTGAAATATCCGAAATAAAACCATCAATGCTAACTAGCTGACCAAATTTGTCATAAGTTCCTTTTCCTCTTTCAGTTACCCACTTTAGGTTTCCTTTTTTGGTTAAAATTCTATATTCAACAGTGTAGCACTGCTTCCTTTTGATGGCCTCCTGAATAGTGTTCCATACTATTTTCTTGTCTTCAGGATGAATCAGGTCGCCATATTTAATCTTGTTATTATTAATCAGGGCTTCAGCAGTGTAACCGGTTAAAGCCTTACAACCGGGGCTTGCATATTCAATCGTCCAGTTAGTTTCATTAAGGCATCTGAAAATCATACCGGGCAGGTTGGAAAAAAGATCGGCTATTGTCTTTCGGTATTCTTCTGCCTGTTGTTTATATTGGATTTCATCAGTCACATTATTGTAATGAAGAATCACAAAATGCTCATTTTTATCAGGGTAAAAAACAGGAAAACCATGAATTACATAATGCAACTTTTGCCCTTGTATGGTCAGGTATTCGTGTACTTCAACAAAAGGTTGCTTAGCAGCTTTAATATTTTCAAAAAATAAACTATCAGGTACTTCATTTCGTTCAAGAGTAGTGCTTTGTTCACTAATACTTGCGCTAACTAATGACTCAAATAGTTCATTATGAGCTTTGTTCCTGATGATGAATGAATTGTTCTTTACATCAATAATACAGAAAGGATATAATGTAGTGTTGATTATTGTTTGAAAGAAATCTGACCCTTGGCTTTTTGCTTCTTCAATTAAGCTCTGAAAATGATCCCGACTCTTAAGTTTCTTCACCGCTTCAACAAGAAAAAAGTCTTTTGTAAGTATCGTAAAAGTCAGAATCACAACGGTTGAGTCATCAGGGCCAAAAAATGCATTAATTGTTTTTTTTGATTCAAGAAGTTTAAGCCATGAACTTGCATCATCAACTTCAGGTGTATGAAAATAGTCTGATAAATTCTTGCGGTTAAAGCCATCAGGCAGGTAAAAATTACTCTTTACTTTCTGGTTACAGTCAATAATCTGCAAATTCGCATCAATAATAAATAAAGGAAGTGGAGATTTCTGAAAAGTAGCTACATACATTTTATTCGTAGAATCAGGAGTTATTCCATTATCTGTGGAATTAGTGATCAAGCCTTCATCATCCGTAAAATTCATATATAAAGACATTTTTCAATCATTACAAGGCTTTCAGGAGGTATTGCCTCATAAACCCTGATAAAATGAAACTACTTTTACTTATAAAGCAAATTTAGTGAAAAACGTATAAGAAAAAATAATATTTTTGCATCCGAATTCTTCAGGGCAGGGTGAAATTCCCGATCGGCGGTATAGTCCGCTACTCTAAAGCTTTGCTTTAGACTGAACCGGTTTAATTCCGGTACCGACAGTAAAGTCTGGATGGAAGAAGTAATTCTGTATGGGTATAAAAGATTTGTTTTTCAGCTCTTTTATTCCATTTGTTTGTCCTACCCTGAAGTGTAATTTATTTATCTATTAATTAAACTTTAGGAAGCCATGACTAAAAAGTTACTATTTTTACCCTTTCTCTTTATCTCCTTATTTTCTTATTCGCAAATATTCTTTCGCGGGCAAGTGCTTGATGCAAGTAATGGACAATCCATTCCCGGTGCAAACATTGTGGTCGATTCACTTCAACAAGGTACAATTAGTGATGAATCAGGGTATTTTATACTTAATCTTACATCGGGTATGCATACTATGACAATCAGTTATATTGGTTATAGCACTTATAAAACTGAATTTAAAGTATCAGAGATTAAAAACTTTATTAAGGTTGAGCTTGAGCCTCTAATTACGGGGCTTGATGAAGTAACTATCTTGTCAGATTATGCCAAAGAGCGCGAAACTCCGGTGGCAATGAGTAACATCAAGCCTGCAGTGATTGAGCTTCAAATGGGTAATCAGGATTATCCGGAAATCATGAAAATGGTTCCGGGCGTATATGCTACCAAATTAGGTGGAGGGACAGGTGATGCCCGTATCAGCATAAGAGGATTTCAGCAGGAGAACATCGCTTTACTGCTTAATGGTGTACCAGTAGGCAGCGTTGAAAATGGTTTAGTATACTGGTCTAATTGGGCAGGCTTAGGTGATGCCACACAAACGATACAAGTACAACGAGGATTGGGAGCTTCACGTGTGGCACTTAATTCAGTAGGTGGAACAATAAATATTATTACAAAATCAACGGAAGCAAAAAAGGGCGGTAGTATCCGATATTCAGTCAGTGATTATGGCAATCACAAAACCACATTGTCCCTTTCAACCGGTAAGCTTAAAAATAACTATGCAGTCACATTCTTGGGTTCACATACTGAAGGCCCCGGTTATATAGATGCTACAAGTGTAAATTCATGGGCATATTTCTTAACCATCAGCAAGCAAATTAATGAACATCAATCTATTGTATTTACCGGTTTGGGAGCCCCTGAACGACACGGTCAGAGAACCTATGGCCTGACAAAGGAGCAATATGATCTTTATGGCAACAAATACAATCCTGACTGGGGTATGTTTAACGGGAAAATTAATAGTTTGGCTGAGAACTTTTATCACAAACCACAATTGTCAATTATTCACTATCTCGAATTTAATAAGGGCTTATTATCAACTTCTGCTTATGTTTCCTTTGGAACCGGAGGTGGCAATTTCTCCGAATCTTTCATGAGTGAATCCGCTCTCACTTTTCGTAAGAATAACCAGGTTGACTGGGATGCTATTTATTTGCAGAATGTTAATAACCAAGATTATGCTCAATTGCAAAACGGTCAATCTGTTACAGGATTTTCTAAGATCATTCAAACAGAGTACTTAGCCAGCCATGTTTGGTATGGCGCTTTATCAAATCTTAATTATCAATTCAATGACAACTTGAAGTTGATTACCGGACTTCATGCCCGCTACTTCAAGTCAAACCTTCGTGAAGAGATTAGCAACCTGTTTGGAGGCAAATATTGGATTGATAACTACTCGTGGGCTATAGAAGGAATAGGCAACCGAAACCAGGTTAAAGGAGTCGGCGATATCATTAATGTGGATAATGATTCAAGAGTGGATATTGTGAGTTATTTTCTACAAATGGAATACTCCTTCAATAAGTTCACTTTTTTTGGTGCTTCTACCCTATCGCAAAACTGGTATCGAAGGTACGACAGGATTAATTATATCACTGATACCAAAAGCGACCTTGTATCAAAATTTGGTTATGATTTTAAAGCAGGTGGGAATTATAACATTGACAAACACCATAACCTGTATTTCAATACTGGGTATTATTCAAAAGCCCCCTACTTTAAATTTGTGTTTGCCAATTTTAGCAATGCAGTAGTTGAACGTATTACTAATGAAAAAATAAGTGCGGCAGAACTTGGATATGGATATAACAAAAGGAGTATCAACGTTGACTTAAATCTGTATTATACTCTATGGCAGGATAAATCGTTGCTTTCGAAGGAAAATATTCAATTGGATAACAATCAGCAAACAAGGGCACTTATACGTGGACTTGATGCTGTTCATAAAGGTGTTGAACTTGAGGCATCAGCAGAGTTATTACATAATCTGGATATGGGTTTTACTTTTTCATGGGGCGACTGGAAATGGAGCAATGATGTGGATGCTGAGCTTTATGATAATGACCAGGTGCTTATTGATTCTACCAAAGTATATTCTAAAGGTTTATGGGTAGGTGACGCACCTCAGCTACAAGTAGGACTTACAGGCGATTTGAGGTTACCAGGCAATTTTACTCTTAATGCCAATTGGCTGTACTTCGACAGAATCTATGCTAACTTTGATCCTGCAGGACGCAATGATCCGAATGACCGGACCCAGCCTTACCGCATTCCTTCCTATCATACGATTAATCTGCACATTATATATGACTTTTTAATTGGCGGGTTAAAAACAACTGCCAGTACTGGTATTTATAATCTTCTGAACAAGGAATCTATAATGCGTGGTGAAGATGGCAATTCACATGACATCTACACCTTTACAGGCTTTTGGTCACCTGGGCGTACCTTCAATTTCTCAATTAAAGTAGCTTTTTAAGCTTAAAGGGAATTTATCATTGATTGCATGACTTCCTTTACTTTGGTAGATATCTCTGCTAACTTTTCATTACCAATGGTTTGAATGGTTCTTTCTGGATTAATAGCTGCAATTTCGGTACGGCCATCTTCTGTTTGTTGTACAATTACGTTACAAGGTAACATCAAGCCTAACCTTCTTTCGTGGGTAAGTGCTTCCTTGGCGAAGTTAGGATTGCATGCTCCTAATATTATATAAGGACGAAACTCAAAATCAATTTTGTCCTTCAGGGTCTTTTGAACATCTATCTGTGTCAAAATGCCAAAACCATGCTGTTTCAGGTGATTAGTGATCTTCTCAACTGCAATAGCAACAGGGTAATCAACCGTTTTTGCAAAAAAGTAATCCATGACTGTACGATTTAATGTGTATTAATGAATTTATGAAAATTGTTTGTTCAATAAGGTATTCAATAAACCGGGGAATCCTCATTCTTTAGGATTCATTTAACTATACCCGCCCAAATTATAGTTAATCAAACAAGTTCATTATTTTATTGTTCACAATAGATTTACTGGTAACTTAATTTAAAACAGATAAATTTGCATTAAAAAAGGATGCTTCATAATAAGTCCATACTATTTGTAACTACTTTAAGCTCATTCTTAACACCTTTTATGGGTTCTGCCTTAAATGTTGCATTGCCTTCCATGGGAACTGACCTTTCCATGAATACCATTTCATTAGGTTGGGTAGTTACTACTTATCTGCTTGCAGCAGCTATATTTCTTCTCCCTTTTGGGAAACTGGCTGACCAAAATGGACGTAAGAAGTTCTTTTTAGCAGGGATTTATTTAACTGTTGTTTCCTCATTGATATGCGGGCTGTCTATTAATTCTTGGATGTTGATTGTGTCAAGGTTTATTAATGGTATGGGAGGAGCTCTGATTTATGCTACTGCCATTGCCATATTAACTTCATCATACGATAAGAGTATCAGGGGAAAGGTCCTTGGTATTAATGTTGCATCAGTATACCTGGGTTTAAGTCTTGGACCAACAATCGGAGGGTTTTGTACTGCGCTTTGGGGATGGCGCTCCGTATTTTTCCTTACAGCTTTTTTAGCTGCTATAATCATTCCTATTGCAACAAAACGGCTTCCCACAGATAAAGTGACTAGCAATGAAAATGCTTTTGATAAAACAGGTAGTGTTATTTATGGTCTAAGCCTGGCAGTCATTATTTATGGATTTCCCCAAATGCCTTCTTTACAAGGTATTATTTTGTTTGTATTAGGAATATTTGGGATGGTTTTATTTGGATATATAGAAGGAAAATCTGGTGAACCTTTACTTGACATCATGAGCTTCAGACATAACCAGGTGTTTATCTTTTCTAATATTGCTGCATTTATCAACTATAGCGCTACATTTGCTTTAGTGTTTCTTTTAAGCTTGTTTCTTCAGCAAGTAAAACATCTTTCACCAAGTGATACAGGGCTAATTTTAATGGCACAACCTATCATGATGACAATCATTTCACCTATAGCAGGAAAATTAAGTGACAAGATTGAACCTTTTATTGTTTCTTCACTGGGAATGGCAGTCGCTACAGTAGGTATAGCATCATTGATATTTATCAATAGTGACACAAGTATCCTGTTTCTTGTTTTAATGCTGATGTTACTGGGCTTGGGTTTCGCCTTGTTCTCTTCACCCAATACTAATGCTGTTATGAGTTCAGTATCAAATACTGAGTATGGCATGGCTTCAGCAACTTTAGGAACTATGCGACTAGTTGGACAAACAATGAGTATGGGTATTACTCTTATGATATTTGCCATTTTAATGGGAAAAGAAGCACATGGTAGTGAAAATATTGATGGATTAATGTCAAGTATTCACTTTGCTTTCTTTATATTCGCAGTATTATGTTTTATAGGAATATTTTTCTCCCTCAAAAGAGGCAAGCAATCTAAAGCTATTTAACTCTATAAAGTTTATTTAATATATGGATGAAAAAAAATACACAGCAATAGTATTCGGAGCCAGTGGATTAACTGGGCATTTCGTAACTGAACTACTTATAGCTGACCCCAGATATGACCATATTAAACTCTTTATAAGGAAGGAATTAAACTTCCCATCCGATAAGGTTAAACAGTATGTATTCAATTCTGATAAGCTTGATGTCGTTGCATCTGAAGTCACAGGTAATCATTTATTCTGTTGTCTTGGCACGACAATTAAGAAAGCTGGTAGCCGTGAAGTGTTTTTTAATACTGATCATGGTCTTGTTGAAAGAATTGCTCAAATTGCCTCTTTCAATAAAGTAGAGTCCTTTGTAGTTATCTCATCCCTTGGAGCAAATGATCATTCAAGGAACTTCTACCTCAATACTAAAGGTAAAATGGAAGAGTCAATTAAAACATTCAGTTTTAATAACCTGAGTATTGTAAGGCCGAGTATGCTTATGGGAATTAGGCGTGAAAGAAGACCTTTGGAAGAAGTAAGCAAGGTACTGTCAAAGGTTGTTATTCCTTTTATGGTTGGTTCAATGCGCAAATACAGGCCCATTCATGCTGAAATAGTTGCCAGGGCAATGATCAAGCTTGCCAATAAGCCCAAAGGAATTTATACACTTGAATCAGACAAAATAGAACAATTGGTTAACGATTAGGAATAAGGGAATAGTTATGAAATTTATTCTGCCTGCAGAGTTAAAGTTGAAAATAGAAATGCATGATCCTATGCAAATTATTGACACACGTAAAGCAGAAAGATACGCTATAGCTCATATCCAGGGAGCGATTTCAATTCCCCAATTACAATTACCAGATATGCTTGACCGGGTTGAGAAAGATAATACAGTGATTATTTATTGTACTTATGGGGGTAACAGTGAAATGGTATATATTTATCTTAAAGACAAGCTTAAAATAAAAGATCTGTATATTCTTGAAGGAGGAATTTATAAGTATGCCCATGATATTGAACCTTCACTTGAGATTTAAATATCAGGTTCAATAAACTTTAAAATACAGATAAACAAATACTAATACTACATAAGCAGCAACTTATTACTTCATGCAATTTTGACCTTAATCCTTAGTCACAAAGCTAAGCAGAGCTAGTTTATGGGCAATTTAGGCCAAATTAGATTGATAGTCTTTAACCTCTATTTCTTCCTCCCCGGTTTGCGTCGATCAGAATGCCACCTTTTTATGGGTTTGGATAAAGGATTATACTCCGGTCCTTCTCCAAGTTCAACAGGAGGTTTTAGTTTCCTGATTTCCGTGTCAATCAGAGTCTCAATCTTTGCAAACTCAGCTTGTTCTTCCTCATTTATAAAAGTAATGGCAATACCAGTCTTTTCTGCCCTGGCTGTACGACCTACACGGTGTACATAGTCTTCAGCTTCGTTGGGTACGTCGTAATTAACAACTAAATCAATATCTTCAATATCAATTCCTCTCGAAAGTACATCAGTAGCAACCAGAATTTGAAGTTGCTTGTTTCTGAAAGCAAGTAATACTTTCTCACGTTCAGTTTGTTCAAGGTCCGACTGGATATCAGCAACCTGAAAGCCTTTTTTCTTAAGATCGTGAGCTATTTTCTTAACTTTGATTTTTGTAGAAGCAAAAACAAGTACGCTCGAAAGGTCATGCCCTTTTATCAATGATTCCAACAGAGGTGTCTTCTGAGTGTCATAGGTGAGATAAGCAATCTGTAAAATGCCTTCTGCCGGTTTTGATAAAGAAATATTTATTTCAACAGGATCTTTGAGAATTCGCCTGCCTAAATCACGGATTCGCGAAGGCATGGTAGCTGAGAATAAATATGTGTTTCTGCTTTCAGGCAGGTAGCTGATTATTTTCATAATGTCTTCCTGAAATCCCATATCAAGCATACGATCAGCTTCATCCAGTATAAGGTGCTGAAGCTGGTTTACAGGGGCAAGATCCATGTTTAGGAAAGATATTAATTTACCAGGTGTTGCAACTACAATATCCACACCCTGCATTAATGCTTTTTTTTGTTGTTCCCACTCAATTCCACTGGTTCCTCCATAAAAAGCGAGAGAACTGATATTTAAAAAGTAACTAAACCCTTCTAATTGCTGCGCTATCTGAAGTGCGAGTTCCCTTGTAGGTGCAATAATAATAGTATTAATACCCTTAACCGGATTATTGATAATGTGATGTAATATTGGGAGCAGGTATGCAGCGGTCTTTCCTGTTCCGGTCTGGGCACACCCAATCACATCCTTTCCCTTAAGAATATTTGGAATGATTTGTTCCTGAATGGGAGTTGGTTCATTAAAACCTGCAGCCTCAATTCCTTCCATTATTCCATTATCAAATCCGAATTCTTGAAATGAAGTAATTTTGGGTTTTATAGGGTTATCATTCATTGAGATAAGTGGATTTTTATTGAGAGAGTGCTAAAATAGTAAAAAAAATCGGGTTTTGGTATAAAAACAAAAAAGGGAGCGTCAACTCCCTTTTCTGTGATCTAAATGTAGTAATGGTATTATTTCCTACCTTTTTTCAAACTTGCAAGTGAATCAGCAACTCTTGTTGAGTCAGCTATTCTCTGTTCTTCCATAGCAATTGCGTTGATGGAATCCTGAGTTCTCTGAGCAGCTTCCTGTACTAAAGCCATAGAGTCAGCTATTCTGATTGAATCTAAACGAGCCTGTTCAGCTTTCTGTTCTGCACTTGGTCCGCAAGCAACTAAAGTAGCTAATCCAGCTACTACTAAAAGTGATGATAATTTTTTCATTGTTTTGTGGTTAATTAAAAACGGGCAAAAATAGCTTAAAATGTAACTTAAAAATTAAATTTCTTAATGATTCTTTAATGTTTTTCTTAACATCTTAATAACCATAGTTTTAGGTTAGGAAACAATTCTTATCCATTATAAATATAGAATAGGATTCATTAACTTAGCAAAAATCAGTTACTTACCTGATTCTGAATTGAATCGGAGATTATTTGCTGTTCATCAGCAATAGCTTGAATGGAATCGATGACTCTTTCTTTTTCCAGCACAAAAGTAATTGAATCAGCTATTCTGATTGAATCAAGCTTAGCCTGCTCTGCTTTCTCCTCAGATTGATTATTACAGGCAATAAGGCTCAAAACTATTATAGTAGATATTATGCGAAGTTTCAATTCCATTTTTTGGTAGCAGACTTAACAATAAAAATAAAAAAGGGATGAATATTCACCCCTTTTTTATAATAAATCTAACAGAAGATTAGTTTTATTTTGCTGGTTGTTCAACCTGTGCAGCAGTATCAGCAGCCATAGCAGCGTTGATAGAATCTTGAACAGCTTGTTCAGCCTGCTGTACCATAGCGATAGAGTCAGCGATTCTGATTGAATCTAAACGAGCTTGTTCTGCTTTTTGTTCTGCACTTGGACCGCATGCTACGAAAGATGCTAAACCTGCGATAACTAAAATCTGAGCTAATGTTTTCATGTTTTGATGTGTTTAGTTTTAAAACATTGCAAAGATAAATAAAGTAAAAATGCAAAAGCAAGTTTCTTTAAGTTTTTTTTAATACAGTATATCGCTTATTATCAATCATTTAACAGCATCGTTGAAATTATTTTCATTAATGATATTAAAAATGGCTTAAAAAATCGTCTTGTTTTGGGTCATTATTGCTTTAAAGATAAAAATGCACCACAAAAAATACTCTTATCTTTGTCAGATAAAATATAAATAATGAATAACCTGCCTCCATTGGCTGAACAATTACGTCCGGGAACCTTTGAAGATTATGTGGGTCAATCCAATCTGATAGGTCCAAATGCCATTCTACGCCGTTCCATTGAGAGCGGGAACCTTCCGTCAATGATTTTCTGGGGACCTCCGGGTGTGGGAAAAACGACTTTGGCATTTTTGATATCCAAAGCACTCGACCGGCCATTCTATACTTTAAGTGCAATTAACTCAGGTGTTAAAGATATCCGTGAAGTAATTGAAACGGCCCGCACCAGTGGTTCAAACGCTATTTTATTTATTGATGAGATTCATCGTTTCAGTAAATCACAACAGGATTCTTTACTTGGTGCAGTTGAAAGAGGTATTATCACATTGATTGGGGCTACAACTGAAAATCCTTCGTTTGAAGTGATCTCTCCGCTATTGTCACGTTGCCAGGTTTATATTCTTAAACCCCTTACTGAAGAAGAATTGAATGTGATCATTAATAGTGCTGTTAAAAAGATTGCCAGTATTTATAATATCAAACTTGAGATTAAAGAAACTGAAGCTTTAATGCGTATTTCAGGTGGTGACGCCCGAAAACTTATTAATGCACTTGAAATAATAGCTACTAGCTCGAAAAAAAATAATGATGTTATAGTTGTCGATAACAAATCGACCTTATCCATTATTCAGCAAAACCTTTCGATGTATGATAAGAAAGGTGAAATGCATTACGACATTATTTCAGCGTTTATCAAGTCATTAAGAGGGAGTGATCCAAATGCGGCAATATATTATCTGGCCCGCATGATTGATTCAGGAGAAGATCCTTTATTTATTGCTCGGAGAATGTTGATCCTCGCATCTGAAGATATTGGCAATGCTAACCCTAACGCATTGCTACTAGCCAATGCATGCTTTGATGTTGTGCACAAAACAGGTTATCCGGAGTGCAGAATTACTCTTGCTCAATGTGCTGTTTATCTTGCTTGTTCAGTTAAAAGCAACGCTTCATCTATGGCAATTGAAAACGCATTGGAATTAGTGCACAAGACCGGTGATTTACCGGTACCTCTCAACATTCGAAATGCTCCGACAAACCTGATGAAAAACATTGGTTATGGTGCTGATTATAAATACGCACACAGTTATGATGGTAACTTTATTGTAATGGAATTTATGCCTGATAAGGTTAAAGGACATAAACTATATGATCCAGGCAAAAATGCAAGAGAAGAAGAGTTCAGGAAACGGTTGAGCCAGTTATGGCAATCAAAATATCAGTATTAATCAATGCTCTATCAAGTGATAAAAACACCAATTATTAACAATCTTATTCAGTCAGATAATTTCTTTATCATGGCTGGACCTTGTGTAGTTGAGAACACAACCATGCCCATGCAAATTGCAGAGCATATATTAAAACTGACACAAAAACTTAATATTCCTTTTATTTTTAAGGCTTCCTACCGTAAAGCGAATCGTTCAAAAGCTTCTTCATTTACAGGGATTGGCAATGAAATAGCTCTCAAGTGCCTTGCTGAAGTCAGGGAAAAGTTGCAAATACCTGTGGTTACAGATATTCATACTGCTGAAGAAGCAGCTATGGCTGCGGCCTATGTGGATGTTCTTCAAATTCCTGCGTTTTTGTGCAGACAAACTGATTTGCTGGAAGCAGCTGGTAAAACAGGCAAATGGATAAATATCAAGAAAGGGCAATTCCTATCGCCTGAATCAATGAAATTTGTGGTTGAAAAAATATATGAAACAGGCAACCACAATGTGATCCTCACTGACAGAGGCACTATGTTTGGTTATCAGGATTTAATCGTCGATATGCGGTCCATACCCATCATGCAGCAATTTAATGTTCCGGTAGTATTAGATATAACGCACTCATTACAACAACCAAATCAAGCTTCAGGTGTGAGTGGTGGACTACCCTCCATGATTTCCACAATTGCCCGTGCAGGAATAGCTGCAGGTGCTGATGGGATATTCCTTGAGACTCATCCTGATCCTGCAAGTGCCAAGTCAGATGCTGCCAATATGCTACCAATAGCACTTCTTGAAAAATTGCTGAATGACTTGGTAATATTACGAACAGCTTATCTGAAAACCTTATAATCTTTTACAAGGTCCTCTTTTTCTTAAATTAAATAAGTTATAAAAGATTACGGGATTAATATTAAGTAATCCCTTTTACTTGATAATGATATCAGGGAAAATCATGCTTGTTAGTATGTCAAAACCGATGTCGAGCAGGTAATTAATACCAAGAGTGGAAAGAGCAATAATAAATATAAATCCAGGTATTTTAAGACGGTCTGTTTTTAACAATACCGGTAACCCTTTAGCAAACAACCACAGTGAATAAAAAGCAGGAATTAAAGCAAGGATTAGTTGTGAACTAAGGTTTGAAATCATATAACATAAAAACATTGGAGTCAGACCATAAATCACCAGCTTGCCACTTTTAATAAAATCTTTTTGGGGAGCTAACTTTCCTGAAAAGCCATTAACAAAAAAAGTAAGAATAAAGATGGTAAATATTTGCATGAGGAGGTAAAAAAATGCTTTTACCAATGGAAAGGAGAAACGATACGCATCAATATCCAATACATTCCTCACAAAAAAGAAACTGCCGATTGCCTGTGATATTGCACCAAACAATATAAGATTCAATGCATAACCTGAAAAGTCTTCCTTTAAGGTTCTTTTTTCAGCATTTATTATCTTCCATTCATATGCAGGATAAAACAAGATACTTTTAATTCGTTCAAGTGTAAAATTAGCCATTGTTTTTTATTCCAAGATTAAGGATTTTAATGTACCATTTTCAAAAAAGTCAACATTCGACACATTAGAAGGAAGGAAAGTAATAATTCCCATCTGACTAATTAACGCGTTATGTGAAGTTAATAATTTGTCCCCTACCTTAATGTCAATCTTTACTTCTTGAGGAATTCGGTAAAACAACCCATGCGAATGGCGTTTGGTTTGCATACGCTGGATTTCAAATTCTCTCACCATTTTAAGATGATTCTGTGGAGTAACAAAAATACTTACTGCATCACCTGAAGGTATATTCTTGTCAATAATGCCTATGAAAGGTGAGAAGCGAAATAAAGTTGACATTGACCCTTTAACAGCTTCACCCGGAGTGTAATAATAGGTATATCTCTCTTCTGTTGTAATACTCGAACCTTTAAAGAATGCCAAGTATTCCTGCTCCATTTTGTTCAAGCCTTGAAACATAAATTGCATGCTTTCTTTGGAATAATTGACTTCCTGATAACCGGTAATCAAGCTAAATTTATTGTCCTCGATCCGGTAAATGAGATCTGCAATTTCGCGGGCCTGTTGTTCATTGGACTTTTCAGAAATACTGCGTTTTAACACTTTTTCTTCAATAATTGTAGTATCTATACTGACCCTTCGAATAATCGTATCCACTTTTTCAATCAATATGGGTTTCAACAAATCACGGAAAGGTGTTAGTGATGTTCCCTTTTGATTTCTTTCAATTTCTTCTTTATCGATGGAATAATACCCTGAAATAAATCCTTTTTCCGTAAGGTTTACCATAAAGGTATAGTCATTCTTTAATTTATGGGGTAATACTGCATAGTAATATTGATTAGTATCAATATCACGGAGGGTTGTCACTTCTACTTTATCAATATTATAAGTAATTGCATCTTTTGCAATCACATCGGTGATCCCCAGTAGTTTAGCAGCAAAATCGCTGTATTTACCTTTATAATTGCTTGTTTTAGATACATATACATCTACTTTTACAACATTCAAGGGTAGTGCATAAATAAATCCATCACTTTCAGGGTCAGTAGTGCCTGATTTTAAGGGAACGCTGGTAATCTGACAGAAAGCAGGCATCAATATTGTAATTGCCATAGTCAGAAGTAATAACCTTAAAAGACCAAATGTTCTCATACCTTTCATTTTTATGGCTTCAAAGTTATAGAATATTGGAGCACAAATGAATTTTAGTATTATAAAACCGATTTAAGTCACACATAATCACCTGATAATTATTTTTGATACCTGTGCCTCTTAAAGTTATTCACAATTTCTGGTTATTAATTAATTGAAAGTGTTAATAACTGTTTCAAGGATTTTACCTACTTTAGCATGGCCGTGTAATTAAAGGAATTCATCACAGTTTGAGCGACAATGTTCACTGAATCAATAAACTGAAATACCAAGTTTCATTATTAATTATTAACTCAACAGGCACATGAAGAAAAGAAGCACGCATTTTTACTTGTTCATTCTGGTATTAGTAATACCAGCAATCTTATTCACCTTATCCTGCAGTAGTGGTAAAGACAAATCAGTAAAAAATGCTGATGGAACCTATAAAGGGACTATTTCTATTTCGGGAGCTTTTGCATTGTATCCCATGGCAGTATTATGGGCTGAAGAGTTTCAGAAATTGAACCCGGAGGTCAGAATAGATATCTCAGCCGGTGGAGCGGGTAAAGGAATGACTGATGCATTATCACAAATGGTTGATCTTGGTATGTTTTCAAGAGAAGTTACACCTGAGGAACAATCAAAAGGAGCCTGGTTTATTGCTGTTGCTAAAGATGCTGTAGTACCCACTTATAATCCTTCTAACCCTTTAGCTAAACTTATCGACCAAAAAGGCATTAGCAAGGAGATGTTTGAAAAAATCTATATTAAAGGTACTGTCAAAACATGGGGTGAAGTTTACAAAACCTCTGACAAAACAAGACTGAATGCTTACACTCGCTCTGATGCCTGTGGGGCAGCAGAAATGTGGGGTAAATATCTTGGTTCCAACCAGGAGTCTCTTAAAGGCATTGGAGTATTTGGTGATCCCGGAATTGCTGACGCTGTAAAGAATGATAAAACCGGCTTAGGTTATAATAATGTAAACTATGCTTTTGATATGAAAACCCGCAAAACATACGTCGGGTTATCTATTGTGCCTATCGATTTTAATAATGATGGTCAAATCAGTGACGATGAGCGATATTACGGTTCATTAGATGATATGATGGAGGCTATAGCTAACGGGAAATATCCTTCACCGCCTGCCCGTGACTTATACTTTGTTTCAAAGGGTAAACCTACAAGTATTGCTGTGCTGGCTTTTTTAGAATGGATAGTCACAGATGGACAAAAATTTGTACATAATGCTGGATATGTTAACCTTACAGAAGAGAAAGTCAAGAGTGAATTACAAAAGCTTTCAAAGTAAGGATGTTTTTCGCTGCTTTAAAGTTAAACGTCATTTAAGGAGCAAGTTGCATACAACATGGATGGTCATCGCTTTGATGATTGTGATACTATTGCCTATTTTTTTAGGTATAGGTCTGTATGTTAAATCTGCCATGTTACTTAGGGAGCAGTCATTATTTGAGTTACTATTTTCAAGTGACTGGCGTCCTCTAGCTGGTAAATTTGGTTTTTTGACATTCATTATCAGTTCACTTTGGGTTACTGTAATTTCATTGCTTATTGCAGGACCTATTTGCCTACTGACATCCATACACCTTACTCAATATGCAAAGAACTGGGTGTTGAA
Organism: Lentimicrobiaceae bacterium; assembly: GCA_041670625.1. GTDB lineage: Bacteria > Bacteroidota > Bacteroidia > Bacteroidales > Lentimicrobiaceae > Lentimicrobium. Next base: position 2,700 of record JBAXYX010000018.1, on the reverse strand, counting down.
AGTTATGCACCCTGTAATTGATATATTGGCAGGTATTCCTTCGGTTATTTTCGGGGTGTGGGGTATTCTGATAATAGTCCCTTTTATTTCAGACTACCTTGCACCCTTACTGGGAAAGCAATCATCAGGATATAGTATACTTGCCGGGGGCATTGTGCTGGCTGTCATGATCATTCCCTTTATTTTAAACATATTGATAGATGTATTCAGAACCTTACCTGATGAGTTAAAAGAGGCTTCCCTGTCATTAGGTACGACTAAATGGCAAACTATTAAATTAGTATTAGTACGAAAGGCGTTCCCAGGTATTATTTCAGCATTCGGATTAGGGGTTTCAAGGGCTTTTGGTGAGACCATTGCTGTGTTAATGGTGGTAGGTAATGTAACAACGATACCGAAAGGATTATTCCAACCAGGTTATCCATTGCCTGCTCTCATAGCAAATAATTATGGTGAAATGCTATCAATACCACTTTATGATTCAGCGTTAATGCTTGCTGCCTTAGTTTTGTTTGTGGTTGTGATGTTATTTAACCTGGGATCACGATACGCCATTACCCGTATAGAAGAAATGGAATAACAATGAGAAAGCTAAGACATACAGAGGAGAATTTTTTCAGAGTGTTGATGTTCTTGTCAACAAGTATTATAGTCATTTCCTTAACCCTAATTATCGTAAGTATTTTATATAAAGGGTTGCCTTCCCTTACTTGGGAAATGATTAGTCAAACTCCAAAAGGAGGATTCTATTTTGGAAAAGAAGGTGGAATTTTAAATGCCATCATTGGTTCATTGTACTTGGCGCTTGCTTCTACTTCACTTGCATTAGTCATAGGTTTACCAGTTGCGCTGATGATGAATGTACACCTGATCAAACATAAGAAACTGGTTAATGGAATACGTTTCCTGCTTGACTTACTATGGGGGGTTCCTTCTATAGTCTATGGAGCATTTGGTTTCTCTATTATGATTTACTTTGGTTTAAAGACATCATTATTGGCTGGTATCTTGACAGTAACGCTCTTTATTATACCTATAATGGTGCGAGGGATGGACGAAGTATTGAAAACGATACCCCGCGGAATGCTTGAGTCATCGATGTCATTGGGTGCTACTTCATCTGAAATATCATATAGGGTATACTTACGACAGGCAATTCCGGGATTGGTCACTGCAATATTGCTATCTTTTGGCCGTGGTATTGGTGACGCAGCATCTGTGTTATTCACAACTGGTTATACTGATCATATTCCAACTGCTTTGAATCAACCTACTGCCACACTACCGTTGGCTATTTTTTTTCAGTTGAGTTCACCAATACCTGAAGTTCAGGAACGTGCTTATGCGTCAGCACTTGTATTGACTATAATTATCTTGGCAATCAGTATATTGACAAGATTTTTTTCTAAAAAATATCAAAAGAACAGAATTAAACAATAGTTGATGGAAGATAGAACTAAAATAAAAATATCAGAACTAAATCTTAGTATAGGGAAACAACAGATACTCAAGGATATTAATCTAGAGATACCTGAAAAGAAGATTACGGTTATCTTAGGTCCATCAGGATGTGGCAAAACTACACTACTAAAAAGCCTTAACCGACTTACTGACCTTTATCCTGAAATGAAGGTATCAGGAAATATATTGATCGATGATGACGATATACTGCACACAAATAAGGATATTACCTTATTACGCCAAAAAATGGGTTTGTTATCGCAGAGGCCATATCCCCTGCCGATGAATATTTATAATAACGTAGCTTTTGGTTTACGTATCAGTGGTCGTAAAAAAAGACAATTTCTCGATAAACGTGTTGAACATTACCTCAAACAAGCTAACTTATGGGATGAAGTGAAAGACCGTTTGAAAGATCCTGCATCTGCTTTATCGATAGGACAACAACAGCGCTTATGCTTGGCTCGTGGGCTTGCTGTTGATCCTGAAATCATTCTGGCAGATGAACCTACTTCAGCATTAGACCCTATTTCAAGTGAAGTGATTGAAAAGAAATTCGTTGAATTAAAACAGCAATATACTATTGTTATGGTAACGCACGTACTTCGCCAAGCCCGCCGTATTGCTGATTATGTAGTATTTATGTACCTGGGTGAAATTATTGAACAGGGGACTGCATCTGAAGTATTTGAATATCCAAAACAGGAAATGACTAAGCAGTATTTAAAGGGTTCGTTTAATTAACCAAATCAAAACCATAAGATTAACAGATAAACAGTAACTACCGATACTTGGGTAAAGCCACATTTCATCATCGATAAGAAATTCAAACTTATCAACATGTATTTTATTTTCGCAAAATAGGAAAACACTTCTTCTCGATATTCTATGGTTTTTTATGATAGATCCTCAATTTTCTTGATATGCTTAAAGCTTTCAATCATATCATGTGTATTTATTTTAATTTTTATGATATGATCTGAAATAATGCGAATAGTATCAGTGTGCGTTTTTGAAAGTGATTGAAAGGTCCTTGAATCCAATACTTCTTTTAACCTGCATTCCCGTCCCACTCATAACGAGGATTTTGGCGGTGCGATACCCATGTCAAGATATAGTTGTCGCTGCTTTGCGGTGACCTCGGAAACTCTCATTTCCCGACCTTGATTCTCGTAGCATTCTATGGAATCCAATTTGTCGAACACCTCTTGAAGAGTGTAGGTGCCAAACAGTCTTTTC
>JBAXYX010000017.1:0-28548 GCA_041670625.1 Lentimicrobiaceae bacterium | reverse complement strand
TTTGATTCCCAGTTATATAGATCGAATATTTGAACATTATAGGAAATAATCTTTATAGGACTAGCTTTAGTAGAGTCAGCCGGTTCCTGTTTATTGTACTGAACATAATTGGAAAGCCGGTTCCAACAGATCAACAATGCTATCAATGAAATCCAAAATAGTTTCCTCCTGAGGAACAGCCAAATAAATATAAAAATTATATTAGCAATCACCACATAAGGAAATATCAATCCTGCAAAGGCAAACATCCAGTTCTTGTCGGGCGGGATGTAAGCAGCAAGATACCCTAAAACCAATAAAAACAGGACTCCGGTATTTAAAAGAAGCAAAAGCCCTGATCCAATAGTCAGCCTTCTTGGTTTTAATAGAGTCATTACTATTACTTTAAAAGAGGTTCTATTTATTACTACTTGAAAACAGGAGTTCCTTTTCTTCCTTAGTAAGGCTACTATACCCTGATTTGCTTATTTTATCCAGTATCTTGTCAATCCGCAATTGTTTAGCCTTTTTTTGCAGATTATATTCCTCATCCGACAGAGGGGCGTTACCATGATGTACTTTAAACTTCTTACGTCGTGAAATTCGTAATTTGTGTATTTTGTGGACTGAAAAGGAACCGAATAGTTTTGCAGGATCAAAGTAAGGAAGCATTTTAACGTAGGCAAATCCCCATAAAGCACCTCCCAGGTGAGCAATATGTCCACCGGCATTCCCTGAATTTATCATCAGCAGGTCCAAACCGATTGTAATAAGAGCAATATACTTAATTCTGACAGGTCCGATAAACAATAGGTTCACGGTATAATTGGGCACGTAAAATGAAATAGCCACAACAATTGCCAATATTGAAGCTGAAGCACCCATTGCAAGCGCTGAATCACGAACAAGGTTGAATACCGGAAATACATTATACGACAGCATGTAAAGCAAACCACCTGCTATTCCGCCGAAAATGTAAGTTGCCAGAAGTTGTCGTTGCGACAGGTATTGAACAAATATTACGCCAAACCAATACAACCAGAGCATATTGAACAGGATATGCATGAAGTCAAAATGCAAAAACATGTAGCTTAACAGTGTCCAAGGCTTATCAAGGAATCCCATCACACTGGCGGGCAGAGCTAGAATAGACGACAGGTACTCCGACAGATGGAGTTTGTAAAGACCAGTAGTCCCTGCTTCCGGTGTTGAAAAAAGGAAAGCCATATTGGTAATCAGTGCAATAATAACCCACACCGCAATATTAATAAGAATGATCCTTGGCAGAGCTTCGCGCTTACCAAAAAAGATTTTAATTCTTTCTAATGGAGATACTTGAGCATACATAGTTTATATGTTTTGGTCCCAACGGTTCGAACGATGAATTTTACGATTCCAATAGAGGATAAGGAAGAAACCAAAAATCATTCCTCCCAGGTGAGCAAAGTGGGCTACATTGTCGCCTGCGCTGTTACGGATTCCCTGGAAAAGTTCCAAACCTCCATAAATTAACACAAACCACTTTGTTTTTATTGGGAATAAAAAGTAAATATAAATTAAAGTGTTGGGGAACAACATTCCAAAAGCAAGCAGAATGCCAAATACAGCACCTGAAGCACCAACAGTAGGTATATCTTTTCGTATTTCAACCAGTTCATTCAAGTAGTTAGAAGCCTGGTTGATCAGTTCCGGGTTTTTCGGGTTCATCGACCAGGTATTGTAAAATTCACTCAAACTATTTTGGTAAAGAGGGAAGTGTTCATTTACAAAACTAAAGAAAGCTGAAGGGGTAGGGTCACTCATAATCATAGCAACCTCTGACTGCAGGCCCATCATGCCTATATGCATTACAATCATGTGCACAATTGCAGCGCCAATACCTGTAACCATATAATAAATCAGGAATCGCTTACTTCCCCATATATTCTCCAGCATATAGCCAAACATCCACAAAGCAAACATATTGAACAAGATGTGGGAGAAATCACTGGTACTATGCAAAAACATATAAGTCACCAGTTGTGCAGGATTAAATTTTGCTGAACCGAAGTAGTGCATACCCAGGTAATCAACCAGGTCAATCTTAAAGACCTGTAAAAACATAAATTGTGCAAGAAAAACTAACCCATTGATGATCAACAGATTCTTTACTACCGGGGGTAGTACGCTAAAACCTCTTGGCGAGTATTGCTGGTTATTCATTGATTAGATAAGGTTTTGTTGAAATCGCTTTTCGATTTCTTCTGTTGACATCGTTATAACTATTGATTTTCCTGATGGACTGATACCAGGCACTTTGCATGCGAATAAACCATCCACCAAACCTTGCATTTCTTCTACCGTCAATGCTTTATTTTGTTTCATTGAAAGATTCTTCGACATGGATCTGGCAAGGTTATTTTGCTTATCAATTTTCAGATTAGTTTGATTTATTTTATAATTTTCAAGTACATTATCAATCAACTGTTGCATGTTACTGTCAGGCAACTCGGCAGGCGAACCGTTCACAATAAAGGTATTTGGTCCGAAAGGTTCCAGTACAAAGCCCAGCTTGTTAAATGTATCCATCAAATCAGTCACCAACTGCGTGTCGGGTGCCGATAGCTTAACCGTTTGAGGGAAAAGCTGTTGTTGAACATTACCGGGGCGTTTTTCAATACGTTCCATGAATTTTTCATACAAGATGCGTTCATGAGCCGCTTGCTGATCTATTATAATAATGCCTGATTTCAGTTTTGAGATAATATATTTATTCTGAAATTGAATAAACTCACGTGATTCCTTTTGTTCCGATTCAAAATCAGAGTCTACGGTCAATACTTGTTGTCCTGACGGGTGATCAGGAAAATCAGCATCATCATGATTAGTAATGACCTGCGGTCCAACATAAAAGCTGGATAACCCAAGGTCAGGTTGTTTCTTTTTGCTGAATGGATTGTACTCAGGGTTTATTTTGATACCCGGAACAACTAAAGGCCTGTCCTTTGGGAAAAAGAAATTGTATTCAGGTTTAGTGTCGAAATCAATAGTAGGGAAGAGGCTGTACTTTCCAATAGCCTCTTTAACGGCTGATTTCAGTATACCATAAATAGCCTGATGATTTTGGAAGTTAACTTCTGTTTTCGTAGGATGAATGTTAATATCAATATCCTGCGGGTTAATATCGAGGTAAAGGAAGTACGATGGGAAATGCCCTTCAGGTATCAGGGTGCTGAATACTTCTTCAATTGCATGATTTAAATAGGGATGCTTAATAAAACGGTTGTTGGCGAAGAAATACTGTTCACCCTTGGTTCGGCGAGCGCTCTCCGGTTTCCCGATAAAGCCGGTAATCTTAATTACTTCCGTATCTACCTCAACGGGTACCAGTTTTTCCTGGTAGTTGTTCCCGAACAGGTTACTGATCCTTTGTTTCAGGCTGACCACAGGTAACTGCAACTGCATCCTGCCATTATTGACCAGGTTGAAACTGATTTGAGGATTCACCAGAGCAACACGCTGAAATTCTTCAATGATCAGGCGCATTTCATGAGCATCCGACTTAAGGAACTGACGCCGGGCAGGAACATTGTAAAAGAGATTCTTAACTTGTATAGAAGAACCTGCAGGCGTTGCACAAGGTTGTTGACTCTTAACAACTGAACCTTCAATCATTACATGCGTTCCCAGGTCATCCCCCTTACGGCGGCTTTTCAACTCCACCTGGGCAATGGCAGCAATAGAAGCAAGCGCTTCCCCCCTGAAACCGAAAGTACGTATTTTAAAAAGGTCATCCGCATTTTTAATCTTAGAGGTAGCATGGCGCTCAAAACTCATTCGTGCGTCAGTAACCGACATGCCACAGCCATTGTCAATAACCTGAAGCAACGTCTTGCCGGAGTCTTTAACAATCACCTCAATTTGATCAGCGCCTGAGTCAACCGCATTCTCGAGCATTTCCTTAACAGCAGAAGCCGGGCGCTGAATAACTTCACCGGCGGCTATCTGGTTGGCCACAGAATCAGGCAGAAGTCGTATTATATCTGCCATACTCTAGTAGAAAAATATATAATACAGTATTGCCAATAGAATAATAAAGTAGACTAGTAAGGTCCCTTTAGTGATGGTGCCTGTATGCTTTTCTTTAACTCTCCAGGAATCTCTTAAACGACTCTTGAAATCAGGGCTTACCCCACCTGCTTTGCCTTCCTGAGAATACTTTTTCTTCAGGTTTTCAAGTGCTTCTTTCTTGGCATCATAATACCGTGGTTTATATTCAAACTGCTTTGGCTTGTCCGCTTTGAATCCCATGAATTTCATATTTGCCCTTTCTTTTCAGTGAACTAATTATTATTACTGATCCCGCTACAGCTTATCTGGTAATCACATTTTATTATTCAACAAAAATAATCAATTAATTATTGTTTTCGAGGGTTTCCTCAACCACACTTCATGAAATAAGTATATAGCAAAAATCGTACAAAAAAAAGGCCCAATGCCATAGCAAAGGGCCTGAATGATATAATAAATATTCTATTATGCCTGAACCATTGATGGAACACGACGACTAACCAGATAGAAACTGCCAAACAGAACAGTACTATAGAATAAATCACCTAAAAGTCCATTATTGAAGAAAGGAACACCGGCAATATAAGCCTGTACCAATCCGGCAAAGTCACGAGTGTAAGGCATCAACCCGGTGTACCAGGCTGCGAAGTTAGTAATCAGGAAGAAAATCACTGATGAAACGACAGATGCAATAACAACGTTTCCTGCTTTAACACGGTTACGGAGCATCATACCAATGCCGACAGAAATCAGCATACCTGCATAAACGGCCAACATAGTAGTGTGAAATCCGATAATCAAATCACTGATAAGCATGGCTGCAACAGGTAGTATGAATGCAAGTACCTTACGATTAATATAAGCTCCCCCAAAAATAGCAATGGCTGCCACAGGTGTGAAATTAGGCCAATGAGGAATTAAACGCATAACAGCAGCAACCAAAATAGCAGTGATCACAAAGATCATTCTTGATGTGAAAAATTTCTTTTCCATGTTAACAGTTTATAAGTTTCAAGCAACAAAATTAATAAGTTTTTTCAACTAAAAGGCTTTTAAAAATCTTTTTCAGTCATTCATCAGGCTTTCACCCTTAATAAAAGGTTACACTATAATTTATTAAAGGTTTCTTAACAGGTCAACCATAGCTTTTTGATGTTCCTTATGATACTCTTTTATTTAGTTTTTAACAGTTGAGGCTTTTAAATGTTTTCCTGTTTACCCTGTGCTAAAACCCTGCCATGCACCAACAAGCTTCAATTATGCATCATCTATAGATTCATGAAAGAATAGTAATATGCCACTTACGGGTGAGGGTTTAAAACAATGTTATATCTTATTGGTTACCTTTGTACTAGTTTTATCATTACAATCTTTAACACCTGATAAATATGTCAAACCTGCAATTTGATGCTGTTATTTTTGATTTGGATGGAGTCATTACCAAAACTGCTCTTGTTCATAGTTCTGCATGGAAAAAGATGTTTGATGAGTTTTTAACTGAATACTCAAAGCAAAAGGGAATTCCATTTAAAGAATTCACCCATGCGGGTGATTATCTTCCATATGTTGATGGAAAGCCAAGGTATAAAGGAGTAGAAGATTTCCTGACTTCACGGAATATCAAATTGCCTTTTGGAGATCCTGCCGATAGTCATGACAAAGAGACCGTTTGCGGATTAGGTAACCGGAAAGACTATGCTTTCAATGAAATATTAAAACGTGACGGGGTAGGTGTATATGAAAGTACTGTAAATCTTATCAGGCAATTAAAGGCCGATAAGGTGAGGGTAGGAGTTGCTTCGTCAAGTAAGAATTGTGCCATTGTGCTGGAAGCTGCCGGATTGATTGAGCTTTTTGAAACAAGAGTTGACGGATTGGTATCAGCCGAACTTAACCTTAAAGGGAAACCTGAGCCTGACATTTTTACGACTGCGGCTGATAACCTGGGCGCATCCTATGCAAGGTCAGTGATTGTTGAAGATGCTGTATCAGGTGTGCAGGCAGGCAAGAAGGGTGATTTTGGTTTGGTGCTGGGCGTGGCACGTGAGGAAAATGAAAGAGAACTACTCCTCCATGGCGCTGATCTTGTAGTGGCTGATTTAGCTGAAATATCTATCGAAGGCATCAATGATTGGTTCAGTGCAGGCATCGAAACAGATACATGGACTCTCACCTATCAGGATTTTGATCCGTTAAAAGAGCGTACCCGTGAAGCTTTACTTACTATCGGCAACGGGTACTTTGGCACTCGTGGTGCTATGGAGGAAACTGCTTCATCATCCGTACACAGTCCGGGTACTTATATAGCAGGACTTTACAACAGGCTTGTATCGAAGGTGGGTGAGAGGATGGTTGAAAATGAGGACTTCGTTAACGCACCTGACTGGCTGCCGGTGACTTTCAGGATAGAAAAAGAGCCCTGGTTTGATTTCGATAAAGTAAAATTCCTTGAATTCAATAAAACACTTGATTTCAGAACCGGGGTATATAGTCGAAGATTGGTGTTTGAAGACGGGCAAGGCAGGATCACTTCCATTGATTCACAGCGTTTTGCCTCTATGAATAATCCGCACCAAGCTGCTCTTCAATACACTATTACTCCCTTAAGTTATTCAGGTAATATCACTATCAGATCAGGAATCAATGGCCTTATTATAAATGAAGGGGTAGAACGGTATAGTCAACTGAATCAAACCCATCTCAAACCCAGAGAAGAAGGGCACCAGGCAAATATCATCGATGTAGTAGTTGAAACGACTCAATCAGGCATTACCATTGCCCAGGCTGTTGCTCATCGTTTATTTTTGGAAGAACAAGAATTAAAGCAGGAACCAAGAACAAATTCTTCTCCTGCACGTGCTTTTCAGGAGTTTACCACCCAAGTAATACAAGGTCAATCAATTACCCTGGAAAAAATTGTAGCAATCTATACCTCCAAACCTGATGATGTTACAAATCCGACCGGCAAAGCGTTGAAACTTGCAAAGGTTCACCAAAGATATAATGAATTGGCCGCACTAAGCGCTGATGCCTGGCGGGATATATGGAATAAAATTGACCTAAAGATTGAGGGGAGCCGTATGGACCAAAAGTTACTGCGACTTCACCTGTATCACCTCATCGTATCAGCATCACCGCATAATAAATCCATCGATGCCAGCTTTACGGCCCGAGGTCTCCATGGTGAAGCATACCGTGGGCACATCTTTTGGGATGAGCTTTTTATTTTACCATTCTACAATATCCATTTTCCTGAAACAGCCCGGGCCACGCTTATGTATCGCTATAACCGGCTTGAAAGAGCGCGTGAGTATGCATCACAGCATGGGTACAAAGGGGCAATGTTCCCTTGGCAGAGTGGGAGTGATGGACGTGAAGAGACACAGGTTGTACATTTGAATCCTTTAACCGGTGAGTGGGGTGATGACTTTAGTTCGCTGCAGCGTCATGTATCACTTGCTATTGCTTATAATGTGTGGAAATATTTCAATACTACCGGCGACATGGAATTCCTGCGGGATTATGGGATTGAAATGTTCCTGGAGATTTGTCGCTTTTGGGCCAGTAAGACCATCTATAACAGTGAAACTAAAAGATACAGCATACCGGGAGTAATGGGGCCTGATGAATTCCATGAAAAATACCCTGATTCAGATCAGGGAGGCTTGCGCGACAATGCATATACGAATATTTTGGTTGCATGGGTATTTAAAAAAGCCTGCTTAATGCTTGACAGGATGGATCAGGAAGCTGAAAAAGTGAAGAAGAAAATTCATCTGACCACTGATGAAATCAATAACTGGAAAGACATAGGCCATAACCTGAACCTGGCCATTTCAAATCAGGGGATCATTGCACAATATGATGGCTATTTTGAGCTTAAGGAACTTGATTGGGACTACTACCGAACGAAGTATGGAAATATATACCGCCTTGACCGTATACTCAAAGCTGAAGGGAAGTCGCCCGATGAGTACAAAGTAGCTAAACAGGCTGATACCCTGATGATCTTTTATATTCTGGATGAAAAGGAAGTAAAAGAAATCATGTCTGATATGGGTTACAAACCGGTAAATGATTTGCTCAAAAGAAACATGGATTATTATCTGGGTCGTACATCACATGGATCAACACTCAGCAAGGTGGTTCATGCTCAACTTGCCAACATGACCGGCGATGCCAAATTGAGCAGTGAATTGTATGAGGATGCGCTCAGCAGTGACTACAACGACATACAGGGAGGCACTACAGCCGAAGGTATTCACCTGGGTGTTATGGCAGGTACTATCCTGATTGCACTTCAATCATTTGCCGGGCTTAGCTTAAGCGGTGAGCATATCCGGATCAATCCACGGTTACTTAAAAAATGGCAGAGTATTTCGTTTAAATTCTCTTTTAGGGGGAATGACTATGCTGTTAAGATTGTTGATCATACCATAGAACTTACTTCAGGTGACCAGGGGGGGAGAGCATTACCGGTAGAAATTGCCGGTAAAATTTACCAGGTTTCCGATCATGAAAAGCTTGTGGTTGCCCTATAAATTTTAACGCTCATTATTACGTTAACATTAAAAACAGAAAAGATGCTAAACGAAATTTTATTACTCAATAAGAATCACAACACTGCCGCTCACAGGATTTTTGAGCGCGTGATGTCTGAATATAAGAGTAAATACATTATTACTATATCAGGCGAAGTAGAAACCGGCAAGGCTGAAGTGGCTCATATGCTTGGCATGCTGTTTAAAAAGGAAGGAATCGTTCCGAAACTGATTCATATGGACAGTTATTATAAGATTTCACCCGCTGAACGCACTCAGTGGCGCAAAGAGCATGGAATTGAAAGCATAGGATTTGAAGAGTATGATTGGGACATGGTGAATAAAAACATTGCAGCATTCCTTAAAGGAACCCAAACTACCATGCCCTGTGTTGATTTGTTTACCGGTCAGATTGATCAACTGACTACCAGTTTTGAAAAGATTGACGTACTCATAATTGAAGGACTCTATTCTATCAAAATAGAAAATGCCAGTCTTAAAGTCTTCATTGAAATGACCTATAAGGAAACAATGAATGAACAAAAGGCTTCAGGTAAAGAGAAACTTGATGATTTCAGGATGAAAGTACTGGAACAGGAGCACAAAGTGGTTCAATCGCTTAAATCAAAGGCTGATTTTTACCTGGACTTTGACACCGGAAGAGAAATTTTTCATCTTTAATTATTTTGATGGTTGTGTGTAGGTTATTCTTATATTTATAAACCTGATAATAATGATTTCAAATACCGATAATAATTTGATAACCACTTAAATAACAAAGATATATGTTAGGTGACGTATTGTTGATAACCGAAAAACATGAAGCAGCCGCTCGTGATATAGTACCTGTTATTCTGCAAAATAGAAAAGATAAGTACATTATTGCTGTTTCAGGAGAATCAGGATCCGGGAAATCTGAACTTACCCACGTAATTGCTAAAATGTTACGCAAGGAAGGGATATTCTGTAAGCCGATTCACATCGACAATTACTATAAAGTTCTTCCCCTGGAGCGTACCGAGTGGCGCAAAAAGCATGGCATTCAAACCGCTGTGGGATATACGGAATATGATTGGGATATAATTTATCGTAATATGGATGATTTCCGCAACAGCCGCACTTCAACCATGCCTTGCGTTGACCTTGTTACGGAACAGGTTGACCAACTTACTACTGATTTTAAGGGCATAGATATGATCATTATTGACGGTTTGTACGCCATCAAGACTGAAGGGGTTGATTTAAAGATATTTATAGAACTGACCTATCATGAAACGAAAAAAGCACAAGTAGTGCGTGGTAAAGAACCTCAAAATGACTATCGTATGCAGGTTCTTGAAAGAGAACACCAGGTGGTCAGTTCATTAAGAGACCGTGCTGACCTGTTTATTGATATGGATTATAAAGTCAGGAAAGCAAAATAACACACCAATTAATCTTTCATTCAACCATACATTTAGTGACCCATAACTAATCATTATGTCGAAAACGCTTCCTTTAGAATGGAGTAAAGATCTCACCATCTATGAGGTTAACCTCAGGCAATACACACATTCAGGCACTTTCAAAGAATTTGCAACTCATTTGCCCCGATTGAAGGAGCTTGGAGTAGGCATTTTGTGGTTCATGCCCATTCAACCCATAGGCATTAAAAATCGCAAAGGAACGATGGGCAGTCCTTACAGCATCAGGGATTATTTGGCTGTTGATCCGTTTTATGGAACCATGGAGGAGTTTGTTGATCTGGTACGTGAAATACATAGTATGGGAATGTACGTTATTCTTGATTGGATTGCTAACCATGCAGCCTGGGATAATGTACTTACTCACACAAACCCTGATTTCTTCACCCATAATGAAAAGGGTGATTTTAAATCTCCTTTTCCTGAATGGGCAGATGTGATCAAGTTGGATTACCAAAACCCGGCCATGCGTGATTATATGGTGAATGCCATGAAATATTGGATAGAAAACACAGGAATCGATGGTTTCCGTTGTGATATGTCGAACCTGGTTCCTCTTAATTTTTGGCAATATGCACGCATTGAACTGGATAAAGTAAAGCCTGTGTTTATGCTTGCAGAGGCTGAACAGCATGAAATGCTTAATGGTGCTTTTGATGTTATTTACAACTGGAATATTTTCCATGCAATGAATCGTATTGCACAAGGTGAGAGCACTGTTTGGGAACTTAACTCTATGATGGACCGTGAAGTATTACAATTCCCGGCACACGCTTATCAAATGCTGTTTGTAAGCAACCATGATGAGAATTCATGGAACGGTTCAGAACTTGAGCGGCTTGGTTATGGTTTGGAAGCTTTTGCCGTATTATATTTTACACTTACCGGGATCCCATTAATATATAGTGGACAGGAAGCAGGTTTGGCTAAGCGTTTAAGTTTCTTTGAAAAGGATGAAATAGAATGGAAAGAGGATAAGATGTTTCCCTTATACCAAAAACTCATCCTTTTAAAGAAGCATTCCATGGCATTGTGGAATGGGCTTTACGGAGCGAAACCCATTATGCTCGACACCCGCAACAGTGGTTCTGTGATTGCTTATCTGCGAAAAAGAGGCGATTCAAGAGTGCTGGTTATTATCAACCTGAGTTATAATGATCAGTATGCACACCCGCATGATGATCGAATGCAGGGAAAATATACCGACATCTTTACACGGGAGAAATATACCATCTATGATGATTACTTCTTCAAGCTAAAACCGTGGGAATACAAAGTGTTGGTTGGAATGTGAACCCGTTAAAGTCAACAACTCCATCTGTAAGAGCGTGATCCGGACTTATATTTTCTGCACAATATCATCTTTATCTCTGACAAAGACTACTGAAACGGCTCCTGCTAATAGTAGGATTCCTGCTGCTACCAATGCATAGACTGCTTGTCCGTGATAAAAATACTTCACAATGGGTCCACCGAATATACCGTTTACAATCTGCGGGAAGGTGATGAAGAAGTTGAAGATGCCCATATATACGCCCATTTTACGGGCAGGAAGTGAACCGGCCAGAATGGCATAGGGCATTGCCAGAATACTGGCCCAGGCGATACCAACCCCAAGCATACTGAAGTTCAGCATCCACTTCATTTCAGGAGAAGTAACCAATAATACTGACATTAACCCGATACCACCGCAGGTAAGGCAGATTGAATGCGTAAGTTTCCTTCCGACTTTAGCTGCTATTACAGGCAGGAACATAGCAAAAACAGCAGCTACCAGGTTATAAACACCAAAAATAACCCCTACATAGTCGCCGGCTTCGTTGAATGCTGCTGAGCTACGGTCATCAGGCGCCAGTCCCCATACATGTTGTGCGAGGGCAGGGGTAGTGAAAACCCACATGGAGAATAGAGCAAACCATGAAAAGAACTGCACCACTCCCAATTGTTTCATAGTCAGGGGCATTTGGGCAAAGTCACGGAAGATTTCCATAAGGCCGTTCTTTTCAGGTTTCTCAGGTTCAGCAGGTTCAGCAAACTCAGCCATCTCCTGAGGAGTATATTCACGGGTGGTGAAAATGGTCCATAAGATAGCACCAACCAGCACAGCAGCACCGGTTATAAAGGATATCAACAGGTTAAGGGGGACATTACCGGCCACAACAGCAGTATTTGATATCCCGAACCAGTTAGTGAGTATATAGGGTAACCATGAACCGGCCACAGCACCCACACCAATCAGCATAGTTTGAGCTGAGAAACCCAGCGTACGTTGATCAGTAGGCAACTTATCGGCTACCAGTGCCCTGAAAGGTTCCATGGCTACATTAAAGGAAGCATCCATAACCATCAACATACCGGCACCTACCCAAAGAGCAGGCAGACAGGCAGCAAACATAGGCGATTGTGGCATGAGGATCAGCCCGATAGCAGCTAGTAAAGCACCGGTCAGGAAGTAAGGTTTTCTGCGCCCTAATCGATTCCAGGTATGATCACTATAGTGCCCGATGATAGGTTGAATAATCATACCGGTAATAGGGGCAACCAACCAGAACCATGAAAGAGTTTCAACATCGGCTCCAAAGGTTTGCAGGATTCGGCTGGCATTAGCATTCTGTAAGGCAAAACCGAATTGAATGCCCAGGAATCCGAAACTCATGTTGAAAACTTGCCAGAACGACAAACGAGGTTTCTTTTTCATAAATATCTTACTTATGGAGTTTGGGATGTAAATTTACACAAAACAATTGCCTCAGCCAAGAGATAAAATTGAATAGCGATAAGAAAAAAAAGAGAGTATTAAAGGAATACTAAACTTTTTGTACATTTGCGCAACCAAAATGCGGAAGTAGCTCAGTTGGTAGAGCATCAGCTTCCCAAGCTGAGGGTCGCGGGTTCGAATCCCGTTTTCCGCTCTCCTTAAATAAAAAGAGAGCCTGATTATTAACCAGGCTCTCTTTTTATTTGAAATATAATCACGATGGTGATTCGGGTATTGCCCTAATTTTTTCAGTGGTTAAAAACCCGAACTTCCTGTTTTATTTCGATACAAGCTAAATAAGACTTTACTGTTGTGAAGGCTATTCACAGCTTCGTCAAACACTTTACCATATAACATGCTATGTTATTGAATACGTGCAAATAATTTATTTTAGATTAATTATAAATTAGACTTAAAAATAGAATGAATTACTGATAATAATTAATATTCTCTACATTTGATGTTGATAATAGCTACCTCCAATAAAAAGCTATTCATCTATTAGATGCAAATTACCATTAAAGTGAAGAAATATTTAATTATCAGTATAGCTATCTGGACAGCCTTTTTTATGATAGGTTGTAGAAAACTAGTTGATACTGAGTACCACAACTTCATTCCCTCTCCTGTTATCAATAGTATTATAAAAGCCGGAGATAAATTGTACGTGCATGTTTCAGTAAATTCAAAATATGATGCACAGGAAATTAATGGGATGGACAATGCAGTGGTGAAACTATTTGCTGACGATATTTTTATTGAACAACTTTCTTCGACAGGGAATGGTCTTTTTATATCTGAAATATCCGCTGAGCCTATGGTTGAATATGTATTGCAGGTCAGTATTCCGGGTTTTTCAGATGCAATATGCAAAACAATCATTCCTTCTGCGACTTCAATATCTGGTATTGAACATATTGCTGTGGCAGGAAAAGATGTTGAAGGAGTGACTTATCCCGCAATAAAATTTAATTTTCATACCATACCTCATGAAGATCAGTATTTTGAAGCCCGCATACGGTTAATTCGCAATGGAAATGAATGTTTAGCTGACATCATCAATATCACGGATCCCATATTATTAAATGAAGGACTACCGCTTTCCGTTTTCAGTAATAATCTGATTCATGATACAACCTATACTATGCGAATCAATTATACTACAGGTTCATCAAGCAGTACCGGAGGAAGTTCATATACTGACTTGTTTCCATTCATTCTTGAAATTCGATCAGTAAGCAAAGACTATTACCTGTTTGCGAGACAAAAATACTTATATGATTCAGGTAGATTCCCTGAATTTGGGTTAAGTACAAATACTGCTTTCCCTCTATATTCAAATGTTGAAAATGGTTATGGTATATTCGCCGGATATTCCGTTGCTGTTTCTGACACCATTTTTCCACACTATTAAGTATTATGAGAAATATTAGATATCTCTCTGTTCTGATAGCTGTCGTGCTGAAAACGGTGTGTGGTTATTCTCAAACACATATTTCAGGATTTGTAAAAGACGTGGTAACAAATGAGCGGCTTATTGGTGCAAATGTTACCGATAATAGAACTTTTAATGGAAGCATAACCGACCACAATGGCTATTTTAACATATTAATTGATGCACCGGCTAAGCTAAGAATATCATATATGGGTTACACTTCCTCAGAGCTTTGCATTGACTTACCTAAAGATACCTTAGTAGAGATACTGTTAACCCCTGGGAAAGAGCTTTCTGAAATTGTAATTAAGGCGAATAGCCTTATTAAGCCAAACATCGTGAAAATGAGCATTAAAGAGTTGCTTGCTATCCCTTCATTAACCGGTAAACCTGACGTGATAAAGGCTTTACAATTACATCCCGGTATTAAATCTCAAAGTGAAGGCTCAAGTCTACTATTGGTTCGTGGTGGTAACCCTGGTGAAAACCTTTATTTATTTGATAATGTCCATGTCATTTATGTTAATCATCTTGGTGGCTTTATGTCAGTGTTTAATCCTGATATTATCAATAGTATTGACCTTTATAAAGGCGGATTTCCTGCTCGATACGGCGGAAAAATCTCCTCTGTTGTTGATATTGCACAAAAAGAAGGGAGTTTGTCAGAGAGTACAGGTTCGTATAATATTGGAATAACTGATTTCTCCCTTTCACTTGAAGGCCCAATCAAAACGAAAGCAAGCTACATATTTACAGGACGTAAGACATTATTCGACCTACTCACAATCTTGGGCACATCGCAGGGAGAAGGGAATTCTTTCATCATGGGCTATGGATTCCACGACCTTAATGGTAAAATCTCATGGCGACCAAATTTAAAGAATAGTATCCATTTTAATATCTATCAGGGTGATGACTATCTTAATTATTGGTCAAAGAAAGATAAGCAAAATCCTGATAATAAGAACCATCAGGTGACTATTTGGGGTAATTGGCTGATATCATTAAATTGGAAGCACATGGTTTCAAAGAGTTTGTTTTCAGAACAGATCATTTCATTCACTCGATACAGGTTGGGAGAAAAACAAAATTTTACGTATAAAGCAGAAGATGCTACCTATAACTACAAAAGTAGATATCTCTCAGCGCTTCAGGACTTTTCATTCCAATCGGCATGGAAATATAAACCCGTAAAAGACTGGTATTTAAACTTTGGATTTCAGGCATCATTAATTGATCACTTACCAAATTATGAATTGTATCCATTACAAACAGTAATAGAGAATAAAGAATGGTTCAAAACATTTGAATCTGCACTTTATCTGGATAACACAATTATTTATAGAAATGGCTTTAAAATGGATGCCGGTCTGCGTTTAGTTAAGTTCTTTGCATCGGGTTACAATACAACTGTTCTGGAGCCCCGACTTATCCTTTATAAAGACCTTACAAAAAACCATCAGATTAACCTCAGTTATATGAAGATAAATCAGTTCACACACCTTTTATATACAGCAGGTAATATATTAGCCAATGAAATATGGATTCCTTCCGATCAAACAATCAAACCTGCAAGGTCCAATCAATACACAGTGGGTTGGACAGGTATCTTTGCAGATGAAAGGTTTCAAGTTGAAATGGACTTATATTATAAAAGTACCCAAAATCTCACCACATACAAAGAAGGTTATATCAGTTTAAAGGGAGTGAACAACTGGCATACCAAAGTGGTTTCTGGCGGAAAAGGTGAAGCATCCGGTATTGAAATGCTTGTCAGGAAATCTAAGGGTACCTGGACAGGATTCATCAGTTATGGTTTGAGTCAAGCTACCAGACAATACCCGACTATTAACCAGGGAAATAAATTTCTTTATGATTATGACAGGCCTCATTCTATATCCTTTTATGTACAACACAAGTTTTCAGAAAAACTTGTACTTAATGCTACCTGGATATTTCAAAGCGGATTGCCATACACACCGGTTGAAGGGAAACAACTCACTATTTCACTTGAGGCTGCTGACGAAGGTAATGCGGTTTATTATGAGACTTTTATTTATGGGGAGCGAAATAGTGCACGCATGAAAGATTACCACCGCCTTGACCTGAGCCTCACTCTCAATAAATTAGGCAGCAACAACAAAATAAGATCCAGTTGGACTTTTTCAGTTTACAATGCTTATAACCGAAAAAACCCTGTCTACTATTATTATAATACATCTGCTTCAAGCGAAATAATAAATCCTGAAACAAGTGAAGCTGATTACAAACCCTGCAATATGTACCAGTTAAGCCTATTTCCACTTATTCCGATGGTATCATACAAACGATATTTCAACTTAAAGAGTAAAAGCAGCGATACTTTCAAAGAAAAATTTAATAAATGGCTATACCATGAAAACTAAAAAAATCAAATTACTCATTGTTCTGGCATTTACATTGATTCATTCACAACAAAATGCATTTTCACAATCATCTTATATCAAAGACCGATGGAATATACAGGCCGGTTATATACCCGATTCACAAAAAAATACTACGCCAAAATCATTTCAATTTCGCACCAGTGCTAATTATGGTATACTTAATTTCCTGGAGGTTGGTGGTTATATTGGGGTCAGCAAATACATGCAGTTCTCGCTTCCTCCCGAAAATAGTGTTACAGAATCATTAGCACCGGTATATGGTATGAATATAAATGCGCATTTGTTACCTTTTTTGGTGAAAAAAGATGATTTCAGATTTGATTTGTATTTAACAATGAAGGCAGGTGGATTTTATTGTGACGGCAGCGATAAAGATGTGTTTCAGGGTGCTTATTGGCAATACTTACTGGGAGGAGGAGCGGCTTTTTATCCGCTTAATCATTTGGGCATGTTTGTAGAATATGGGTATGAAAATAAAGGAGTCAACAATGGTCTGAGCCACAATATTATGCAAGTTGGAATCTCATTTAAATTTAAGAACTGAATATTAAATTGATCACTAATTCAAAGAACCATGAAAATATTTATTATTCTGTCCATTCTTATTGTGTTATTTGTCAGGGATGCAAATGCTCAAACATATAGTTTTAATACTACAACAGAAACTTACAGAAATTTATTTAATTCTGTATCCCTAAACAACGGTGAAATATGGGAAATGCCTGATTATATTATTCCTATTGGGTTTGATTTCTTTTTTTTTAATTCTACTATCGACACATTGTTTTTTTTCGAAACAGCGCCAAGTATACTATCCTCTTCAAAAGAACTTAATGGATTTCACAAGATAATCATTCCATTCGGAGCCTCACTGGTTGATCGTGGTATAGGATCATCTCATTCACTTTCTCCTCTTTCATATCAACTTTCTGGAGAAATCGGAAGCAGAATACTTAAAATTGAATGGAAAAACGCTGGGTTTGCCATTGAATATTATTTAAATAATACCCTGGATGATTATGTTAATTTTCAGTTGTGGCTATATGAAACAAGCGGGAAAATGGAGATACATTATGGACCTTCGCAAATATCTCATCCTGAATTTGCGTATGCTGATGAAACCGGGCCTTCAGTCACCTTGGTTCCAAAATTTGATTATGTAATGGACACAATGTCTAAAACATCACTATGGCTTCAAGGCAGCCCTTTCAAACCATCAATGGTTGAATCAGACAATAGCTTTTATCTCGATGGTACAATTACACCCAATAGCGTGTATCATTTTAATAACTTGATTGTAAGTAGTGCAATCATTAACCAAGATGCACCGATTGTTTATCCAAATCCGGTTAAAGACAGATTAAATATCCGGTTGCAAAATTATCCTACTTTACCAATTACAGTTTTGTTCTGTAATATGTCAGGCCGTATAATGAATGAGGTGTACATTAGTTCAAATCACATCGGTGAAATGCAGATTCCTGTATCATTCTTAACTTCAGGGATATACCAACTTATAATAATCAACGGCAAAGAAACATATACTACTCGTTTATTAAAGTACTAAACTTGAATTCAGGATAAGTAAATGAATGAATTGTATAATGAATGGCCAGGTCGAGAAATGATAAAGCTCTGACAAATTATTATTATTCTCACTAGTTAATTTTACTCTATTAAAGGACTTATAAGCCCTATATGGAGTAATCTCCTCTGCAATTATTCATTGATAGGCTTTGGAAAGGCTGTAGTTATTACACATAATAATTTCCCACAGTATCCTGTGCCCTTCAGTCCATGATTCCTGATTTTATATAAGTAACAGTGAGAGCTGGTGATGGTAATGATCAGAGTTTGATAAATTCCACCCGGCGGTTCAATGCCTTGTTGGCCGTATGATCATTTGGAGCCACGGGCTGCGTTTCGCCCAAACCATCCGACTCCAGCCGTGAGGCATCAATACCGAAGTTCTTGACCAGTTCATCCTTAACTGAAGCGCCACGTCGTTTTGAAAGGTCAAGGTTTGCTGCATCTGCGCCATCACTGTCGGTGTGTCCGATAATCTTTACCCTGACATCAGGATTCTCATTCAGAACGGCAGCAATTTCTTTCAGGGTGCCATATGATTCCGGTTTTACCACATCTTTATTGACATCAAAATAGATACCGTAAGTGACGAGTTTTCCTTCAGTAATTAGCTTATTCCGCATATCAGGAGCACCGATTGCAATCCTGACATTGCTCACCATAGCGGCACCATCCTGAAACCTGAGTCTGTCAATCTTTATACACTCCGTTGGAAAAGCCTTTGGCAGATCGATCAGCTTATTTTCTCCCTGGTACAAACGGACTCTTGATTTCTGAATCCAGATGGCAATATGGAATTTCTGGTTTTCTTGTTGGTAAAACTCAGCATCATTTTTAAATCCACTAAGATTTCTATTCTGGCATTCTGTTTTATTTAACCAGGTACTGTAGCTTGGCCTGCCTGAGTATTCAATATTGAAATTGAAACCGCCTTTACCGGGCGCTGTACCACCATCCCATGCTTTGGGGTTGTTGGCCTGCATCATCTGGAATTGATATCCGGTCATTCTGTTTCCTTCACCTTTAATGGGAATAATATCGAACTCAATAGTATAATTGTCAGGCAAATCCAGCAATTCATCTGTCCAGATTGATTCGCGAAAATTGAATTTCATCCAATGTCCCGGAAATAAATTGGTGGTTACTATTTCAGCTGATCCATTGGTATTCCACATAACTGGGAAATCCCCTACAGCATCCTGGCTGAAATCATCGTAGAAGACTACTTTCTCACCGGGAATAAAATCATATTTTGAATAGGCTGCCAGCTTAGTCTGTTCTTTATCGGAAGCTTTATTATCCTGGTTACCGTTCTGTTGCTTTTCCTCTGCTTCGGTTGTTTCCTGGTCAGTTTTATCTTTTTTCCTGAATACGCCTTTAATGCCGCTTTCAACTGCATCTATTCCTTTTCCAACAGTCTGGTCGGTTCGTTGGTTCACACGATTGTTGCTTTGGTTTGTAACTTTTTTCTTAACATCTACCTTTATCTGACCATTCACGTTGATTGTCATACCGGCAAACGCGATTAATGCAAAAATCTGAAGGATTGTTTTCATTTTTTGGATTGTGTTAAGTTGATTACTATTTGAAAAGCCAATTGCTTGGATCAAGTATAACAACTATTATCCAATAATGCATTATCTCCCGGCTAAATAATTACATAACATGCATGAACATGATAACTATCAAGCTCAACCAGTATCAGATAACTCTGCAGACTACTAATTACCTGTTCATTTTAATTACCTCTTTCTGACAATCAGTTGAGAGTTTTCATACTTAATGATTATTACAGGCTGTCCTTTTTCAATGAATCCGGTTTGTGCCACCGCATCGAACACATCTCCGTTAATATCCACTTTACCGGCAGGGCGCATGATGGTGTAAGCAACGCCAGTTTTCCCAATCATATCAGCGTAATGGGTATTGGATGAAACATAACCCTCATCTGCCTGCTGCGTAGAGGAGAGGGCAAGTTGCCCAAAAATAGTCCTATGTCCAAACAATCGGCTGGTGGCATAAAACGATAGAACAATTGCAAAAAAGGCAGCAATAATTACAATAAAGAATGATTCAACAATGCCGGTAAGGGCTACTCCCTGGAAGTCAAAGCCTACATTGTAAATTAAGCTCAGGGTTAAACCTACCACAGCCAGTATGATACCGCTAATACCGGCAACTCCAAAACCCGGTATCACAAATATCTCTACCGCTATGAGGATGACCCCTGCCACAAAAATCAATATTTCCCAGTTTGCAGCCAGTCCTTCAATGTAGAGAGGGGCGAAGTACAAGGCAGCGGCTACTACTGCTGCCAGGAGTGCGAACCCGATACCCGGTGATTGCATTTCAAAGTAAAGGCCGCCGATGATAAGCATAATCAGAATGCCACTAATAAAAGGCTTAGTCAGAAACCCGATGATCATATCGGCCGCTGTTAAATGTTGTTCAATAATCTTATAATCAGTAATATTATTCAGCTTAAGGATTTCTGAAATATTTTCAGCCTTTGCATTACAGAATCCGTATTTTAATGCTTCGGTGGAGGTAAAGGTAACTACCTGAACACTATCAGAAATGCCGGGTATTGTAATCTTAGGGTCAACCATAGCTTGAGCAACATCAGGGTCACGATGTGTTGCCTCGGCAGTTGAACGCATCATACTCCGCATATATGATTGATATTTATCAGGCATGGCCTCACCAGTCTTATTAACAACCGTAGCTGCACCAATATTGGCACCTGAACGCATGTAAATACTGTCGCATGCTATGGATATCAAAGCCCCGGCCGAAGCAGCATTATTATCAATAAATACCCACACAGGGATTGGTGATTGGAGTAAAGCAGTACGTATTGAGTCTGCTGATTCAAGCATTCCACCGTAGGTGTTCATGTGAATCAGGATGATATCAGCTCCCACCGCTCTTGCTTCTGCCAAAGCTTTTTGGGTAGTACGCCATACAGGGGGGGCAATTTCATCCTTGATTTCAAACTTATATATTATGGTTGTTTTGTTTCCTCCATTTTGTGCAGAGGAGGTTACCATATATAATACAGCTATCAAAGTAAAAAGTATCGACCGGAACGACATAGTAGTTTTTTTATGCGAATATAGCATTAAATCAATGTCCTGAGATAATTTTCAACAACTTATCATGAATAAGTCTATTTCCGCAAATCATTTCTTTCCCGAACAATGCATTCTCTTCCCCCTTAAAGTCTGTTACTACGCCACCGGCTTGTTTATTGCTTTGCCGTCCTTCCAGGCGTAAAAGCACTCATCACGGTTGATTTCATAAACAACACCGGCAACAATCTCCTGATCTTCCATCAATGCGATGCTCACGCAAAAAACAGGGACACGGTGAATGAAGTTAGTGGTACCATCAAGCGGGTCAATAATCCAGTTAAAGGTTTCTCCTTTGATGGATGAAGTTCCTTCTTCCGTAATAAAGCCTGCCTCGGGCAATAGCTTCATTAAACCTTCAACCAACATAGCCTCCGCGGTAATTATGTTCATTAAATTCCCTCAGTATCAACAATAAAAACGCCATCATGGTCAATGCTGAGCAGTCTGGCTTTTTCAATAGTGTTTACTTTTGAAGGAACATAAGGAGTTTTGCAGCGGATATAGTTATCAGTAAAACCGAACATCATACCACCACGGGTATCTGATTCCCAAAGGATTTCATGAACGGTATGGGTATTGTCAGAGTAGAACTTATGTTTCTTTTCTTCCGAAAGGACATGCAGGTATTTACTACGCCTTGTTTTTTCTGATTCAGCAACCTGGTTCTCCATCTCTGCTGATTTGGTACCGGGGCGTGACGAGTAGGTGAATACATGCAAATAGGAGATATCAACCAACCTGATGAAATTAACAGTATCCATGAAGTCTTCCTCTGTTTCACCCGGGAATCCGGTAATCACATCAGCCGCAATACATGCATCGGGCATCAATGATTTAATTTTGTTAATTCTGCCTGCATATAGCTCTCTTGGATACCTGCGATGCATCAAAATAAGTATACGGTCAGTGCCTGATTGTAAGGGAATATGGAAATGAGGCATTAATTTATTTGATGATCCTACTAATTCAATAATATCATCTGTTAATAAATCAGGTTCTATAGAGGATATCCTGATCCTGTCAATTCCCTGTAGCTGTTCCAGACTCTTCACCAACTCATAAAATGTTTGTCCCTGGTGCCGGCCGAAGTCGCCAATATTCACACCGGTAAGCACGATTTCTTTTATTTCAGTATCAGCAATTTGGCGTGCAACCGTAAGAGTTTCATCAATAGTAGCGCTTCTGCTTCTACCGCGGGCAAAAGGGATAGCGCAGTAAGTACAGAAATTGTCGCAACCATCCTGCACCTTAAAGAAAGAGCGTGTACGGTCGCTTAACGAATAACCGGGTTCATAACTACGGGTACTTTTTAAATCCTTATCTTTTGGCTGCTCCTCTATTGATTTCTTATTGATCACATCCAATAGTTGATACTTTTCATTATTACCCAGAACTATGTTAACGCCGGGCATCCTGAGCAGTTCTTCAGGCTTAAGCTGAGAGTAACAACCAATCACAGCAACAGAAGCTTCGGGATTACGCCTCATTGCCTGCCGTATTGCCGCCTTACACTTATGCTCAGCCTGTGCTGTAACGGTGCAGGAGTGGATTACATATATATCAGCTTTTTCTTTAAAATCAACGGTATCGTATAAGTCCTCTGTAAATTTACGTGCTATTATTGCTGTTTCAGCAAAGTTCAGTTTACATCCGAAAGTGTGAAATGCGATCTTCCTTTTTTCCATGTTGCAAAATTAGTCGATAATTTCAGACGATCTACCTCTTTAT
Organism: Lentimicrobiaceae bacterium; assembly: GCA_041670625.1. Lineage (GTDB taxonomy): Bacteria > Bacteroidota > Bacteroidia > Bacteroidales > Lentimicrobiaceae > Lentimicrobium. The sequence continues at coordinate 5,447 of JBAXYX010000017.1, read as the reverse complement.
AATTGCACGTTCATTAGTTTTATCTCTATTTACAACTTTGATATTAAATGTAATTCAGTTAATGGAAATTACTAATTTTGTGGTCGTTTATGACTGTGATTTTAATTGAGTACAGGCAGGTCATAAAGAATAAAGGAATCAAATGGCAGGTAAATTAATCAGCAGCATTTCGGAAAGTATCAATGCATGGACCGGCAAGTCCATATTGATTGTTGAAGATGTAACCTCCAATTACTCTTATCTTGCAGCAACCATAAACAGGTCGGGTGTTTCCATTACATGGGTAAAAAGTGGTGAAGAAGCACTGGAATGCATTAACCAGGGTAATCATTTTGACCTTATCCTTATGGATGTTCAATTGTCAGGTATGGATGGGTATCAGGTTACCGGTATGATCAAAGCAATTCATCCTGAGATTCCTATTATTGCTCAAACGGCTTATGCTATGCTTGGTGAAAAGGAAAAGAGTCAAAAAGCAGGCTGTGATGAATATCTCTCCAAACCTATCAAACCATCCATATTACTGGAAACGATAAGTAAATACCTGTAACTTAATTTAATTTACTGCGTATAGCAATCACCTGCTGCATGATGATTCCTGATATGATAAGTACCAGTCCGGCAAGGGTGGATGGAAGTATCTTTTCACCGAGGATTAAAGAAATAAACATGAGCGACATGAAAGGGGATAGGTAAACCAGGTTGCTTACTCTTGCTGTATTTTCAGCATACCTGAGTGCCTTAAGCCAGAGCACGAAAGTAATACCCATTTCAAACAATCCTATATAGGTTGAACCCAATGCTCCGCCTAAATCCGGGATCGTTATGTTACCGGTTATAGCACAGTAAATAAGCGTATACATAAAACCAAACAGGAAATTCATAAACAGCTTAGGGGTTTCTTCGCGTTTATCGCGCATATTAAGTAACCAGAACATGGCCCAGAACAATGCACTACTCAGGGCCAGGGCAACACCCAAAGGTTCTTTCAGGTCCATACTGAATGGTCTTCCGCCGGTAGCAATAACAATGGCACCTGAAAAACTTATCAGCAAGGCCACTACACTCATCCACCTGATCTTTTGTTTAAGTACCGGCACGGAGAGCAGCACCAGCATCATAGGCCATATATAATTTAACGCCACAGCTTCCTGCGCTTTTAAAAGGGAATAAGCTTTGAATAAAATCAGGTAATAAGCAAACGGATTCAGGAACCCTAACAAAGCGGAATAGCTGATTTGCTTCAGGTTAGTTTTTCTGATTAAAGGGATTTGATGATTCACAACAATCAATATACCCAGTACCATCAATGAAACTAAAGATGCCACCAGCAACAACTGTGCATAATTCAGATGTTTCAGTGTGATCTTGAAAGCAGTACCCACCGTACTCCATAAGAGGATGGCAGCTATAGCATAGATCAATGATTTCCGTGAGTTACTCATTGGTGCAAAGGTAACAAATATGGTTCTTTATCAGGAACGCGGCTCAAAAGGAATTATTAGTACTTATTTTAAAAATTTAATCATAAAAATTTGCATTTTCATTATTTACTGAATATATTAGCTCCCGAAATAATACTTATATTTATGCATCAAGCCTTATATATAGCATTATTAGCAAAGGGAATAGTCTATCCCATGCATATGCATATGCCTTTGAAATATGCTGTAAATGCGGCAAATGGCGATGTGTTAAAGCTGCAGTTTTTCTATTGCACTCCTTTTTATGTTCACCTGATTTAAGTTACAGAATCTGACTGTACAAAATATGTGCAGACAATAGTTCATTTTTACTTTACAGAACCATTACAAATGTATAATTAACAAAGAAAAAAGCAATTATGAGAAACAAATCCATCCTCCTTTTTCTTGCCCTAATCCTTGTGGCAGGAGTGTTTAATGCGTGTAAGAAAGATAATTTACCTGTTAGCAATACCGGACAGGTGAATTCCAACGACAAAATAAACCAATTGTTGGGGAATTTTACCGACAAATACGCCACCTTTAAAAGTGGTAAATGGTTGAAAAGTAGTGAAAAAATTGATTTTGACTCGGTAATGTGGTATATTGACGGAGCTATAAATTTTAACTATGCTTCAGGGCTATATAGTTTTGAAAAAATACATAAAGACACTATTTACGTTGAAGTGCCGGTTGACCCTGATATGAAATCATTGCTTACCAATGTATTTGAATCTTATGACGAATCCTTAATTCGCATTGGCGAAAAATATTATGCCAATACCGGCGAATACAAGAAGTTTATTATGGCTACCGTTAGTGATGCAGGTCCTTTACCCTATGGGAAACGTAAACTGCGTATAGCTACCCTCACGGGAACCGGACTGGCTACCCAAAGCGGAGATTTTGGGAATGGGGAAAGCTATAGATTCAATCGCGATGCTGAGTATAATTGCAATTATCAACCAGTGCCGGGTGCACCATTAGTATTTGAAGCAAAATTATTGGATCATTTCAACACCGTTCCTCCCACAGGGTGCAGATATTATTATGTTGGGACTCCAACGATTGTAGAATACGATTATGAAGACTATAGAATCAACCCGAATGTGCCTCTAACCAACTACCTGGACTATAAAATTTTTGCTGCACACGAATATATAACCACTTTTAATGATGATATTCTTTGTCTTGAATATGACCAATGGGGCATGGGCATTCATGAAATGCAGTTTTATTACGACAACCTTGTAGACCTTGCCAATGTCTGGATAGACCAGCAGGGGAATGTGCCATATCCCAAATCATTCGCAGAAGCTGAGATTACAAGTCTAATGTATGGACAAGATAATAATAAAACTATATGTCATCTGCCAAAGTTTTTCTTTAAGTTAAAAATACAGTCTTGTGACCCATCTAATCCTTATTTCCCAACTGAATAGAAAAACTTTAGTATATGAGATTTTTAGTTGTTTTATTTTTATTACTGATTATCGTATTGCCTTTAAAAGCCCAAAATACATTTGAACTTGTATTACAATCCAATACAAGGACAGCAAATGGCATGGCAATAGACGATGGCTATGGTGGGGTTATCGCACCCATAAATGAACTTACTGGAAAGGATTATGGACCTAGTGAGTTCATTAGGGGGTATATTCTTCATATTTCGGCAAATGGTGACACCACCAATCATCATTTTTCGTTTCACGATACCGCCTTTTCTTTTAATAGGATACATCGTTTAAACAATGGAGGGTATATTCTTACCGGTGAAAGTGTACCACCAGATTCAACCAACAAATGTTTACTAATGGCAGGGATTGACAACGAATTTAATCTTCAATGGGCTAAACATTACTATTACAGCACTATGAGCCACAAAGTATATGTATACAATATTTTTCAAGTAGGTGATACCCTGATAATGCCCATAGGCCGATGCGAATTCCCTTGTGGTTCCTCATATCCAATGTTTTTAAAAACAGATCTGAATGGTAGTATTATTCAGGAAGTTTTCCACGAAAATTCACTATTGAATAGTGGCAGTCCCTCTTACATACTTGGTATTGATAACAGAACTATTTACATGTTTACATATGCTTTTGTTGGAGGTGTATCAGGGCCATCATATAGTATTTTCAATGATAAATTTGAATATGAAACTACGTTGCCATTAACTCCACAGGATATTTCTTCCTGGCGATACAGCAATACTTGGTCGCCCGACAGTGTAATGTTAATGTCGTATATTGCTGGGAGAACAGGGGCAACTACCTATGATGAAGACGTTTGGTTGGCCAATTATGATACAGCCTTTAACTTATTAAACCGTGTAAGTTTTGGCACTGCTGATACTATGGATCATACGCCTTATTGGGGTGCAGGCATTGGCTGCATTGATCCTGATACCATTTATTTTTCAGGATATAAAAATGTTACGTTATGGGCTCCCACCTCAACACGAGTAAGCTGGATAATGGCCGGTCAGGTTGACAGGCAATTGCAACCACGCTACCTGCATTATATAGGGGGCGATGCATACTACGAACCAAGGTATATCTTGCCTTTGAGTGATGGTGGTTTTCTTATTCATGCCGGTAAATTCAACCATGATACCGATCTGTACGATATGTACTTTATAAAACTGAACAGAGAAGGGTTAATAACGGAGAATAAACCCAACCAAACCATTATTAAACGAGCATATATTTCTCCCAACCCTGCCGGTGAAACCCTTAAAGTAGAATGTATGCTCAAAGGGGCTGAAGCCCGGGTGATTTCACTTGCAGGCTCTGAGCTTGCCGTTTATAACCTTCAGCAGGGTGTCAGCCAGCTGAATTTGAACAACCTTAAACCAGGTATGTATCTGCTGAACATTACCATGCCCGGCAAAGGAATAATAGAGACTCATAAGTTTATTAAACAATAAAAAGCTTCAACATGAAAAAACTTTCTATTTATATTACCATACTTTTTTTTGTGGCAAATATTTCAACCAGCCTTCGTGCACAGGTATGCTACACTTGTCCCAACCAAGGTAATAATGTTACAGGGAGTGCCTCTTCTGCATTCGGCACAAATAACACAGTTTCAGGAATGATGTCCACTGCCATTGGAAATAACAATTCAATTACAACGGGAGCTTCATTTATTGCCGGAACATACTCAAATATTTATAGTTCTAGTGGTAATTCGGTTATTGTGGGTGGTTCCAATACTATTATTAATGGCTGTAGTGAGAGTTACATTTTTGGAAGTGGGTCACAGGTAATACATACCAGGGCGATGTTGATCGGCCACCGTCTTCAGTCTGGTGCTGCCAGCCAAATTATTTTAGGAGCCGGCAGGGTGGGTGGCTTTTTAACTAACAATAAAATGTACAGTCTTGCCATTGGTTTCAACAGCAACGTGCCCACCTTTTTCGTAGGTGAATCCCCGGCAAACGACCAAACAGGAAGGGTGGGGATCGGTAACAATACTGAACCCCAGGCAAAGCTGCATGTTAAAGCCGACAAGGCCGAGGATGCTACCCTGTTTCTTGAAGCCACAGGCACTGACAAAATCAGCAGTGTTTTTCTGGGTGGTGGTCAGGCAGTTATTGGGACTACCTCAAACAACTACTCCCTTTCTTTTGTAACCGGAAGCATAAATACCCGAATGTTTATCAATGGGTTAGATGGTTATGTGGGTATCGGGACAGAAAAACCAAAGTCCAAACTCCATGTTGAAGGAAATTCCTTTTTCAGGGATCAAATGGTTATAGGAACTCCTACGCTGCCTGCAACACTTGATTTGTTTGGAACAATGTCTGTCAGTAGTTTACAATGCTTAAAAGGTAATCGATTGGTAGCTGCCGACGAAAACGGACGTTTATTGACTATTGAGTATAGTGAGATTCCGGGTGATAACCTCGGTAATCATATAGCTACACAGAATTTATCACTTGGAGAATTCGGATTGACATACAATCAGGTCAATGAA
>JBAXYX010000016.1:0-28875 GCA_041670625.1 Lentimicrobiaceae bacterium | reverse complement strand
CCTCAACAAAAGTCATAACTCTAACCATAAGTGAATCACGATCTTCATCTCATCACCGTCCTGAACTTTTACCTTGACCCCGGCATTTCATATTGTACCAACTGAAACACTGACCAAAGTTTATCACCCGTCTGGCTCTTAGCCATACCTACAACTCAAGCCTCAACAAAAGTCATAACACTAACCATAAGTGAATCACGATCTTCATCTCATCACCGTCCTGAACTATTGTCTTAACCCTGAACCTGAACTATTAACTTAACCCTGAAACTGAACTTGAACATTAACCATAACCATAACCTTGACCCTGAAACCCTGACTTCAGCTTTAATCCGAAGTATCAATCCAAACCGGTATTTATACCGTACCTTTAAGCATTGACCTTAGCCTGGACATGAACTGAACATTAAACTTAATCAAACTGCCCTGTAAGAGGCTTCTCGCGAAAACAGGGATGAATTAGTACAGTACTTAAAGTTACTTTATATGCTGCATTACGAAATAGCTCAAGAAATTGCACTACGGACTTGATCACGGACTTGCTCATGGACTTGTTCATGGACTTGTTCACGAACCTGATCACAGACTTGTATACGGACTTGATCATAAAATTGCCAAAAAAGTAGCTCTTGAAATGAGTCAGACCTTATTTATTTTAATAACTCCATTTCCCTGACGTGAATGACTTTTTCCTGACCATTCCCTGTGATGATGATTTTTATGCGATGCATTTGGAGATATCAAAATGTAAAAACCTCTACAACCCTTGCCAGTGAAGGCTTAGCGACGCTTTAGGAACATATGCATAATGGCATCAGAAAAATATTATGTAAATAGCTGATAACTAAGCATTAGGCATTTGTTTTGCAGAAATGGATAAATTTGCTTTTGCGCACAAATAAAGAAGTCCCGCTTTACGGGACTTCGCTGATTTAAAGGATGTTACCTTTTTATTATAAAGGTTGATTCTTTTTCCTTTTTATAAATTGTTTCTTTGAGCTTTATAATGTGATTTTTTTATCTCTAAATGGTTATAACTTTAACCTATAAGATGGATTCTTAACCACCTAATAAGTGGTCAGTAGACCTTCAACAGCTATTTCGAAATTGAAAAGGCCTCACGTATACGATCAATGTAGTCTGTTTTTTCCCAGGCAAACAGTTCAACTTTTTTATAAGTATGTTGAATACCCTCTATTTCTTTGGTGTAAGTATTGCCATTTTGATAAAATACCTCTACTTCCACCGTGCGGGGATCGCGACCAAAATGTCCATATTGAGCTGTAGGTAGGAAAATAGGATTACGTAAACCAAAACGGTTGATAATGGCGTTAGGCCTTAGATCGAAGATTTCACTTACTTTAGCAGCAATTTTATCATCGGTCAGTATTATTCCGTTCTTGTCACGAACTTTGGCGGTATTATAAGTATGAACGTAGAGTCCGACAGGATTAGCCATACCGATAGCATAAGCAACTTGTACCAATACTTCATCGGCTACATCGGCAGCAACAAGATTTTTAGCTATATGCCTTGCTGCATAAGCTGCTGAACGGTCAACTTTAGAGGCATCCTTACCTGAGAAAGCACCACCACCATGAGCGCCTTTCCCACCATAGGTGTCGACGATGATCTTACGTCCTGTTAAACCAGTATCCCCATGCGGGCCACCAATAACGAACTTGCCGGTAGGATTTACATAAAGCTTAAAATCATCCTTGAAAAGATTTTTAATATAATCAGGTTGATCTTCAATAGATCTGGGGATCAATATCTCTCTGATATCTTTAGTTATTTGATCCTGCATGATCTTATCCCTGACGGGTTCAGGTAACGATTTATCGGCAAAATCATCATGCTGAGTAGAAATAACAATAGTATCAATCCTTATAGGCTTATTGTCATTATCATATTCTATAGTAACTTGTGATTTAGAATCAGGACGCAGATAGGTCATTAATTTTGCCTCCTTGCGTATGGCAGCTAATTTCTGCAACAAAATATGAGCAACTTCAATAGGCATTGGCATGAGGTTTTCCATATCACGGGTTGCATAACCAAACATCATTCCCTGGTCACCTGCTCCCTGGTCTTCAGGATCTTCACGCATAATACCCCTGCTAATATCAGGAGATTGCTCATGAATAGTGGAAATGATTCCACATGATTCACTTTCGAAACGATAATCATTATCAGTATAACCAATTTCAGCAATTGTACGTCGAACAACTTTCTGAATATCAACATAACCCTCAGTAAGAACTTCACCGCTACAGACAGTAAGACCAGTAGTTACGAGTGTTTCACAGGCAACTTTTGCATTTGGGTCGTGCCTGAGAAATTCATCAAGTAATGCATCCGAAATTTGATCGGCTACCTTATCAGGATGTCCTTCCGAAACTGATTCGGATGTAAATAAATAGGTCATTGAAAAAAGATTTAATATTAATCAATAAAAATGTTGAGGGGAGATTTGATCAAAGGCAAGGAATTGCTTTTAGCATTTTTTTAAATGGTTGCAATCAATCAAATCTTTCCATCGCAGTATCAAACTGCGCTGCAAAAGTAATAATAAATAATTACAAATGAGGGGTTAACTAAATTATTCTTTAGTTAGTTTTTGGAAAACATTTTCAAGTTTACTTTCCTGCTGCTGCATTGAAAGAACAGTAAGGTTGTGATCAACAGCAAATTTGAAGATCTGCTGCCTGATGTCAAAGTTGTTTTCAGTTTCAAACATCCAGGTGTTTGTTTCAATCCGGTTTACCTGTTTAACACCTTCAATTTTACGAAGAAGTGCAATGTCAACATCCTTATCGAAGCCTGCAAGAACCCTGTTCGTGCTTCCCATGGAATGCAACAGGTTCCTGGGTGAATCATCTGCTACTGTTTTACCATGATTAATGATAATGGCACGGTTGCAGATAGCTTCTACTTCCTGCATTATATGTGTGGAGAGAATTATGGTTTTCAATTTACCGATCTCAACAATGAGGCTGCGGATTTCTGCCAACTGGTTAGGGTCAAGTCCTGAAGTGGGTTCATCAAGAATCAGAACATCAGGGTCATGTATAAGTGCCTGTGCTAAACCAACCCTTTGTTTATATCCTTTTGAGAGTGCCCCGATCTTTTTCCTTCGCTCAGCATTCAAACCGGTTATCTCCATGATTTCATTTACCCGTTTTGATGAATTTTTACCCATACCGTGAAGCCCGGCAATGAAGCCAAGATACTCACTGATGTACATTTCAGTGTACAGGGGATTATTTTCAGGCAGGTAACCTACCTTTTTACGTACTTCGAGCGATTGTTCCCTGATATCAAAGCCATACACTGAAACGTCACCTGAAGTTGGGGGAATGAAACAGGTGATGATTTTCATCAGGGTAGATTTGCCGGCACCATTGGGGCCCAACAATCCAACTATCTCACCAGGTTCTATACTAAAGGATACATCATCAAGAGCAAGTTGAGTACCGTAACGCTTTGTTATATTGGATACAATTATTGACATGTCAGTTAAAAATATTTGCAAAAATAGTGAAATATCAGCTACTGATGAAGAAGGTGTTAAAGGAAGTAAGGATATTTTTAGCCTTAAAAGACTTAAGTGAACAAAAGAGGGGAGAATGTTTTGGGCATTACAGAACTTAGGGAATAAAAGGGGAGAGGATATTCTCATTATTGCAGAACACAGGGAACCAAAGGGTGAGAGAATGTTTTCATTATTGCAGAACACAGGGAATAAAAGGGTGGGAGGATATTTTGGTTATTGCAGAACATAGTGAACCAAAGGGGGAGAGGATGTTTTTAATCCTGGCAAAACATAGTGAATCAATAGAGGGGAGGCTTTTTTTTATCTTGACTCTGAAAGGATAATTGCTATTGAGCGTGAAGAGGATTAATGAGAGTGTAAATGTTCATAGCTGTTTTTGAAAAAGATAATTTCAGTTGAGACTTAAGTGAACAAAAGAGTTGAGATTTAAGTGAACAAAAGGGGAGAATGGATAGTTTGATTATTTCCAATCATAGTGAACAAAAGAGGAGAGAATATTTTGGTTATTGCAAAACTTAACGTACAAAAGGGGGAGAGGATATCTTTTTATTCTGTTAAAACTTAGCGAATAAATAGGGGGGGGGTATTTTTATCCCTGTAAGACTTTTCGAGTAAATTATTGTTTACAAATTTGTTAAATTAAAATTTAACCACTACCTTTGCACCCCTTTTAAGGATAAGTGGATTGTGAATATGGCCGTAACCGGATGCATAAAAAGCTTAGGCCGAACAAGGGGCTGACCGAATGTCTGTTTGTTCTCATGCCCGTGAATTAAGCAGATACGCGCGGTTTTATTATTATTGTTTAAGTGTTAAAATTAACAAAATGGATACATTAAGTTATAAAACTTTGTCAGCCACTCCTGACAATATCCAGAAAAACTGGATTTTGGTAGACGCAGACGGACAGACACTCGGTCGTTTCTCGGCCAAGGTAGCCAATATCCTCAGAGGGAAATATAAAACAAATTTCACTCCTAATCTGGATTGTGGTGACTACGTGATTGTTATTAATGCCGAAAAGATAAAACTTACGGGCAAGAAGATGAGTGATAAAGTGTACGTTCGTCATACCGGTTATCCTGGTGGACAACGATTCGCTACTCCATGGGAAATGATGCAAAAATATCCTGAGCGCATCATTGAGCATGCAGTACGTGGTATGTTACCTTCCAATAAATTAGGTGATGCCATTTACCGTAATCTTAAAGTTTATGTGGGTACAGAGCATCCTCATCAGGCTCAGCAACCTCAATTGATTAATTTAAATTCAATAAAATAGTTATGGAAGTGATCAACACTCTGGGCAGAAGGAAGACTGCTGTAGCTCGCATATATCTGAAAGATGGCAACGGAACCATAACCGTTAACGGTAGAGATTATAAAGAATATTTTCCGACAGGAACTCTACAATATGTTGTAACACAATCGCTTGAAATTGCCGAATCAAATGGCAAGTATGATATCAAGGCTAACCTTGATGGCGGTGGTATTACTGGTCAGGCTGAAGCACTTCGGCTTGCTATTTCAAAAGCGCTTTGCGAAATCAATCCTGAGATGCGTCCTCCTCTTAAGGTTAAGGGCCTACTCAAAAGAGATCCTCGTATGGTTGAAAGGAAAAAGCCAGGTCAGAAGAAGGCTCGTAAAAAATTCCAGTTCAGCAAACGTTAATCTCAACTGGTGTTTAGTATCTAAATCGCCCGGATCTCTTTGGCATTTTGCCGCTTAAGAAGAGCTACCTGGCGATTGAGTTTCACAGAATGTAAACAAATAACAAAAAAATTAAATGGCAAGAACAACTTTTGATGAATTATTGGATGCCGGTTCACACTTCGGGCATTTAAAACGTAAATGGAATCCTAACATGGCTCCTTATATTTTCATGGAGCGTAATGGCATTCATATCATTGACTTATACAAAACAATTGCTAAGATTGACGAAGCTGCTGCAGCAATGAAGCAAATTACCAAATCAGGCAAAAAAGTTTTGTTTGTTGCTACTAAAAAACAAGCTAAAGAGATTGTTGCTGAACATGTAAAGGCTGTTGGTATGCCTTACGTTACGGAACGTTGGCCTGGTGGCATGCTTACTAATTTTGCCACTATTCGTAAAGCTGTTCGGAAAATGTCGTCAATTGATCGTTTGATGACTAGTTCAAGTTATGATAATATTTCAAAACGTGAGCGCTTACAAATTGCCCGTGAACGTGCTAAACTTGAAAAGAACCTTGGTTCAATTGCTGACCTAAGCAGGTTACCGGCTGCTCTTTTTGTAGTTGATATTATTAAAGAACATATTGCTATTGCTGAAGCTCGTAAACTTAACATTCCGACTTTTGCAATAGTTGATACTAACTCTGATCCTAATTTGGTTGATTTCCCTATTCCTGCTAATGATGATGCTTCAAAATCTATTTCACTGATTGTATCAAAAATGGTTCAGGCTATTGAAGAAGGTTTAACAGAACGCAAAATCGATCGTGATAAACGCGAAGAAGAAAAGGAAGATGCCGTAGGTGGAAAATCTGGTCATAATTATGATCTTGATGAGGATGAGGATGAAGAAACTATAGCCGGTACTGAACGCCTGAGAACGAAAGCCGTTCCTGCTGAAGAAGCTGGTGGTGAAGCTAGAAGCCGCAAACCTTTAGCCCGTAAACCTTTGGGTAAAAAACCGGGTGGTCCTCGTAAATAAGTATTATAAATTATTAAATTGATTCATTTTATGGCAAATATTACTGCTGCAGACGTTAACAAACTCCGTCAGATGACAGGAGCAGGAATGATGGACTGCAAAAAAGCACTTCAGGAAAACGATGGTGATTTTGAAAAAGCAACTGATTATCTCCGTAAAAAGGGACAGAAATTAGCTACTAAACGCGCTGATAAAGACGCCAATGAGGGTGTTGTTTTAGCTGGTGTTAATGATGCTAAGAATTATGGTGCTATTTTCATGCTTAATTGTGAAACTGATTTTGTTGCTAAAAACCAGGGATTCACTGATTTTACTCATGCTATTTTGGCAAAGGCTATTGAATATAAACCGGCAAACGCTGATGAATTTAAAGCTCTTGATTTAAATGGTCGAAACATTGGTGATAATATCACCGAGATGATTGGTAAAACAGGTGAAAAAATGGAATTAGCCCATTTTGAAGCTATTCATGCTTCTTCTGTTTTCGCATACAACCACCCGGGAAACCGTTTAGCCACTTTGTTAGGAATGAACCAGGCTGATGTTGATGGCTTGGCTGATGCTGGTCATGAAGTTGCTATGCAGATTGCTGCAATGGCTCCTGTGGCTGTTGATAAAGATGACGTTCCTACTCACATCATTGAAAGGGAAATAGAAATTGGTAAAGAACAGGCTCGTCAGGAAGGCAAACCTGAAGAAATGATTGAAAAGATTGCATTAGGCAAGCTCAACAAATTCTATAAAGAAAATACTCTTTTAAACCAGGAATTTGTTCGTGATAATAAAATGTCTGTTCGTGATTTTCTTACTAAGATAAGCAAAGATTTGACTGTTACTACTTTCAAACGCCTTATGCTTGGTGAATAATACTGATTGTTATTAATAAAAAGAGCCACCTTTTCAGATGGCTCTTTTTATTTTTAGTGCCTTTAATAATCAAACAAAGGCATGATACTTAGAATCTATTTATTGCAACAGTTCTTTAATAATACCGGCAATAGTTTTACTTTCAGCCTTACCTGCCAGTTTTTGAGAAGCAGCGGCCATGACTTTACCCATCTCTTTAATACCTGTTACGCCCATGTCTTTTATCAGTTGCTGAATAAAGGATTTAAGGGCGGCTTCATCCATTTGTGATGGAAGGTAAGTGGAAATAACCTCAGCTTGGAATAATTCAGTGTTTGCTAATTCGGGCCTGTTTTGCTGCTGGTATATATCAGCAGATTCCTTACGCTGTTTAACAAGCTTTTGAAGTAACTTAATTTCCGAGTCTACAGTTATCTTTCCTTCTGCTCCTTCACTTGTCAGAGCTAATAACAATGCTGATTTTATTGCTCTTAATGCTTCAAGTTTTTCCTTTTCACGGGCAAGCATTGTTTTCTTGATATCCTCGTTTATTTGATCAATTAGACTCATGATTAATCGACATTATCGTGTAAAAACGTATTGTTTTGTTTAATTTCTACTCCGTTATCATTTTTTGAAAGAGTATAACGTGAAATTTCTGTTTCAGATGAAGCAGATGGTTCATGCAATTCAACATGACGGCGTATATATGCTGGTTGTCTTTCCATTTCAGCAAGACTTTCAGGATTCTGAATTTTAAGACTGATTTGTTCGAGCTTTTGCATACGGTCAACAGCAATTTCACTTTGTTTTGATTCAAGGTTATTGTTGTTGGATGTTTTAAAAGTTTTAAGGAATTCAAATCCCGGTTGGTTTGTTTTTTCGGCAACAGGTGAAACAGACTTCTTCACCTGAGTAGGTGACGATGTAGCATTAGCTGAGCTATTGTTGTTGATTTCAAAGGTAAAAAGTCTTTGAGCATCAATGGCTTGATTATTGTCTCTGGGTTTTTCGTCAACTTTAGGGTGAACCAGGTGAATTTCTTCAACATTAGGGTGAGCTTCTTTAGCAGTTTCCTTCGTTTCCCTTTTTTCATTAAGTACGTGAACAATCTTATCTATATCTTCAGGGGCTTTATTTTTTGAATCAAAGCCCGTAGCAATAAGGGTCAGGCTGATTTTTTCACCTAAGGCTTCATCCGTGCCATTACCCCATATAATGTCAGCTCCTGAACCGGCTTCATGTTGAATATAATCAGTAATTTCCATCACTTCATCAAGCGTAATTTCTTCACTTCCTGATGAAATATAAAGGAGTATGTTACTGGCACCTTTTATGTTAGCATCATCCAAAAGCGGTGAAGTCATTGCCATTTGAACAGCTTCAAGTGCGCGGTTTTCGCCACTGGCCATGCCTGAACCCATGATAGCTTTACCACTGTCCTTCATAACCGTTTTAACATCTTCAAAGTCGACGTTGATATAACCTGTAACGGTTATTATTTCAGCGATACCTTTAGCGGCCACAGTGAGTATATTATCAGCCTTGCTGAAAGCTTCTGAAAGTTTGAGATCGCCTTCCAACTCACGAAGTTTGTCATTGCAGATAATAAGGAGCGTATCAACTGATTTTTTCAGTTCTTCCACACCTGCAATAGCTTGTTGCGCACGTTTCCTGCCTTCGAACGAAAATGGAATAGTTACAATGCCAACAGTAAGAATTCCTAATTCTTTTGCCAGTGATGCAATGACCGGTGCTGCACCTGTACCGGTACCACCGCCCATTCCGGCAGTAATAAAGACCATCTTAGTGTTGTTTTCCAGTAGTTTCCTGATCTGTTCAATATTTTCAGTAGCAGCATCTTTACCTACTGATGGAATAGCACCTGCACCAAGGCCTTTGTTACCAAGTTGTACCTTTACTGGAACAGAACTTGTATCCAGTGCCTGGCAGTCGGTGTTGCAGATAATAAAATCTACTCCACAGATCCCTTGCTTAAACATATGGGTAACTGCATTGCTACCACCGCCACCAACACCTATTACTTTTATGATGGACGATTGATTCTTTGGCATTTCGAATTTTAGCATATCAGGCATTTTTTGATCTCCTAAATTTACTCGTTAATATTCATTTATCAGTGGGTATTAGAATTATTTATCAACAGGCTAATTGTTAATATCTTTTATACCCCATCTTCTTCAAAAAACTTCTTTATCTTATCCAGGAAGGACTTTGATGTCTTTTTGACAGTCTCTTTTGGCTTATCAGTTTTCAAGGATTCTTTTTCAAACCGTTGAAGGCCAATGATTACCAAGCCAATACCTGTTGCATACATCGGGCTTGCCATTTCCTCAGGTACTCCCGGTGCCAAATGTTCATTCGGATAGCCAATACGGGTATCCATACCTGTAATGAATTCAGTAAGCTGTGTGATGTGCTTGAGCATTGCTCCTCCACCGGTCAGAACGATACCTGCAATGAGCTTTTTCTCGTATCCGGAGCTCTTTATTTCAAACAGGATATGTTCAATAATTTCTTCCATTCGGGCCTGAATGATACTTGCAAGATTTTTCAGGGTAATTTCCTTAGGTGGCCTGCCACGTAAGCCGGGTATTGCTACAATCTCTTCATCACGGTTTTCACTGGCAAGAGCTGAACCGAATTTTACCTTAAGGTCTTCAGCATGCTTTTTAATAATGCTACAACCTTCTTTAATGTCTTCTGTTATGATATCACCTCCAAACGGAATAACAGCAGTATGCCTGATGATACCATCCTGGAAGATAGCTATGTCAGTTGTTCCTCCGCCAATGTCAACTAATGCTACACCTGCTTCTTTTTCTTCCTCACTTAAAACGGCCTCGGCAGATGCGAGTGGTTCCATCAACAAGGAATCAATGTTCAGGTTTGCTTTTTTAACACATTTACAAATGTTACGAGCTGCAATAGTTTGTCCTGTAATGATATGGAAATTAGCTTCAAGTGTATGGCCTAACATCCCTTTAGGTTGTTTAATGCCCGTTTCCCCATCAACTGAATATTCCTGGGGAATAGCTTCAATAATCTCTTCACCGGGATTCATGGCCAGCTTATACATGCTTTCAGTTAATCCGTCAATATCTTCCTGGCTGATTTCTATTTCACTGTTTGGCCTGATAACTGAACCACGGTATTGTATACTTTTTATATGTTGTCCTGCAATACCAACATTTACAGTTACAATAGTGGATTCTGACCTGGTTTCAGCTTCTTTAACAGCTCCAATAATACTTTGTACAGTATCTTCAATGTTAGCTACTACACCTCTTTTAACTCCAATTGATTCCGTATGGCCAAACCCCAGTATTTCAATTTTGCCATTTTCATTTCTCTGGCCCACAATAGCAGCAATTTTTGTGGTTCCAATGTCAAGCCCGACGATTATTTCAGAAGGTTCCATATTATTATTATTTAGAGCAAACAACTTGATTTTGGTATTTTAAATTAATCACTTTATATGTATTCCAGGCATCATTTCTCATGCCTTTAGTGTAAAATATTTTAAGTCTTTCCAGTTTATCATCTAAACCTGTAGTATCTCCTATCAAGATAGACTGATCTCCAATTTTAGGAATTAACTCTAGTTCATTATCCTGGTTTAAATAGATTTGTTCAACCAGTGCTGATGTTAACGAATCATCCTCCAGTGCCAGTGCCGTTTTGTATATTTTACTGAGCTCAGATTGTAGCATTGGACGATTATGCTTATCAAACCTGTTTATATTATTAGTATTTATTTTTTTAATATTACCGTTCGCCAACACCAGCCTGACTGGGAAGTCTGCGTTTACAGGCATCATATATCCATCATGATCAATCAGGCATTCATTGTAATTATAGTCAATTACTCTTACCAGTGGATCCCTTTGTAAAATATGAGCTGTTATTATTCCATCGACACCAATAGATACAGTGGCTTTTTTTATATAAGGATTCTTATTCAGAAGCTTTTGTAAACTCTTGATTTTAATGGTTGAAACAGGTTGACCTTTTATCCGTATCTCTGCTTTTGTTATTTGCCTTTTGATGGTTGATTTGTTGATCAGGGGTTGCGCTTTATTGTAATCTATTTCAATTTCAAAACGTTTACAGATAACTTCATTTTGACGGATGTTCGCAAATACAAAGAGGAAGATAATTCCTGAAGCCAGAAAAACAAAAACCAATAAAATCATTATTCTTTTCATGTTTTACTCCTTCCTTTGATTCTCACTTCTTTGTGTATATCCATTGGTTAAATGAATAATTTTTCAATCACAGTTACTAATTTGTCTATATCTCCTGCACCTAATGTTAAAAGTATATCCGGTTTATGGTTTTTAATATATGCTATTGCTTGTTCTTTCGACAACAACATCTTGTTATCAATAGGGGTCATATCCAGAAGCATTTGCGACGTTACTCCTGCAATAGGCTTTTCACGGGCCGGATAAATGTCAAGAAGGATAAGCTGATCAAGTAATGAAAGACTTGAAGCGAATCCTTCAGCGAAATCACGGGTACGTGTATATAGATGAGGTTGAAAAATACCTGTAATCTTCTTTCCCGGATATAGCTTGCGTACTGAAGTAATGCAGGCTTTAAGCTCTTCAGGATGGTGCGCATAATCATCAATATACAAAAAGTCAGGTTTTATTACCCGGTGATCAAAGCGACGTTTTACGCCCAAGAATGTATTGATACCTTTGATGATATCTAACGGTTTTGTCCCACTAAGCCAGGCTGCTGCGGCAGCAGCAATACAGTTCTCAACATTAAAGAGTCCCGGAAGGATTGGATTGAATCCTTCAATTGCCCCTTCAGGTGTCAGTAATGTGAAGGAATACTTACCGTTTATTAGTAATAAATTTTCAATAGCAAAATCAGCCTCTTCTGTAATAGAATAGGTATAAATATGGTTAATTGATGTTGTAAAAGGTAACTCAATTCCCTGCTTTATTAACAGATATCCATCAGTCGAAATATGTGAGGTGAACTCAGCAAATGCCTGCAAAAGGGTCTCGTGATTCTGATAAATATCAAGATGGTCAGCATCTGCAGAAGTGATTATGGCCAACCATGGATATAGTCTTAAGAAGGAACGGTCAAATTCGTCTGCTTCAGTTACCATATAATGGCTTGAATGATTAATCAGAAGATTTGAATCATAGTTTTTTGAAATTCCGCCTAAAAATGCTGTACATCCCTGTGATGATGAATATAGAATATGAGCAAGCATAGAGGAAACAGTGGTTTTGCCATGTGTTCCTGCTACTGCTAATGTTTTATTACTCTTTGTCAGTAGTCCCAATAATTCAGACCGCTTCATCATGGGAATATTCATCTTAACCGCTTTTCTGTATTCAGCAAGCGACTCTGGAATTGCAGGCGTATATACCACGATGTCAAAATCATCGGTAAGCAATTCCGGCAGATCAGAAAAGTGTATGGAAATGCCTTCTTTTTCAAGTTGGCTGGTCAAAGTAGTGGGAGTTCTGTCATAACCGTGAACCTGAACCTTCGCTGAGTTTAAATAGCGGGCTAAGGCACTCATACCTATACCCCCAATTCCCAGGAAGTAAACTTTTTTCAACGATTCAACATTTACAGTCATGCGTTTTTTTTCTGTTTGATACAATTCATGATGATGTTGGCAATATCACTTGCTGCATTAGGATGAGCAAGTTTCAAAATATTGGCCGATAATTTATTTTGCTGATTTTTATCATTCGATAACTTGATGGCAACAGACACCAGGGTCTCATTAGCTGATGCGTCAGTAACCATAATTGCAGCTTCTGATGTAACCAGCGACATGGCGTTATGGGTCTGATGATCCTCCGCTACGTTCGGGGAGGGGACCAGAATACATGGTTTAGCTGTTAAACAGAGTTCAGAAATTGCTATGGCACCTGCGCGTGAAATAACAACATCAGCAGCAGCATAAGCTAAGTCCATCCTGTTTATAAACGGGTTACAATATACTCCCTTTAACCTTTTACTCTCTATTGCATTTGCAGATGTTTCGGCGAAAGCTTTACCGGTTTGCCAGATCAGTTGAATGCCAGCCTTATTGATTTCATCAAGCCCTGAAAGTATGCTACTGTTCAAAGTACGTGCACCCAGGCTTCCCCCAACTGATAGAATTACCGGCCTCGAATCATCAAGGCCAAAGAATTCACAGGCAGACTTTTTGGTTACATTGACCGCTCTGATATCTTTTCTAACAGGGTTACCTGTCAGCACTATCTTTTCTTTAGGGAAGTATTTTTCCATTCCGGGGTAGGCAACACAAATAAAATCAGCTTTATGTGATAAAAGTTTATTGGTGATTCCCGGATAGGAATTTTGTTCCTGGAGAATAGTAGGAATCCTCATGGAAGCTGCTGCCCTAACAGTAGGGCCGCTTGCATAACCACCAACACCTACAACAGCATCAGGTTTAAATTCACTGATGATCTTTCGGGCCTTTATTGTGCTATGAATCACTTTAAAAGGGAAAGATAAATTTTTAACGGTTAAACTTCGTTGTAGTCCACTTATCCAAAGTCCTTTGATTTGGTATCCTGCAGCAGGAACTTTCTCCATTTCCATACGGCCCTCGGCACCAACAAAGAGTATTTCAACTTTCGGGTCCTGCTCCTTTAAAGCATCTGCAATAGCGATTGCAGGGAAGATATGCCCCCCTGTTCCACCACCACTGATAATAACTTTTAAATTAGTCGACAGCATTTTCTACAATATTTGTTTCTTCTTTTTTTTCTGATTCATCAGCTTCAATTTCACGGCTTACACTTAGTATTATGCCTATTGAGATACTTGTAAACCAAATTGATGTTCCACCCATACTGATTAACGGTAGCGTTTGCCCTGTAACTGGTAACAGGTTGACAGCCACCATCATATTCACCATTGCTTGAAATACCAAGCTAAAAGCGACTCCGAATGTGAGGAACGCTGCAAAATTACGAGGACTTTTAATTACTATTTTAATTGCCCTGAAAAGTAATATCAGATATAATAAAACAACCAGTGATCCTCCCATTAATCCATATTCTTCAATAATAATAGCAAAGATAAAATCAGAGTATGGGTGAGGAAGGAAATTCTTCTGAACAGAGTTGCCAGGCATTTTACCAAAAACGCCACCATTGGCAATGGCTATTTTTGCTTGCTCAACCTGGTAATTGGCATCGCTATCACCACTAGTAAAACTTTCAATTCTATTTTGCCAGGTGCCGAATCTTCCATTTACTTTAGGTGAATTCACGGCTATGAGGATCAGTAAACCAAAGCTAGCAATACCCAAACCAACAAGGATCATAATATATTTAAAGCGAACCCTGCCAACAAAC
This sequence comes from Lentimicrobiaceae bacterium, assembly GCA_041670625.1. Taxonomy (GTDB): domain Bacteria; phylum Bacteroidota; class Bacteroidia; order Bacteroidales; family Lentimicrobiaceae; genus Lentimicrobium. The sequence goes on along the minus strand of JBAXYX010000016.1, from coordinate 14,402 downwards.
ATCAAAACCAGGCAAGTGGTAAAAATCATAGCAGCAGTTGAAAGGTTAGCCGGTAATATCAACAAAGTTATGACCATCACGGGTATCATGATGGCTATAAACCCTTTTCTGAAATCTTCAACATCTTCCTGCTTCTTTGCAAGCAAACGTGCAACGTAAATGATAAGTGCCAATTTGGCAAGATCGGATGGCTGGAATGTTATATTTATTAAAGGCAGAGTATACCATCGACTGGCTTCATTCAGGTTTGTTCCAAAAAGGAATGTATATAACAGTAATGGTATACATAAATAGATTGCCAGCTGTGAAATGCGGGCATAGTATTTATAAGGTACCAGGTGCGCAAGAAACATCAGGACCAAACCGAGTATTAAGATTCCAAAATGTTTGATGAGGTAATATTCCGTATTTCCTGATTGATATCTGTAAGCCAATGTACCTGTTGAGCTGTATACTGCTAATACTGAAAATATAGAGAGGAGTGCAACCACCACCCATATCACCTTATCACCCTTAATATTTTTCAGTAATGGACTCATCATCAAATAGTTTTATAGATTGTTTACGACCTCTTTAAACTTACGGCCCCTGTCCTTGTAATTTTCAAAAAGATCGAAACTTGCACAAGCAGGAGCTAATAATACCTGATCACCTTTTTTTGCAATGGAGTTTGCTGTAGCTACAGCTTCCTCCATAGAGGATGTTTCATAAATATCACTTATGACATCACTGAAATACTTGATGATTCTATCATTATTTAATCCAAGGCATACTATAGCTTTAACTTTCGCTTTAACCAAGTCCAATATTCTTGAATAGTCATTTCCTTTGTCAATGCCACCGGCTATCCAGATAACTGGTTTATTTGCATTTTCAAGGGCATACCAAGCTGAATTGATATTTATTGCTTTCGAGTCATTAATAAATTCAACACTATGGATATTAGCTACAAACTCTAGTCGGTGTTCAACATTCTGAAATTCCGAAAGACACTGTTTTACAGATTCTTTCCTTAATCCGACAAGATTACCAGAAATACTTGCAGCCATTGAGTTATGCATGTTATAGGTGCTGTTGGATGTTAATTCTTCCAGGGTCAAAAAATAGTCTTCAGAGCTCATATTAATGGCAGTATTACTTGGTTTATTATGACAAGCATTTTGCTTGAACTGGTCAATTTTGTGCTTTCGCCTGTTCCCTGTTTTAGGGTTTTTGCCTCTTTCAACATCGTCTATCTGATTTTTAAAGTAATGATTGTAAATACTGCTAACATGATACCAACAATAAAAAATCGTTGAACTATCTTAGGTTCTGAGTATCCACGCATTTGATAATGATGATGTAAAGGGGACATAAGAAATACCCTTTTACCAACACCATATCTTCTTTTTGTGTACTTAAAATATGTTACCTGGATTATAACAGATAGATTCTCTGCAATAAATATTCCGCATAAAATAGGTAAAAGAAATTCTTTTCTGATCATAATGGCTAACGTAGCAATAATACCCCCGATAGCCAGTGATCCTGTATCACCCATAAATACCTGCGCCGGATACGTATTATACCATAAAAAACCTGTGCATGCTCCGACAAAAGCGCTGATAAATATAGCAAGTTCACCAGTGTTAGGCAGGTACATGATATTCAGATAATCAGAAAACACGATATTACCTGATACCCAGGCCAGAAGGCCAAGTGTGACTCCTATTATAGCTGAAGTACCTGTGGCTAGTCCATCAATTCCATCCGTAAGATTAGCTCCATTTGAAATTGCAGTAATAATAAATATTACGATGGGTATAAATATCAAGTAAGCATATTTTGAAGCTTCTTTGCCAAATGGCCTAAGCAAAACTGCATAATCAAACTCATTATTCTTTACAAACGGAATAGTAGTTTTAGTGGACTTGACAGCTTTACCTGCAAATCGTTTAGTATGATCTGGAATTCTTTCAAACTCACTAATTGTTGTGGTGGTTGATCGGGAACTGGTTTCCTTGATTTTCTCTCTGATAACAACTGAATTATTGAAATATAATACAAGAGCAACTATTAATCCGATAATAACCTGACCTATTATTTTTGATTTGGCTGCTAATCCTTTTTTATCATGACGAAATACTTTTATATAATCATCAAGGAATCCAATAAATCCAAGCCAGATTGTAGTAAACAGAATCAGAAGAATGTATACATTATTCAACTTTGCAAAGAGCAGTGTCGGAATAATAATAGCTCCAAGAATAATAAGCCCACCCATTGTGGGTGTTCCTTGTTTCTCTTTTTGCCCTTCAAGGCCCAGGTCACGTACTGTTTCCCCCACTTGTTTCTTATTAAGGAGTTTAATAAGTGACTTGCCAAAGAGGAGAGAGATGGTAAGTGACGTTATTATCGCCATAGCTGCCCTGAACGAAATATACTGAAAGACACCTGCACCTGGAATGTCGTATGCCTTATCAAGAAATGTAAAGAGATAGTATAGCATGGCTTTGTTATTTATGTATGTTATCGCTTAAAAAGAACTCCTGTAATATTTCTCTATCATCAAAATGATGTTTAACTCCTTTAATTTCCTGGTAAGTTTCATGCCCTTTCCCTGCAATTAATATTACATCATCTTTTACTGCAAGGCTACAAGCAGTTTTAATAGCTTGCCGGCGATCACTGATTAGTAAGCATTTTCTCTTTCTTTCAATAGGAATCCCTTCATACATCTGGTTGATGATTTCTTCAGGATTCTCGCTTCTCGGATTGTCAGATGTCAGAATCAACATCTCACTACCTGTAGAAGCTATTTTTGCCATGACAGGTCTTTTCGTTTTGTCGCGGTCACCACCTGCCCCTACAACAGTTATTAGTTTTCCTGTACCAATACGAATGGCATTTATTGTATCAATTACATTTTTCAGAGCATCAGGAGTATGTGCATAATCTACAATTCCAATAGCTCCGTCGGGTGATTTAAAGTATTCGAACCGTCCATCTACTGCTACAAGCTTACTCAATGCTATTAAAGCTTCATCTTCATCAACTCCTAACAGAATAGTTGCACCAAATATCGCAAGTAGATTATAGGCATTGAATGTTCCAACCAAGTGGCTTACGACATCTTTTCCGTTAATATTGAGTAATAGTCCGTCAAATTGATTTTCAAGGATCCTGCAATTAAAATCAGCTTCTTTTTTAATTGCCATTGTTTTGATTGTTGCCCTTGTATTCTGAATCATTACCCTTCCATTTTTATCATCAATATTCACAAGTGCAAAGGCATCACTTTGTAGTGAATCAAAGAACATCTTTTTAGCCTGAATGTATGCATCAAAAGTTTTATGGAAGTCCAGATGGTCATGGGTAATATTGCTAAATATCCCTCCTGTAAATTGTAATCCGGTAATCCTGTTCTGAACTATGGCGTGTGAACTCACTTCCATAAAACAATATTCACAGCCCTCATCGCACATTTCTGATAAAAGGTTATTAATTTCTATAGGATCAGGTGTAGTATGAGTTGATGGGAAAATATGCTCATTAACACAGTTGCGAACTGTTGAAATTAATCCCGCTTTATAACCCAGTAACCTGAAGATGTTGTAAAGTAAGGTTACTGTTGTTGTTTTGCCATTAGTACCTGTTATACCAACTAGTTTAAGTTTGCCCGAAGGGTTATCATAGAAATTACAAGCCATTATCCCGAGTGTTTCGCTTGTATTGTTCACCAGAACATAACAAACCTCACTATTGATTTTTTCAGGTAACTCTTCGCAAACAATTGCAGCTATTCCCTTTTCAATTACCTGTTCAATGTACTTGTGCCCATCAGTCACTGTGCCTTTAATAGCTATAAAAACCGAATTTTTTGTAGTGTTGCGTGAATCAAAAGTAATACCTTCAATGGGTATGTCATTATTTCCGATGAACCGGATTATATGGCATTTATACAGTATGTCTTTTAGTGGTCTCATAATAGCTTATCCCAATTCAATAATACATTTAGTGCCTTTCTTAACATTCGTACCGGGAAGAATAGATTGTTTTTTAACTTTCCCTTTACCGATTACTTTAACTAAAACGCCTGATGACTCAAGTAAATAAACTGCATCTCTTGCACCCATACCTGTCACTTCAGGCATCTTATCATCCAATGGTAGTAAAGGCGTGATCATTTGGCAGGAATCTTCAAATTTTTCGTATTCTGAATTAGAAGTCTTTTGCCATTTTACACCAAATTGCTTTAAAAGATATTCAATATCGTAACTTAACCCTGCTAACTGAGTGGGCATATATTTAGGGATACTGTCTAGCTCATTGCTATCCGGATTTAATCGGGTTGCATATACTTTATCTGCGATCTCTTTAAAAACAGGCCCGGCAATAGAACCACCATAATATACTCCCTTGCGAGGGTTATTAATTACAACAATGCAGGAATATTTTGGATCATCAGCAGGGAAATAGCCTACAAATGAAGCTTTATAGTTTGACTTATTGTAACCTCCATTATTCTGAGCAATCTGAGCAGTTCCTGTTTTCCCTGCAATTTTATAAACAGAGTTCCTGAGATTTGCCCCCGTGCCTTTTTCAACTACATTTTCCAGTAGTTTTTTTACCTGGTCAATCGAACTCTGGTTTTTTACAATTTTTTCTTTAAGGATTACAGGCTCAAACTTTTGAGTTATCAAACCTCCCATTCGCACTTCTTTAATAAACTGAGGTTTTACTAATTGACCATTATTGGCAACTGCATTATAAAAAGCAAGCGTTTGCATCGGAGTAATTGCTACTTCATACCCGATTGACATCCATGGAAGTGAAACTTTTGACCAATACTTGTCTTTTGTATTTCTAATCTTGGGTTTGCCTTCCCCTGGAATATCCAGACCCAGCGTTTGGTTAAGCCTCATATCGTACAATTTGTCGATCAGCTTTTGGGGATTGTGTTTGAATGCTTTGTAGATAGCTTTGGATATCCCAACGTTTGAAGAAAGCTCAAATGCCCTGGCTATACTTATTCTGCCATATCCTCCCTTGTGCGAATCACGCATGATCCTGTTGGCAAATCTTGTAGCGCCACCTTCAGTATTAACCGTATCTTTCAAATCAATCAAACCTTCATCGAGAGCTGATAATAAGGAAGCAAGTTTAAATGTTGAACCCGGTTCGGAACTTTCACCAATAGCATAGTTATAGGTTTCTTCATATTCACCCAGTTCATTCTTACCCAAATTAGCAATGGCAACTATAAAGCCGGTTTTAACCTCCATGAGTATAGCACAACCATGATCTGCTTCATTTTCAATCAACTGACGCTTTAATGCATCTTCAGCAACATCCTGAATATTAATGTCAATTGAGGTTATAATATCATGACCATTGCGAGGCTCAATTTCGTTTTCTTCATTAATGGGTCGCCATGCACCATTACCTATTCGTTGTACCAGCCTACTTCCACTTTCTCCTTCCAGAATATTACCATAGGCGCCTTCAAGTCCTACATCATTATCTGCTCCTTCTTTATCCCATCCGATTGTGCGGAAAGCTAACCACTGATAGGGTAGAACCCTCTTGCTTTTGGGTTCAGCTATAATACCACCTTTATATTTGCCATTACGGAAAATCGGAAACTTGCGCACTTTTTTCAATTGAGCATACGTGATGTTTCTTTGGAGTAAAAGATATCTGTTATTGTTTTTTCGGGCTTTGACAAGTGTTTGCTTATAATCTTGTTTAGACTTGTCTTTAAATAGATTAGCAAGGCAATATGCCAATGAATCTACATGGTCATAAAAGTATTCATCATTATAATGAGTATTGCCTGCATCCATTCGTAAATTAAATAAAGGAACGCTCGCTGCCAATAAAGTACCATCGCTTGATAAAATATTACCTCTGACAGCATTGACTTTTTCAACCTTCAAATTCATTACTTTGCCCTGTTCACGCCACATTTCCCCCTCAAACACCTGAATGTATATAGCTTTTCCAATAATTGCACATCCAAGGAGTGCAACAAAAAAGTACACTATGTAAACCTTCCTTAATATGTCATTTCTTTGGTCACTCATTTCTTATCAGAATTGAATGTTAATTTAACCGGTGGCACAATAGATTCCTTTACTTCATGTGAAGCTAAACGATAAGCAACCTCTGATTGCTTGCTGAGAAACATTAAATTCGATTTAGTAGTTATATATTCATATCTTAATTCTTCCAGTTGCTTTTTGGTTTTTGAAATTTCAATAATCGTCTTTTCAGCATTATATGAATTAGCGATGTAGAATATACCCAAAAAAGTAATAAACAGAATAAAGGGAATCTGTTTCAGAAGATTATTACGGGTAAGGAAACTCCCGTCTAATATGCCTGCTAATGATTTCCCTATTGATACGTTCTGATTAAACTGTATGATTTTTTTAAACCTTCTTTTAGAATTAGAAGTTTTCTTATCCTTTGGCTCTTTCGGCTTGTTTAAAGTGTTTTTAGCCTCTGTCATCGTCATTCCTTTCTGCAACGCGTAACTTTGCGCTTCTTGATCTGGGATTTTCTTCTAATTCAGGGTCACTTGGAATAATTGGCTTCCTGGTTATTGGTTTATATGGTGCCATAATATTCCCGTAAAAGTCTTTTTTGATATCAGCATCAAAATTCCCTGCTTTCATAAAATTCTTTACCAACCTGTCTTCCAGGGAATGATAGGAAATAACTACTAACCTTCCACCTGGTTTAATAACATTGACAGACTGTAGCAGGAACTCTTTCAGAATTTCCATTTCATTATTTACCTCAATCCTTAAGGCTTGAAATATTCGGGCAAAGAACTTGTTTTCACGTCCTCTTTCTGCGTATTGATTGAGTACTTCCTTTAATTGTGCAGTAGTTGCTATTTCCTTCTCACTTCTACTGCTGATGAGTGCCTGAGCTATCTTATAAGCATTATCGAATTCACCGTATTGTTTGAATACTCTTTTCAAATCATCAACATTATACTGATTGATTACTTGCCGGGCTGTAATGCCGGCACTTTGGTTCATCCTCAAATCTAAATCAGAATCAAATCTTGTTGAAAATCCTCTTTCAGGATTATCTATCTGATGGGATGAAACACCTAAGTCAGCCAATATCCCATCAACAGGTAAAGCTTTATAAAATCGAAGGAAATTTGTCAGGTGCCTGAAATTCTGATTAATAAGCAGAAACCTGGGATCATCGATCGTATTATTAAGGGCATCTTTATCCTGATCAAAACCTATTAATCTGCCTGTGGTAAGCTTTTCAAGAATCGCTCTTGAATGGCCTCCTCCTCCAAAAGTAACATCAACATAGATACCTTCCGGCTTAATAGCCAGATGTTCAATTGTTTCCTCTAATAGTACTGGTCGATGATACATAAATGTTAACTAAATTGTCCCATCACCTCTTCAGCTAATTCAGAAAAGTTCTCCTGATCTTCGGTGATTTTTAATTCATACTTCTCTTTATCCCAAACTTCAATAATATTCACTGCTGAAGCAAGGACTACATCTTTATTGATACCGGCAAATGCAGTTAGTTCACGTGGAATGAGCAGCCTGCCCGTTCCATCAAGTTCTACTTCACGTACTCCTGCCATAAATACTCTTATAAAATCATTGTTTTTTTTAACAAACCGGTTTAATTTATTAATTCCTTTTATTGCTTCATCCCATTCTGAGCGAGGGTATATCTCTAAACATTGCTGAAAAATACTCCTTTTGATGATAAACCCCTCTGTTATATTGGGTTCTAGTTGACACTTCAAGGCAGTCGGTACCATGATCCTACCCTTATTATCAACTTTACATTCGTGAACCCCTATCATTTTCAATATCTTATATAATGAGATTTAATGGTGTAAATATAATACATAATAGCCACTTTTCTCCACTTTTTCCCACTATTGTTAATAACTTTTCTCTTAATTTACTGATTTATGGTGTCATGTATTTGATAATCAATTGATAAACAATCAATTAAATAGCTTGCCTTTATTATTTAGGAGTTAACAACAGAAGTGGTGAATATTTCAAGACCATAAATTGGAGGAATTAGTTAATTTTGTGAAATATTAAAGACTTTCTGTTAGTAGCAGTATGGATGACAATCGACAAGAAAAAACACAGGATCCTAAACTTATAGATGTAGATAAAGTAATAGCAGGGAAAAATCCTCGTCTGTTAAAACTACTTCCCGGATTTATTGAAAGATATCTAAAGAGAATACTCCATCAGGATTGGCTAAACAGTATCATTTCCAAAAACCGTGATAAAGCAGGAATTGAATTTTTGGAAGCTGTTTTAAAGGGCTTTAACGTAAATATTAAAGTATTAGGTGAATCAAATTTTTTACCTGACAAACCTTATGTTGTGGTTTCTAATCATCCTTTAGGTGGTTTGGATGGGATGGCGCTCATGTTAGTAATAGGAAAGATTAATTCAAAAATTGCCATGACTGCAAATGATTTTCTGATGCATGTTGAAAATCTTAAGGCTCTCTTCATCCCAATTAATAAGCATGGTTCCAATGCTGAAAACATTGCCATTCTTGATCAGACTTTTTCATCTGATAAGGTGGTTATATTTTTCCCGTCAGGTTTGTGTTCACGCAAGTCAGGCAATAAAATATATGATCTTGAATGGAAGAAAACATTTCTTTCAAAAGCACGAAAATTTGGCAGAGACATTATGCCTGTTCACATAAGTGGACGGAATTCCAATTTTTTTTATAATCTTGCTAATTTACGTAAACGGCTTCGCATAAAGGTCAATATAGAAATGCTTTACCTTGTTGATGAGATGTTCAAACAGGATAACAAAGATATTGTTATATCTTTTGGTAAACCCATTCCGGTTTCTACATTTAACAAAAGTCGCAGTGATAAGTCATGGGCTTCATTGCTTCGTAAGCATGTATATAATTTAGAAAAAAATATTGATACTGATTTTTCAACAACAATTGATTGATACATTTTATGGAAAATATTATACCTCCCATTTCACGAGAAATTATAGAACAGGAATTGACACCTGATAAATTGATTCGTAAAACTAATGCAGGGAATAACCTTATTTATGTTGTGGATTTCAATAATTCCCCAAATGTTACTCTTGAAATTGGTCGATTAAGGGAAATTACCTTCAGAGATGCCGGAGGAGGAACAGGAAAGAGTTATGACATTGATGAATTTGACATGGGCATAAATCCTTTTCACCAACTGATTGTCTGGAACCCTGCTGATAAAGAAATTATCGGTGGCTATAGATATTTACATTGTAAAGACTTAATAGCGGATGATAAGGGTGAATTTCATACACCCACGTTTGATTTGTTTAAATATTCAGATTTGTTCAAGAAGGAGTACCTTCCATATACAATCGAATTAGGTCGATCTTTTGTTCAACCTAATTACCAACCAACTAATAATATCAGGAAAGGATTGTACTCACTTGATAATATATGGGATGGCTTAGGGGCTGTTATTATTCAAAACCCTGATGCAAGATACTATTTCGGTAAAATTACCATGTATCCTTCTTTCAATAAGCATGCAAGGGATCTTATCCTATACTTTATGCATCAGTATTTTGGTGATAAGGAAAACCTGGTTCTGCCACATGTATCTTTACCATTAGATTCTGATATTAAAGAATTGGAAGAGAGTTTCCCTAATGGAGTATATGAAAAGGATTACAAAATACTGATTCAAAAGGTCAGGTCGTATGGTGAATCTATTCCTCCATTAGTCAATGCATACATGAACCTTTCCTCTACCATGAAGTTTTTTGGTACATCTATTAATGAAGAATTTGGGCAAGTTGAAGAATCAGGGATATTAATAACAATAGCTGATATATTTGGAATAAAGATAGAACGCCATTTGTCAATACCTCAATAACCCATTATGCTCATAAAAAAAGCTGAATTTTTAGTCAGCAATACTGATTATCGAAAGTGCCCTCAGACTGAGCAACCAGAGTATGCTTTTATTGGCCGTTCTAATGTAGGGAAATCTTCACTGATTAATCAGCTTCTTAGCCGAAAGAACCTTGCTAAGGTATCATCTACTCCCGGTAAAACCCGTTTGATTAATCATTTTATTGTCAATGATGAATGGTTCTTAGTCGATTTACCTGGTTATGGCTATGCAAAGTTATCAAAGAAAGAAAGTGAAAAATGGGAAAAGATGATAAGGGATTATCTTACGAAAAGACGTAATCTTATTACTACCTTTATCCTGATCGATAGTCGAATTGAACTCAAAGAATCTGATATAACGATGATCAACTGGTTTGGGAAAAACCAGTTACCCTTCTCAGTAGTATTGACTAAAACGGATAAGCTTACTTTAAATAAACTTGCATCAAGCGTTGCTGCAATATCACAAAAGCTTTCTGAGTATTGGGAAGAGCTGCCCCGATTCTTTATTACTTCATCAGTTAATGGTAAAGGATGCGATGAAATCCTTGATTATATTGATACGAATAATAAAGAATTCAAAAAATAGTACAAGCCAAAGATATATTCTTAAGTGAAGAGAATTATCAACCAGAGAAGAGAATTATCAGATGCCGAAGAGAATCAGATACTGAAGAATAGAAGTATAAAACGAAGAAGAGAGAAATAGAGACTGCCCAAGATTATAATTGAAGGGTATTCTGATTCACTCAAATAAGGAATACTCTAACACAAGAATACGATAAAAACTTGCCGGAATATAAAGACCTATATCTTAATTTCCGGCAAGCTTTTACTATAAAAGTTCAACATGAACTCATCCTATTCCAATTCAATCAGCAAACGTCCTTTAGGAACCAGGTCGCCATCTTTAATATGGATTTTAAGTACTTTTCCTTCCATCGGTGAGTAAATACTACTGATCATCTTCATTGCGTCAACTTCAAGTAATTTAGAACCCTTTTTTACAATATCACCTTCCTTTACGGTTACTTTTACAACAGTACCCGGGATATGTGAAATAATATTGTGAGGGTTAGAAGACACATAAGGTACTCTCTCCAGATATTTTTTAGTAAGTCTGGTTTTATACTTGACGTTATCAATAATGATCGTTTTTAATTCTTGCGATTTGTTAATTTCTTCCATACAAACTATAATTAAAATGGTGGAATTCCATGTTTTTTATCAGGCCTGACTTCAACCTTATCAATAGAAATAGAGAGTGCATGAATCAGCATACTCCTTGTTTCAGCGGGTTCAATAACAGCGTCAACATAGCCATATGCAGCAGCAACGTAAGGATTAGCAAACTTATCTTTATATTCTTTGATCTTTTGTTTTCTCATTTCTTCGGGATTTTCTGCATTCTTTATTTCATTTCTGAAAATAATATTTGCAGCTCCTTCAGGCCCCATTACAGCTATCTCTGCTGAAGGCCATGCAAAAACAAAGTCAGCTCTTAAATGACTTGAGCACATTGCAATATAACCACCTCCATAAGCTTTACGGAGAATCACCGTCATCTTAGGGACAGTTGCTTCCGAAAAAGCGTACAATATTTTTGCACCATGCCTGATTACACCGGCGTGTTCCTGATCAACACCCGGCAGGTAACCCGGCAAGTCAACCAACGTTACTAACGGGACATTAAATGCATCGCAATACCTGATAAACCTTGCAGCTTTATCAGACGAATCAACGTCTAATACACCTGCCAGTACTAAAGGCTGATTAGCTACAAATCCAACGGTATGTCCATTTAATCTTGCAAAACCAATAACTATATTAGCGGCAAACATAGTCTGAACTTCAAAAAATTCAGAATCATCAACAATTGCCCTGATAATATCTTTTACATCGTAAGGTTGGCGTGGATTAGTCGGGAATATAGCATCAATGTTATAGGTACGAGTTCTGGGTGGTTTTTTGGGAAATGCTTCGGCTTTCTTGATATTATTCCATGGGATGTAACTACACAGTGTTTTAATCTGTTCAAAGCATTCTTGTTCGCTTTCAGCAAAGAAATGTGCATTCCCGGTTATTTCACTTTGAACCCTTGCACCTCCAAGTTCTTCCATTGAAATTTCTTCGCCTAATACGGTTTTTATTACCTCCGGACCCGTAATAAACATTTTGGAAATTTTATCAACTACAAACACAAAGTCTGTAAGAGCAGGAGAGTAAACAGCGCCTCCTGCGCAAGGACCCAATATTACACTAATTTGAGGTATGACTCCTGATGCCTGCGTGTTACGGTAAAAGATCTCACCGTAACCGGCTAGTGAGTTCACACCTTCCTGAATTCGTGCACCTCCTGAATCATTGATCCCGATAATTGGAACCTTAAGCTTCATAGCATGGTCCATGATTTTGGTGATCTTTTTGGCATGCATCCAGCCTAATGAACCACCTGCAACTGTAAAATCCTGAGCATAAATACAAACAGGATACCCATTTAATGTTCCTGTTCCTGTAATAACTCCATCTCCGGGCAGGTATTTGTCCCCCATATCAAAATCTTTACCCGCATGCTCAACAAATAAGTCATACTCGTGAAAAGACTTTGGATCAAGTAAAGCTATGATTCTCTCGCGGGCAGTCATTTTTCCCGTAGCTTTCTGTTTATCAATAGCCACTTGTCCTCCACCCATCAATGCGTCACGCATCCTCTTTTTGAGGTCAGATGTTTTTTTTGTTAATGACATTTCTGATGTTTTAGATGAAACTCTCTTATATCCCTATCTCCGGACTATTTTCCGGTAAAGCACACAAAGGTACTATTTTAATTAAAACCTCAGTGACTTGCCGTCTTCCCTGCCATTTTAATCCTATTCTTATATTTACAATTGATTGATTAAGTTGCTTTAACGTTCACTCAAGTATCCGGTTGTGTCGTCAATTTTAATGCTATCTTAAGTTTAAAATGTTTGTACTTTTGTTTTTTAAATCCAAAATTATGAACATTGAAAGTTTGAGAGACTATTGTTTAAGCCTTCCTGAGGTTACTGAAAGCTTTCCTTTTGACCAAACTACACTTGTTTTTAAAGTAAAGGATAAAATGTTTCTGTTAACTGATCTGGAAGACCTCTTCAGCATTTGTGTGAAGTGTGATCCAGACCTCGCCCTCGAACTAAGGGAACATTTTGCCTGTGTAAAACCGGGATACCATATGAATAAGCAACATTGGAACACTATTGTTATTGATGGTACTGTTGGTGATCAGCAATTAATTGAATGGATTAACCATTCATACGATCTGGTTGCGAAAAGAAAAAAGAAGTAGGATTAATCAGTTATACCTATTTCTTTTGACTTTTCTTTTATGGTATATAGCCCAAAAAGTAAATAACCCATTATGGCTCCCCAAAGAATGCTCAATGAAAAATTAGATGTTATGGCACAATGGCCGCTTTTACACCCTACCAAATGGTAGTATAAATAGCCTCCAATTGCACCTAAAAGTAGCCCTAAGAGGTTTTTAATTGTATTTTTTGAAATTTTCTTTTTCATCAGATGTGTTAAATCCATACTTCGGGGATTTTTAGCTTCTTAAACAGGTAACTTATTGATAAGTTTATCGCAAATAAACCAATGTGATTCCATGCCCGCCACGTTCAAGAGCTTCATCCTCTATTCTTGTCACTTCAGGGGTATCATTTAAATACTCACGGACTACGGTTCTTAAAATGCCATTTCCTTTACCATGCAAAATACGTACCTCATTCACCCTCAGCAGAATTGCCTGATCTATATATCGCGCCAGATCTTCCCTTGCCTGCTCTGGCTTCTTACCCCTTAAATCAATTGACATTTTAAAGTCTGCCATTTTCGCATTCAGGTCACCTATAATAGAACTGCCTCTTCCGGCAAATCGAATGCCATACTCATATTGCTTGATTTCTCCGGCTGTAGCCGGAATCAACTTGTCAATGGAAGTCCTTATTTTAAAGGAGCCAAACCATACCAATACTCTGTTTCCTTTAATTTCTTCAACTTTACCAATACTTTCCTGATCCTCCATCTTTACGTATGAACCTGCAATAATCTTCACAGGGATTCTCTCTTCCGGCTCTACCGCTATTGTATCAGTATCGTTGGCAGTGATATCTACTTGCTGACTATTTGTATCCTGCTCAACCTGGTTCAGCAATAGGGAGATTGATTTACTGAGTTCTTCTCTTAGTTGTTTGGTTGGTTCTTTTTCTGCTTTCTTTTCTTTGATTTCCCTGATGGCTTTCTCTATCAATTTATTAGAATCATCTATAATCTGCTGGGCCTTTAAGCGGGCATCCTTAATCACATTGTGCTTCTTTGATTCCAGATCAGCCAGTAGTTGCTGATATCTTTGAACCAACCCGGCCAACATATTGTCGGCGACTTTCAAACCGGCAATCTTTTCAGCAATTTCCTTTTTATCTACTTCCAATTGT
>JBAXYX010000015.1:0-29213 GCA_041670625.1 Lentimicrobiaceae bacterium | reverse complement strand
TTGACAGATATAGAGATTTCAAGAAGGATTTTAGCCAAGCTAAAAGCTGGCGAGACTTCGTGGGAAATTAAGTATTCCGACAAAGAAGCATTCCTCTCTGGTTGTTTCAATTCCTTACAGGTGCGATTAGTAGAATATTTACTGTAGTGCTCTCAACTGGCGAACAAACGTTTCAATTCCTTACAGGTGCGATTAGTAGTCGTTGATGTCGTGTTTAAAAAAAACACTAAATCAATGGCTTAGTGCTGGCAAATATATAAAATTATTGGCTAAAAGTTGTCGACCGGTAGTTATATTAAAACTACCGGTCTTCGACAACTTCTTTTAAGATGTTTATTATCAGGATGTCAATGAACTTTTCCGGAGGTTTGGCCTTTTTTTTGATTCATAATTGTTGACGACCTGCTGTGGTCGACAATTATCAAATGAAATTATCAATCTTACTTGGCTCTTTTCCAATGATTTGCTTCTCCATCCACTTTATATCAGTATTCTTGAAAATGATGAGGCTGTCAAACTCTTCATTCATTATCGTTTTAGCCCTGATGAGTAATTCCTTTAGCTTCACTTCTGTAATTTCTCCTTCAAATACCGAATTTTGAATCCAATTCAAATACTTTCTGCAAAGCTTTAATACTTTGCCTACTCTCTTCTCCCCAATATCATAAACCAATATCACATACATGTTATGTTCTCTCCATTAGGTTGCGGTTATCATCCGAATGCTTTCACTTATCTTCAACCTTACCACCACATTTTAAAAGGTCGGTACTCCTCAATTCCCAAAATGTGTTTGCTTAATTTATAACATTCAAGCTTAATGAGGTGTTTGTAACTCACATTCCTTTTAAGACTCCTATGCTGGATGGTTTCCATAAGCCGCTCTTCAATGGCCTTCACAAATATTTTTTTACCTGATTCGTTAAGCAAACATTTATTCAGATGCTGATCAAAATGTTTGCTTTGGATTTCCCGCTTATTGAGTACCTTGAATATGACCCGGTCAATAAGGATAGGCTTGAAAATTTCAGCAATATCCAGTGCTAACGAATATCGCCTGTACCCCGGTTCATGTAAGTAGCTTATGGTAGGATCAAGCTGGGTTTGATGTATTGATCGCAAACAGTATGAATAACACATCATGTTTCCAAATGATATTAAAGCATTCACCTCATTCGTAGGTGGTTGCTTCGTTCGTACTCCCATCTCAAAATCGTTTAATATCAAGTTGAAAGCATCATAGTATGTTTGCCTGATATTGCCCTCAATACCCATAAGCTGTGATGGGGTAGCCGACTCTGGAATTTGGCAGGAATACTTTTTTATGCTCTCAATCAGAGGCTCCATATCCTTACCTCTTCTGTTATAGTACTGAAGGTTCTTAAGTATGTTAAAGGCAGCCCCTTCAATAAACTTGCAGGCAATGGTCATTCGTTTCTTCTTGTCCTGAAAATGTCCTACCTGGCATAGAAGTACTTTCCCGGCTAAAAGGTAGTCTTTTGGCATGAATGAACCGGTGTAGTTTTCGTAGTAGTCAAAAAAATGGACTGCTATATCATTCTTTCCCAAGAAATTAAAAAGGGAACTGTTAGCTTTTAATGAGCCAAATACAAAGAAATCACTTGCTCCTTCAACAGGTATATATCTCGGTTGACCGAATGATTCTTTCCCTGCTTCATCTTCCATTATTGGAGTGAATTTCAGGGTGTTGTCTTTTCTGGTTAACTCACCCGGATTAAATAGGTAATAGGTCTTCTTCATGCAATATCCTCCTCATTTGAATAACAGAAGTCGTAGTAGCTGCATGATTTGCATACTTTGGTATGTAATAAACCCGGACAAATGTCACTTGCAACAATTTCTTCAATCTGTCTTTCAATTTCCATTAACCGGTTTCTGTCATCATCATTGAATTCTACGATATTCCGTTTTCTCAATACCGGGTATTCAAGAATTCCGGTAACTCCTTCAATGCCATTGCGTTCAAGGACGTGTATATAGTATTTTAATTGCCACTCATGAGCCTCCTCAATCTTGTCTGATTTTTTAATTTCATGAACCACCTTATTCACAGGATCGTAAAAATCAATTTTAATCCCGCCAATTTCAACTTCCTGATACCTTTCTGCCCTTTGCGGATAACTGGTCTCATGAATCAGTTTACCTTCATAAACTGTATCACTGGTATGTTCCATGGTAATTCCATTAGCAAATAACCATAGTTTACGATGGCAGATGTGGAAGTAATTGAAGTGAGTGCCTGTGATGTTCATGGATTGATTTTTATTTCCCTTGAGAGGGTAATATCCTCCCAAGGGAACAAATCAAAAAAAGTAATTAGTTTAATTGATCCTCGAAGTCGAATGCAGTCATCAGATCAATAAGCTTTTGTTCAGCGCGTTCAAGAGCATCAGCACTTTCATTCACGGTAACCACATAATTTGAACATGGAAGAGTTACAAAAATATCGGCTCCTGCAGATTCATCAATAATTGGCTTTGCTTTAGGCTTTTCGCCATCTTCAATCAGCTTAGCTCTGATTGCACCTGCAAGCGTATTTGCATTATCACTAATAGCTACTGCTAATGTTTCCATCAAACTAAAGGTTCTTGCCTGGTTTGAAGTAATACGCCAATTTAGCAAGGCACTCGCTAACGCAGGAATTACTTTGTTTCGTTCATCTTTTGGCAAAACTAAACATTTG
Source organism: Lentimicrobiaceae bacterium (assembly GCA_041670625.1). Taxonomy (GTDB): domain Bacteria; phylum Bacteroidota; class Bacteroidia; order Bacteroidales; family Lentimicrobiaceae; genus Lentimicrobium. Next base: position 26,509 of record JBAXYX010000015.1, on the reverse strand, counting down.
CCGAATGTGTTCTCTGCCTCATTCCAACCTTTAGATTTCAAATCCTCGATTTTTTCTTTAGACAATTCAGGTTCATGTTGATTTACAGAAACACAAAATAGTGTGCGAAGGTCGATGGCTACATCATAAACAAACAAGCCACCAGTTCTAACATTATCAGGTATCCAGTTCCTGCGCGGTAGAGTCCTATTGTTCTTAGTTAAAAACTCTTCAATTTCCTCATCGGTTAATATCGTATCTCCTAGTCTTACGTTTACCGGATGACGATCTGGTTTATCACTCCGGTCGAAAGTTAGATTCTCTTTATCTGTTCCTGCAAGTAGGGGATGAAGTGGCCGCATTGCGGATATAGATAAAGGACTCCTTCTTTTCACAGTAATGCCATCACCTGCACGCATCCATCCACCTAGTAATTGATCAACATAGGTCGGGTCACATGGTGACCATGGCTCTTTGTTTTCCAACTCTTTTTTAGCATTAACATTATAATTGAATGTTATTGGTGCCATTTGCACATTCATATTAGATGTTAGCGCATCCAAAATAGAACGTTTTACCTGTTGCCCACTTGAATAGGCTACGTACCGGTTGAATTGAGAATCAAAATAGGTTTTTTGCCCATCTTGTACACAAAATACAGTGTGTTCAGCGTGTTTTAACGCTCTTAAATAAATGTACGGATTCATAATTTTTGTGTTAGGATTATTTGTTAACTACAGCATATTGAAATCGAATAAGAGTTAGGAAGTAAGGAACATTGTCAATTGGCATGACATTTATAAGCTCAGCTATTTTTGTCAATTGTTCTATCTCTTGACTTCCTTTGACAATTGTTGTAAGCCCATCAATAAATTGTTTTTTATTTACTGATGATAAAAGGTTCGTAACTTCTTGACTTTTTACTTTTTTTGCATTGGTATCACTCATTGAGTAATTACTGAGGGATTTCGCAATCTGTTGCGCTTTTTCCCATAATTGTTCGTTGTTTAACATTGCTAATAACCAGATTTGATATGAATTAAAATTTACGATTTTGTCATCATCGGTTTCGTTATATTTAGGAATCACTCCTTTTTCCATGCATTCTCTAAATCCTTTAGGTTCTAATGCATTTACTCCGATAGCTCCCATTTGGCAAGCTTTAGTAAAGCCAAAAGCAGTACCAAACAATTGTTCAACCTGCTCTCTTTTCGAAGGGCCAAAGTACTTTACGTATAATTCATAAGGGAGTCTAATTCGAGGTAACTCAAAAGGAATAAATCCAATGGTTGTATTTGTTTGTCCTAAACTATAGACATAAGCCATTAAGGATGACTCAGGGTAATTACTTGCAATACCTACCATTACTTTAGTCCAAGGTTGGGAGATCACTTGTAGTCCTCCATCTTTCATTGAGCCAAATGGATTAAAGGATGCAGACGGATCAGAGGCATCATAGGTTGCCTTGTTATATCTATGAGCTATCCACTGACCATTCCAAGCGTTGATTTGATTTCCTCTCAGATTTATTGTTTTATTTAAAAACTCTCTGTAAAGCTGCCACCCTTCAAATAAGTCCAACAGAATTTGCTTGTTATTAAACAGCAAGCATAAACCACTTTGTACACCTATTCCAAATCCACTTCCAATCCAGGAAAAGTAAACATCTTCTTCATTTAATGGTAAATCAAGATTTGTAATCTGCCCTGATGTAGTTGCAGTCAAATCTAATGAAGGGAAACCAATAGCAATACTTGCATCGGCTGGTTCATTTGATATTTTTTGAATTGTTTTTGTAAAGCGGTCATTCCTCTTTTCTGCTGATTCATAGGGGATTTTACCGCTTCTCATTTTGTCCCAACTAATCTTTGGATTTTCTAAAGGAGAATTTCCTGCTGACATTAAATACTTATTATGATTATAGAATATGTCATAATATTGCTCAATAAAAAAAGACTTAGCTGTATAATCGCTTTTGTATTTCTCATTATAAGCATTAAGAAAAATTCTTCCAATATTCGCTGCTATCATAGTATTATGTTTTTAAAAGAATCGATGACTGATATCATAAAACTCCGGTTTTGCAAATTCGACCTGAAGACCCAAATAGTTATCGTATGCTTTTGAAGGAATAACAAATGGTTTGGAGCCTGCTACTGATTTGTCTAGGTTTCGAAAGCCTATCGAACGATATGAAACAGGAATTTCTACTTTAGATTGTTCTTCGTAATTTGAGGATTCATAAAATTCCCTATCTGTTTCTTCGATGCATGCGACAGAATCAATATCGAGTGTATCTAAAAGTGCAGATTTTGGATTATGCCAAAGTCCTTTAATTCTCCATTTCCCGTCTTTAAATACAGAGCTTTTATCAATGTCTACAAAATCAATTGATGGATATACCTTATTAATTAAAGCTTGAGTGTCTCGTTCTTTCATCAATGCATCATCTGGTAGGACATCAAAAGTGCGCTGAAGTACATCCAGACTATAGGGAAGCGCATCAGTTTTTTCTGTTGGTGGCTTGAGTACATAAATGGATTTGTAGAGTCCAATGGTCTCTATGGTTCTTTTTCTGTTGACACGCCCGAATCGTTGAATGAGTGCATCTATTGGCGCACATTCGGTTATCATCAAGTCAAAACTAATATCCAGACTAACTTCCACTACTTGTGTAGAAACGACTATACATGGCTCGGAACTTGCATTGTAAACTTTTCTCAAATCATTTTCAAGTTGGCTGCGTGTGCCTCTTTTGAATCGGCTATGTACTAACATTCTGGGAACATGAGGATATTTAATCGATAATAATTCATACAATTGTTGTGCTCGCTTTACTTGATTGCACACAAGCAAAATTTTTTGCTTGTGTTTTATTGATTCTGCGATTACATCGTCCAACAGTTCAATTGAATCAACTTTATGTATGATGTGTCTGTCAAATGTATCCAGGATTTCTCCAGGTAGTTTTACTTCCAGTACATTTTCTTGCCCACCCAAAATTTCAATAAGACGGTCATACAAAACTATTGGCATGGTAGCTGTTCCAATATGTACCCGACATCCAATACTGCAAAGAATTTCAACTATTTTTAAGACTATTGCCTGAGTAGTATCCGAATAAGTGTGTATCTCATCTAAAATAACATCACAACCTATTAAGTCGACAATCATGGATTCATATCCTTTAGTCCCAAATACCAGCGAAGCCATTTGATGAGGTGTTAGTACCTTAACAGAAGCTCCGAAATGGCGTTGTAGAATTTTCTCTTCTATTTTCCCATTTTCAAGCTTAATGCTTGATGCTGCATGAAGTAACCTTATATCTGCATTTGTTCCCTTTAAATCATCTTTTATCCTCTCATACATGGCATTGATAGATGCTTGAAAGGGAAGCGTATAGAACACTCTGCTTTTGCAACGACGAATTAAATAATCAGTTTTCCCAGCACCGGTAGGTGCTGTTACAATTGTATGCATTCTTTTATCTTCTGTAGGAAGTAAAGACAATGGGTATAACTCATTCTCTCTGGTTTGATAATAACTCAGGTCAGGTTGAATGTATAGTTTTGGTACAAGTGCATTTGAATGACCTGCTAATGCTGATGCTAAATGATCGGCTGCAATCAAAACGCCTTTCCATAAAGAATATCCATAAATTTGTGAATTGCAATAATCCACAACTTCAAAAAAGTTAGTTTCTGCTTGTTGAATCGTTATTGGTGTTGTTTGAAATCCAAAGAAGGTCAAGATTGATAGTGCATCCTTACTCCATATCTCGAAATCTTTCAAATGTCTGGATAGGCAATCTGGATCATTATCAATTAAATCGAGTATTCCTTTTCCTCTAGCATCCATATAAATTGATTTATGATGGGCGACAATCATATCGATAATAGGATGCTTTTCTTCTTCATTCAGTAATGAAATAAAAAATATCGATGCTATTTCATGGCGGAAAATAAACCCGGGTGGTCTTTGAAAATTTTTATTCAATGTTTGTTGAAAAGAAGGACTAACCTTTCCAATGTCATGCAAGATCGCTCCTCTTTTTGCAATTGAAGTATTCAAACCAAGATTCATGGCTATTATTTCTACTAATTGTGATACTTCAATCAAGTGTTGTGTCAGGGGAGTAGACCCATATCGATCACTTTTGGCTAATATATTATTAAAATCATTCATTATATACCAATTACAGGTTTCCCGCTTATTTCTAACCAGCCATACATAGGTTTAATATTATCGAATCGATTGAAACCCACTAAAAAAGATTTGTCATTTTCTCCAAAACGTAGTTCAAATCCGGTTAGTTGGTTAAATTCAGATTCTTCCATTTCTAAAATATTCTCATCAGGTAATAAAATATCTTCATTACGGCATAAGCAAATATGTTGTTTAGCTCCTTTATTTGCGTCATCTTTGTTTTCAAAAGCAAGATGAAGAATCGGATTAATCATTACTCCTCTTTCTAATATTGATTGGTTACGAATCATCAATTTCTGTTGAGCTTTCTTTTCCCAACCTCTTGTTTGCGTTTGTTCCTGTTGTACACTAATAGAAGTGTATGACAACTTATGCCGAACAATGAAACCAACCTCTAATTTTTGTCTGATACCCTCAATAATTGATGGCGTAAGGAATTGCTGACTAAAGGTTTTGCTGTCTCTGACTGCTGTCCATGGTTTAATAAAGCCAAAAGGTCCTGAGTATGTTACAATGTAATACATATTTATTTTTTTAGTACTGATTCTGCTATTTGATTAGTCCAATTAAAGTAGTTCTCTTTTGTACCCAATAATATATTTTCACCCCAATACAAAGGATCATTGATTTCTGAACATGATTTAAATGCAGAAAGATTATAAAAACTATCTTTAATCTTCCAAGTTACATACCTTGTGCTATCATTTAAGTCTAGTAAACAACCTTCTTCTGTAATGATGTATATCATAATCTTGCATTTTTGTGCTGCAAATATACATCATGCCATTCAGAAATGTACTCTTATTTAAGTATTAATTATTATATTCCTTATCAATGCTATTTAGTTGTACTTTTGTTACTATGTTTAATTGTACCATTATGGAATTGAAATTTCAGCAAAGTGCTCTTATTTATTAAAAAGCCGGGTGTGGGAGTTATTTCCCACACCTTTTATTTATTTTATTGCTCCAAAACCTATCCCGGTTGAATTACCTATACCTACATTCCAGGCAAATAATTTTGTTTCAGGTTTACCCGTAATAATTACCGGACACCAACTAGCTCTATTCTGAATCCCATTATAGGTTATCTTTTTTGTGCCTGCACTGGGAAATTTATCTTCGAATTTTATATTAAAAGTTGAGTCAAAAATTTTAGCAATATCCATTTTAGTCTGTAGCGTCTCTTTTAAGAATGTATTAGCGCGTGGGTCGTTATAAAGGATATGGTCATCTTTTTCTCCAACTCTTCTTTTAATAAAAATCGGACTAGCTACTGAAAATAATTCTCGCTCACTTAAATCAGGATTCTCTTCAATGACGATTTCTGAAACCTTTAATCCATAAAACATGGATGGGTCTGATCGAATTCCTGATATGACTTTTTTCACTAAATCTGAATTATAGGAACTGAAGAATAAATATGAACCTTGTTCAAAACATAATCCATCTGCTTTTCGCTTACCACCTTCAAGTTGAGAGAAGGAATACAATGATACTTTTCCGTGTTCCTTATTTATTCCCAACCATTTATGAATTGTTCCTGTCAACAAATGTTGGTGGTCAAAAGGAATGACTCTATTTGTTGAGTGAATTTTTAGATGTATCCTCATGCTAGTTGCTATGTTATATTTATTTTATTTTTTTTATTTCTTCCACACACCCAAACCCCTGGCTGTTCTCACGGCCAAAACCTCCATAGTAACCTACTTCAAGCAGCTCTTTGCAGCCTTTGATATGGAATGTGAAGAGGTAGGCTTTCAGTTCTGTACTCTGGTCTGTGCCTGCTTTGATGGTGATTTTCTTGGACTTGGAGGTCCCTATTACTTCGATCTTGGTTTCAGGCCATGCGTCATCAGGATCTTGTTTGTAGAAAGCCCGGTATTTTTCAAGGAGGTTGTTATGTATCAGATTGGAGTAATTTGACGATTCAGGCGATAAATAGTTCTTATGTCCCGTTTCATGGTCAATGTCATCAACAAATAGTGGTGATATAGTCTTAAAGGTCATTTCTTTCATAAAGGTAATAGGAGGGAGGCTCTCTACTGCTGTTACATTAAAGGCTACCTGCGATTGTTTATCACCTATTACCAAATGACGGTCTTTGAATAAACCCAGAATAAAGGGAGATATGGCTTCAGTTGGTAAAAATGATATAATAAGATCTGCTTGACCGGTATTAATAATCATTCTGTCGTTATTCGGCTTGTAGCTTTCGATGAGCAGGTTCGAGAAGGTAAATAACCGAAAAGGCTTTTCTTTCGTTTTATATCCCTGACTATGCAACCATGCTGAAAATATGGGGTCGCCTTCATTCAGTACTTTATATATCCACGAGGAAAGCTCGTATTGATAATTAAATGGTAATATATTACCTCTTTCTCTTTTGTCAATCGATAATGTCAATTTAAATCTCATTTCATTGTAATATTTTCAATAAAATTAGAAATAAAAAGATATTGTAAAGACATATAAATTTAAAAATGCCAATAAAGTTATCAACAGTATCAAAAATATAAGTTCATTTTGTCAATACTGTAGCCTGTTTTGCCTGTTAATAATATTATTTTAGCTGTGATTTGTTTTAAAAAACTGCCTCCCCTTACCTCGGGGAGGCAGTCTCATTACTTTTATATGGATGACCAGTGGCAGCCTTTGTCCTGTTTGAATAGAAAGGCATGCATATTCCTGTCAGGCGTACCTGTCTGGATATTAGGCACATCATGCACATGCTCTTCAGGTGTCTGCAACCGGTCTGATCGGTTTGTAGTAACGGTTCAAACGATGCTTCCCTTTTTGTTAATACTAGCCCATTACTAACAAACATCGGTTGCCGTATAAAGAGTTTGCTTTTCAATATAATCCGCCCGTTGCTTAGTAAATTGTACCTGACTATCATAACAAAGTGGCCCTTTAAATGTATTTTTTCATAGCCACCTGAGTCCTTGGTACAACACAATGATACCGGGTTATATTACCCGGTATGAGGTTATATGATTCCGGATCACGTAATCGCAAACTCCTTGCTGACGGCCCGTTATCTCAACGTCCGCAGCTTTTTTCAACATGTCAAAGAACTCTTATAATTTGCACTGACGCAAATTATCAATTGATTATAAAGTGCAAATATTAAAATGCGTAAAATAAATACAAAAGAATAATAAAAAAAGCACAATATAATATATAAAAGGAAACAATAATCATGCCACAATAACTAATGGTACCATTTGACCACCTGCTGTCATGTTTTGGCAGTTAAAAGGGACTGCCATTATGACACTAAGTAGGCATTTGATACCCATTGAACCATAAATGACATTGTGGCAGAGGATGGATGAAGAAAAGGTAATGAATGAATTCAAGGTTAAGCTACCAGAATTAGCTGAAGGGTCAAGCTACCAGGTTAAGATCGAGGCTAAACTCAAGGGATGAACTTATACGATAAGCTAAGTAAGAGGGGAAGCCTCAACCTTGAACGCAAAAAGCGGGGAAATGAGTGATCATTTTCCCGCTTGTGTTCGTAATCCTGTTCTAAAACTACTTTTTTATCTCGCTCTTAAGCCTGGTTGTCAGCAGAGGGATAATCTTGTTTACATCGCCTACAATGCCCAGGTCAGATACCTGGAAAATGGGGGCAAACTTGTCCTTATTGATGGCAATGATATAGTCACTCTCTTCCATGCCTGCAAGGTGCTGTATAGCTCCTGATATGCCACAGGCCACATACAGATCCGGTCGTACCGTCTTGCCGGTTTGTCCTACCTGCCTTTCGTGAGGTATCACCCCGGCATCTACCATGGCACGTGAGGCTGATACTTCAGCGCCAAGTACTCCGGCCAGTTCCTTCAGCTTAGCAAAACCTTCGGCACTCTTAACTCCGCGTCCACCTGATATTAGAATTTTGGCTTCGGTAATGTCAAGCAGTGCTTTTGCTGATTTCACATTACGGATGAACTTAACCCTGAATTTCGATGAATCAAAATCTACTTTCAGCATTTCCACTTCACCCTTACGTTCATCGTTCCTGTCGGCTTTACGCATCACTCCGGGTCTTACAGTCGACATTTGTGGCCTGTGCTCTTTACAGACAATGGTAGCCATCAGGTTACCTCCAAATGCAGGGCGGGTCATCAACAGTTCTTTTTCATCGTCAGTTTCAAGCCTTGTGCAGTCCGCGGTTAGTCCGGTCCTGATTCTTGCCGAAAGCCGGGGACCCAGGTCACGACCTATAGTAGTGGCCCCGAAAAGAAGTACCGAAGGTTTGTATTGTGCGATCACTTTAGCAATTGCCTGGGCGTAAGGCTCTGTAAGATACTCAGTCAGCACCTGATCATCAATTACGATTACTTTATCAGCGCCATAAGCAATAAGTTCAGCGGCTTTATCTGCAATTTGGTAACCGGCCAGTATGGCAACCACCTTTTGCCCGGTAGCATCGGCAAGGTCACGGGCTTTACCGAGTAATTCAGTAGCAACGCCTTGTATAACACCTCCACGCTGCTCCGCAAATACATAGATATCTTTATATTCTGATTTGTCCATTTTTGTTTGTTTTTAAAAGTTAAACCTGTAACAGCTTATATCAGAAACTTTTGTTTCAGCCTGCTGATGATTATTCCAACTGCTTCTTCAGCTTCTACTTCAAACTGTTCACCGGCGCCTTTAACACCTTTGGTAAATGCTTTATGAACTCTGGTGGGTGAACCCTTAAGTCCAAGTGCAGCTTCATCAGCCTTTACCTGGTCGGCACTCCATATTTCAACGTCCCTGCCATAAGCTTCTACAATACCTTTAACAGGCATATAGCGTGGATTATATGCTGAAGCAAGTACCGTTACAATACATGGCATTTCTACTTCAAGTAATTGGTATCCTTCTTCGGTCTGACGACGAACGTTAAAGGTTTTATCCCCATCATAGGTCAGTTCTTCGAGGTATGTAACCTGTGGAAGGTCGAGCAGTTCGGCAACCTGCGGACCCACCTGTGCGGTATCACCGTCAATGGCCTGCCTGCCGGCAATAATCAAATCATAATCCAGGTTTCTCAATGCGCCGGCTAACGCGTTGGAGGTCGCAAGGGTATCCGCACCTGCAAATCGACGGTCGGTCAACAAAATAGCACGATCAACGCCCATAGCCAGAGCTTCGCGCAAAATGGCATCAGCTTGTGGCGGACCCATCGTGATCACGGTTACGTGAGCCAGGTGTTTTTCTTTCAACTGAAGGGCCAGCTCAAGACCTCCTTTGTCATCAGGGTTCATAATACTGGGAACCCCTTCGCGAATAAGCGTTCCGGTTTTCGGATCTATCTTTATTTCCGTTGTGTCAGGAACTTGTTTTGCTAAAACAACAATTTTCATAAGGGTAATTTTAATATTGTAAACTATCTGAACCGGAGCCGGCACCCATCGGGGTTCCGGGCTCTGTAATGACAGACAGCATAAATGACTTGATTATTTTAAAAGGCCTCCGGCAATAACCATACGCATGACTTCGGAAGTGCCTTCATAAATTTCGGTAATCTTGGCATCGCGCATCATCCGCTCAACGGGATAATCACGCGTGTAGCCATAACCACCGTGGAATTGTATGGCTTTAGTAGCAACCTCCATGGCTGTTTCTGAAGCATAGAGCTTGGCCATAGCTGCATCGGCAGTGTAGGGGAGATTACTATCCTTTTTAAAGGCAGCGTTGCGTACCAGCAACCTGGCAGCCTGTATCCGGGTTTCGAGATCAGCCATCTGGAATTGGGTATTCTGGAAGTTGCTGATCGATTTGCCAAACTGCTTGCGCTCTTTAGTGTATTTTACTGTTTCATCCATAGCTCCCTGTGCTATCCCGAGCGCTTGTGAGGCAATACCGATTCGTCCGCCATCTAATGTCTTCATGGCAATTCCAAATCCTTTGCCTACTTTACCAAGCAGGTTTTCCTTAGGAATACGGCAATTGTCGAAAATCAACTCGCAGGTTGATGATCCGCGGATGCCAAGCTTTTTCTCTTTCTTACCAATGGAGAAACCGGGCGTATTCCTTTCAACAATAAAGGCCGAGATGCCGCGTGTGCCCTGTGATTTATCAGTCATGGCAATAATGACGTACAACGATGCATACGCTGCATTGGTAATAAATATTTTGGTACCATTAAGCACCCAGGAGTCCCCATCTTCAACGGCAAACGTTTGTTGTGCCGAGGCATCGGTACCTGCATTGGGTTCGGTAAGCCCGAAAGCCCCGATCCATTCTCCTGAAGCCAGTTTGGGCAGATACTTCATCTTCTGCTCTTCTGTGCCATTTTCCAGGATTGGTCCTGCACACAATGAAGTATGAGCTGAAAGAATAACACCTGTTGTGGCGCATACTCTCGATAACTCTTCAACGGCCATCGTGTAAATCTGGTTGGTTCCTCCTGCTCCTCCGTATTTTACCGGAATGGGAATACCCATCAGACCAAGTTTGGCCATTTTTTCGACTGTTTCAAGCGGAAACCGTTCCTGTTCATCAACCTCAGCAGCCAATGGCTTCACCTCTTTCTCAGCGAACGTTCTGATCATCTGCAAAAAGAGAGTTTCGGTTTTAGTTAAATTGAAATCCATTTCAAAAGCTTTTATGAGTAGTAATTGAGTTGTAATCTAGATGCATTTTAACAGAGTAAATGTTCTAATGCGTTGCAAAATTAACAATTTATATTGTTAATCAATTAACAATCGACTTAAAATGTTAAATATTAATCGGGTACAATAGCGTTTTTCATCCTTAAGCCCACTATGGCTAATCGAATAATATCCACCCTGTCCCATCCTGTAATGGCAGGGTTCATGAGAAGGTATGGCTGTATCATTTTTCGTTTCTTCTTCAGAAATGCCAGTGGCGAAGGCGGCTTTTGACATTGATACTTGCCTGATAGTTGATTACCGGTAAACAGGTATATCATGTTTTCATTTGAATTATAAAAAACAGCGCTTTCCTTACCCAGAAATTCACCCAGAAGGGCAAAATCCTTATAGTTTATGGACGAACGTCCCTGCTTGTTTTTATATACCTTTTTCGACCATTTCTCCAATGCAGGGTTTACACGGGGATCCATATATACATAATGCCAGCCGACCGTATCACCCGCTTCTATGATAAATCCCAGCGCTCCTTTGTGCCATAAAACTGTATTTTCAAACTCTGTTTCTATGGAATGACTACCATCAACATTTTCTATTCTTTCCTTCCTCTTCTCCACATAACCGGGACAGTAAACGTCGGTTATCCAATCAAGTTTAGGATCATTAGTCCTGATCATTGCTGCCATATACCAGTCTACATCCTTGGTATTTCCTATTCCTACCCCGGTACTAAGGGCTAAAATGCCATCCAGAATATCTCCGCCTACTGAAAAATGAATATCATTCATCCGGGTAATTTGGGAGGTGTGAATACTTATGGTGGTGATGACAGAATCATCCGTTGAATAATTATTCAGGTAATAATTTGCATGTACAAAATGTATCGTATCAAAGGCGGGTATGGTGTCCTGCGCCTTGATGATGCTTACCGGAATCATGAGCATGAACAGGCAAAATGCCTTTGCAGATAACTTTTTCATAGGTGCCTAAAACTGCATTTATTTTATGGTCAACAAATATACAATAAAACAGTTTTTAAGCATGATTGCCATTTGTGATGATCTGCTTATTTATTGCCTGTCGGCTTTATTCATCCTCCTCCTTTTCATGCTTGCAGGTTGAGAAACCAAAAATTTTGTAAATCGGACAAAAACTGGTAATGCTTGTCAAAAAAAGCAATACTCCGATAACGAGCAGCACAATGCCCAATGTCCCGGTTATAACATGGGTAAAGTAGAGAATAGCTATCACAGCAGCCAGAACTATCCTGATAGTTTGGTCGTTTACTCCCAGGTTGTGTTTCATGATGGTGTTTTTTAAGGTTGCGACAAAAATTTGTCATATAAAAAACAACCGAAAGAGTATTAAGTTGCATTGACATCATGCATTGGTTCCTTTTCATACCACAATGCCCGAAAGGCTTTGCTAAAGCGGACTTGTGATCAACTGACTGCCCGGATTATTTGCCTCCCCGGCTGTTAACCCGTTAATTACCACCCAGGGTTTAGCTTTTGGCGAATCATACTTCTTTGTCAAAGAAGCCATTGCATTAATGGGCACGGCAGTCATAAAAAGGTCATAAGCATCTGTTTGTCCTTGAACATAAAGGTCGCCACGTGACAGTGTAGGAGCCGAAATATCTTCACTTAATTTTATATGTTCTTCCAAAATGATTGAGACAAATTCCAGGGCGAAAGTATCAAGTATTATGAACATTTGTTCAAAATAATACTTATTTTTGCTGCAAAATAGTTGTTAACAATTTTCGAATGTCACGCCCAAAGCGAAATAGATTAATATTTCAGCCTCCTGTAATGGAGGGCTTTAAGCCTTTTGGGATACCAATGACAGACTTAGAACCTGTTATTCTGCTGTATGAAGAGTATGAATCTATCCGCCTTTCGGACTACGAGGGGCTTACACAGGAACAATCGGCAGAAAGGATGAACGTTTCTCGTCCGACGTTTACCCGAATCTACGAGAAAGCAAGGCGTACAATAGCGCAAGCTTTTGTTGAAGGTAAAGCAATATTTATTGAAGGGGGCAACTTCCAAACTGAAGATTGCTGGTACAGGTGTGAGAATTGCCTAAAACTTAACATCAGTAAGGTCGAATCAAAATCGTGCTTTTACTGTCACTCTAATACACTGCGAAGGTTAAACAAAACGAATGAAACCAATGGAAACGAATGATTTTAACGGGTATTGCATTTGTGTAAACTGCAACAGGAGAGTACCTCATCCGAAAGGAAAACCTTGCAGAGAAATGGATTGTCCGGAATGCGGGATAAAAATGATGCGGGAAGGAAGTTATCACCACCAATTATATTTACAAAAAAAAGGAGAAATAAATCATGAAAGTAGCAATCCCGACAAGGGGAAATGTTGTTGATGACCATTTCGGTCATTGTGAAGCGTACACTGTTTTTACAGTTAACGAGAACAAAAAAATTGAAAAGGCAGAAATATTGCCATCGCCGCAGGGTTGTGGCTGCAAGAGCAATATTGGTGCTATTTTACAGCAAATTGGCGTTAAGGTTATGCTTGCCGGTAATATGGGCGATGGCGCTTTAAACGTACTTAATAGTTATGGCATTGAGGTTTATAGAGGCTGTTCCGGTAATGTAATGCAAGTTGCAGAAGCTTTCTTACAAGGAAAGATAGACGATTCGGGCGAAGGTTGTCATCATCACGAGGAACAAGGTGAGGGGCATCAATGTAACCATTAGATATACTGAACCTATTGTAGCAGTATCATAATAGTCATCTCACAGTTCATCATGGATACTGCTATACCAGTACCAGTAATAAAGTCGTTTTTCCGGAACCCGATTGCCAGATGGGCTTTGAAGCAATCTCGCTTTTAGGCAAAATCCCTGTCAGCACGATACTCTGATTGCCCATTTTAACACGACGGGTCAGCTTGGGTGACATATTATCTGCTCCGGGCAGGGTAGAAGTGACTACCTTTTCAACATAACTTTCAAGTATTGATCCGTAGCCCAGCCTGAAACCCTATGGTATTCCCTGCTTGTATTCCATTCATATAACGGTATACAGGTACAAATGCACCGATAAACAGACCTGTCCTTTTTAATGCCTGCCAGTTAACCCCGGGGTTAAGATACACTATTCTGCTACCTGATGATTCCACTTTGATATGATCATCACGATATGATTTTCCACGTATGTCTGCTCGTACTGATAAGCTTAAATTTACTGTTTGCCGGGCTTTATAGTTTATGCCTCCGGTAATCAAATAAACATTGCCATAATGGTATTGAAAATTCTCAGAATTTATTTCATCAGATACTTCCAATGAAATCAGAGAGTAATAATAAGAACGGACAGAAAAACTTTTTTGATAATACATGCTGAAGGTACCTTTAGTACTACCTGAAGAGGGTTGAACATTTACCGGGAGTTTTACATTATCAGTTTCCTGGTCAAAAATTCCTATTGGCAACACTACCCCGGTACTAAAAACCAATAATCCGCTATTTGCACTTTTAAATAGCTGATAATTAACCATTACCATCATATCACCCAAACCATAAGCCTTAAAATTACCAAAATCCCTATAGTATTCCGATTTATTGAGAAAGTAACCTGTTTGGGCTTTGACTGACCACTTATTCGTGATGTTATACCCTAAAGAGAACTCCATATAATTGAAATCAGATTTGTCAAAATAACCAACATTTATTTTTTTACTACCCTGATAGAGTGCATTCGACAAACTGTACCGGTAATCTAAACCCATATTGAATTTGTTTTTACCGCTGTTTGCGAAATTCATATCATAACCTGCAGGATTACCGGCAGAACAACATTGGGCACGAAGTTCTGTTGCCGGAAACAACAAATAGACAGAACATAATGCGCATAGGAACAATAAAAAATGTTTCATACTCAATAATAGGATTTTACGTGTATTCGAATGGTCTTTTCTTCTATATATGTGTCAGAGGTTACCCTGCATGTTATAGTGTTGGTACCTGTGCAGCATTGACCCCCAAAATAAGTTATGGTGCTCCCTGAACCTGTGATGGTTCCATGATCGGCCGACCAGTGTATGCTTTCAGGTGTAATATGGGTATATACGGTTATTGCGGTGGTGTCTATCCAGGCTGTAAGGGTATCTTTTGTTGATACAAGGCTGTCAATCAAATCTGAAATTGTGGCAGGTTGCTCAGGTGATTCATCCTTTTCAGCGCATGAATACAGACTTAAAAAAATGGTTAAAAAGATTAACAGGTTGACATATCGCTTTTCAATTTTCATAAGTTTTCTGGTTGTATGGTTTTTCACATTCATAACATTGTATTTATCGGCCATTGGCTTGCCAAGATTCATACGCTTATTGTTTAATGGATTGATATTCACTTAACGTTTCCGATCAAGCTCTTCCTCTTATAGAACGATGTTAAATAAATAGCCCAGTATAATAATAAAAAGTGTGATTGTACCAAAAAATATCCCAATCAGTTTCCATGTCATTACTTTTTTAAGCAAAGTAGCTTCGGGCAGTGAAAGCCCAACTACCGCCATCATAAAGGCAATGGCAGTACCAAGCGGAACGCCTTTTGCTACAAATACCTGTATAACAGGAATGATTCCTGCAGCATTGGCATACATAGGTACTCCGGCAAGAACTGCTAAAGGCATGGCGTACCACTTATCTGCAGACAGATATTTTGCAAAGAAATTTTCAGGAACATAGCCATGCATTGCAGCACCAATAGCAATACCTATAATGACATAAATCAGCACGTTACTTACAATTCCCCATCCCTCTTTAATAATAACTGGTAATCGGTCGATAAAAGGTATTTTCTCATATTCCCAGTTTTTCGATTCTTTCTCTGAATTGGATTGTAATTCTTTTACCCAGGTACTCAGATATCTGTCTAAATTCAATTTCCCTAATATGTAGCCACCAATTATACCCATTACAATGCCACTCCCGGCATAAATCAGCGTGGGCACTACTCCAAATAGTCCCAAAAACATAGCTACCGCTACCTCATTGACTAAAGGAGATGTTATAAGAAATGAAAAAGTAACCCCAAGCGGAATACCCCCTTTTACAAAACCAATGAATAGCGGAATAGATGAACAGGAACAAAATGGTGTTATGGCTCCAAAAAGAGAGGCAAACACATACTGCATCCCAAATAATTTTTTTGTTGTCAGATAATTACGCAGTCGTTCTATTGGAAAATAAGCATTAATGACCCCCATGAGTGAACTGATAACGAATAGCAGTATTAAAATCTTTATCGTATCATAAAAGAAAAAATTTATAGATGCTCCCAGATGTGTATCCGCACTTAAACCCAGCAAACTATAAGTAAAATAATCAATCAGAGTCTTTAAAAAATAATAGAGAAGTACTAAGGCGGTTAACCCTGCTGATACTGATAGTATCAGTTTTATTCTTTTAGTTTTTTTCATTTTTTTGTGATATTTACCCAACCTGAAGCCCTATGGTATTCTCTGTTTTATCTTTATTCATTGCAGGAACACCCGCGAAATGATTTGCCGGAATAGGAATCGGGATCAATGCCACCAATGGCTTTTACTATTTCAACGGCTACTTTATCTACCATTTGAAGGTGTTCATCTGTCAGGTCTTTGGTCCGGACTATTTTTGTGTTATGTGCCATTTCATGGCCTGCAATTTTTGAAACATCAATGGAACCGCTTACCTTGCCACTGTATTTTTCAGTGCATCGTTTTGCGCACAGTTTGTCGCATCCATCAACGGATATGGTCGGAAATATTTTGGCAAAGTTCCTTTCTTCTTTGCCGCCCGCCAGATATAAAGGCAGACAGAGCGTTACCGTTTCAACCAGCTTAAGCTCCTCAAGCACTTTCCGGGTGGCGAGTCTTGAAATGGTTCCGCCAAGGCATTCCTCACCGCTGCATGCTAGTATGCCCACTTTCAATTCTGACATGATGACTCCTCCTGATTTATTTCATCGATTTTTTTTACAATCTTCTGTGCTATTTGATTCACAACAAGCTCACCATCGGCATCGAGCATGGTAGCAGTACCAAACTGTTTCCCTTTGTGTTCTTTAACGGTATCCAGCACTTTTATTCCTTCCATTACTTTACCGCCGATGAATGAAATATTTTTTGAAGCGCACATTTTGGGGCATCCATCTACGGTTATGCAATTCATACCTTCAACTTTTTCTCTGGCTTCCTGATCACCGGTCATGATATATGCAAGGCATACGGTTTCCGCTTTTTCAGGACATAAATTATGGACTGTTTCTAAAACTGCTTCCCTTGCCATGAGTCCGAATACCTTACCAATGCCGCTGCATGGAACTACTATTACTTTTTTATGCATTCAGGTCCTCCAACTTTTTTTTCATGATTTCGAAATATTTGTCAAATCCTATTAACAGTTCCTGATCGCTCTTAAAATCAGTCAACTCGAGTTCAGCTATCCACCCCGCCTCGTAAGGGTTCTCATTGATAAGTTCAGGTTTTTCAATAAGCGATTCATTGATGGAAATAACTTTGCCGCTTACCGGTGAAATGATTTCAAAAACAGACTTTGACGATTCAATTTCACCGACTTCGCCAAATTGATCTATGGCAGCGCCTGGTTCGGGAGGGGTAAAATATAAAATATCTGAAAGGTTCTGTTGAACGAAATCTGTAACTCCTATTCTGGCACGATTACCGACTACATAAGCCCAACAATCATTTTCATTAAAGTATATTTCAGGATTGGTTGGTACCCTGAAAAGGAATTTGCCATTTTGGACCGTCGCATACTTGAAATCATATAAAACCTTTGTTACCAACGAAGATGATTCAACCTTTTGGTCGGTATGGTTAAGTTCATTCAGAATTAGTTCAATGAGTGCATGCTCATTTTCCCCAAGTTTAAGACGGCTGTTTATTTCCACATGGTGACTTTTCGCAATTTCGGTTACCGTGATTTTCTTTGATATCTTTAAGTTCTTATCTGCAGCCAGTTTACTTGCGCAGCGTGTAGGGCAGCCATCAATGACTAATAGGGGATACCCGGCAGCTATTTTATGGTATTTCGCTTCAGCAGTTCGGTATAACACAGGGCAAATGAGTTCATGATCAGCGTTCTCGCATAATTGTATCGCTATTTCCCTTGAAATTACTCCCGCACATTTATCCAGTCCATTACATGGAAGAATGGCATGTTTTTCAATCATTATTTTCCTCCTTTCTGATCTCCTTGATCCTTTGGGTAGTCGCATTTTTATCAGGAAAAGAAAGAGCATCGGGGCCACAGAGTTTTGAACATGCCCGACAAAAAACAACGCAGTTATTGGGATTCAAGACGATCAATCTGAGCTCTTCACTTTCTCGGACCTCAAAGACTTGATGAGGACAGAATTTGGTGCATTCCAGGCAATAATCGCATTTCGTATAATCAATAACAGGCTTCCAATCGATTTTATCGCGTTCGACACCCATAAATGTTGTTTCGCTCATGATGCTTCCTCCAGTTTCTTTAAGGCTGCACTGACTTTTTCAACGGCCTGATCAGTAGTCATATCACGCACATCAATTGCAGTTAAATCTTTGCTGACATCAAGGCCGGCTTCGGTAAAAGCATCCCTGAATAGTTTGTTTTGCATATTGGGAGCACAGCCTCCGATGACTACTTTACGGTGTGCTTTCAGAAAATCTTTTAAAAACCGGTCCCCGTCTTCTTCACAAAGTTGCGGGTGGATAAATCCATATTCAACCGGTAATTCAATTCGCACTCTGTTTATAAAATCCCAAATATCCATTTTTGAGAATCCCGGGCATTTACCGGTGCATACGCACATGATAAAACCGGGTTTTTCGGCTTCTGACATAATTTGTATTTTTAATTGATTTGATTTTATTGAACCCTGTTAAACTCATTACCTGAAAGAATTATGGCGATGATGAACTAAATTAAAGACCTTAATGATCGCGGGTGATCGTTTCAGGTATAACATCGGGCTTCCTTGTTCACTATAGTTCTGCTGTTGAAGGTTACTTTATTATTTACATAAAATAAATCCAGATGAAGTAACTGCCTGTCAGGATGAATAATACGGCAACAATACGCCTGAACCAGACTTCAAAGGTTTTTATCTTGTTGTAATACCTGGCAACCCCACCCACACTGAATGCCAGCAGATAGGCCATGAGTATGACAGGCAAACCGGTAGCAATAGCAAAATCAGGCAACAGAAGTAATCCTGAAGGTTGAGAAAGTACCATAGGCATCAGCATGCCAAAATACAGCACACCGCTATACGGACAGAATGCAAGTGCAAAGAGCATACCCAGTAGTAGAGCGCTCCATCCGCTGCCAAGTTTTACTTTGTCAGCAAAGCGTTGTATCGTATTGCCTGAAGAACCCGGTATTTTAATGATCCCGAGCATAAATACTCCAATGACAATGAGCAACGGCCCGATCCATTTTTCACCACCGGATTGAACTGCACGGCTTACCTGGAATTTACTTGCTCCGAAGAAGATAATTGCGCCTAATATAGTGTACGTAAGTGCCCGGCCTAAGGTGTAATAAATTCCATTCAGGAATACCGTGCGCCTGCTCTCCACATCCTTACTGATGTAAGCTAATGCCGTAATATTAGTGGCGAGTGGGCAGGGGCTGATGGCCGTCATCAACCCAAGCAGGAAAGCCGTAAGAAGGGGGAACGTGCTTTGGTCAATCAGATTTTGCAGAAATTCCACTGTTTTTTGTCTTAAGGTTAATTGTTTTGTTAATGGTGGATGAAAATCCTGTCTATTTCAGGTTCTTCTCAATCTCCGCTTTTAATCCTTGAATGAACTTGTCAGCTTCATTGCGGGAGTAACTGAAGGCAAAGTTTGTAAAGTCGGTAATCGATTCTTTTTTACCGATAGTCCGCGTTAAAAATAAACCTGATCCCGAGGCTTCATATTTCTCGGCTATTTTTTCGTTTTTAGGCTCTGATACGTCTAATACCTGAAACTTGATAGTGCCGTTTTTCAACTGACTTGCAAAGTAAGTATTGAGCGTTTTTTTGGTATTTTCCTCAATGGAAATGCATGTAGGACAGCGATTTTTCGCATGGAAGTAAATCACTTGCAGTTTGGCAGGTTTTTGAGCAAATAAAGCTAAACCGGCCACCATCATAATGGATACTAAAAAGAGTTTTTTCATGACCATGATTTTGAATGATTGTTATATTTTTGAAAGTAATTCTTTAATTTCTTTAACGGAAGGCACTCTGCCTGAAATTATTACCTTTTCATTCACCACGAGTCCGGGTGTACGCATGATTCCATAACCAATGATTTTTGTTATGTCCTGTTCTTTAACGATGGTAGCATCCAGATTGAGTTCTTCAACAGCCAAATGAACTGCTTTTTCCAGGTTCAGGCAATTGGAACATCCGGTTCCTAAGATTTTAATTTCCATGATGATGCAATTTTTAAGTATTTCTATATAGGTTTAAATCAAATATTACAAGTAGTATTAATGGTGATCCTCCTTTGTTTTATTTGTTAGCTTCAAAGTTTAACTTCAAATATTACAGGTAGTATTAACCGGGGATGATAAAACCAGGAAGTTAGTAAACAAATGTTGGGCCAACTTCCAGTTTTCCTTATTGATGCAGTACTTAATTCTTGGGGGATTGATTTCGCCCTGAATAAGCCCGGAATCTTTCAATTCCTTAAGGTGTTGTGAAAGGGTGGAGAGGGCAATAGGAAACTCATCAGCAATATTGCCACTGTAACAGCAACCCCGGTCACTTAGTATTTCAAGTATCTTAATACGAGCAGGATGCCCCATCGCTTTAGCGAATCGAGCCAATTTTTCCTGATCATCAGAATAAGGTGTTTTCATTGTTCATTTTGTATTTCGCAAAAATACGAAACAAATAGGTAGAGTGATCAAAATTTTGAAAAAAAAAGTGAATCATTGCATTTGTGACCGCATCACTTTAGTTCTTCCCATCCATTCCAGGTCTTCGATTTCTCCGAAATGCTCTTTAAATATTCGGTAATACATTAGTTCTTCCTTTGAGTTTAAACGCCATCCGTTGTTCAGGTTGCATTCGTTCTTAAAATCATGATCTGAAATGTGCATTGTGGCATAATCTGAAAGGATTTCTTTAATTCCGGCACCTTCCCAGAATTTTGTTTTAGGCCTGTTTAATATTTGCTGAGGCAAGTCGCCGTCCATAGACCTCCTGAGTATCCACTTTTCGATACCCTTAAAAAGTTTATATCGGATGGGGATTTGTAGAGCGAATTCAAATACTAATGGATCTGCAAATATTACATGAGTAGTCAAACCAAATGCTGAAGCGCATCGATCAACCCTTTGTAATGCAGTATTATGCAAGCTTTTTGAAATAAGTATTAATTCATCATCCAGAGAGTTGGGAGGTATAGATTTAAGGTATTGATAACCGGCAAAGAATTCATCGCCCGCTTCTCCAGAAAAAACTTCAGAGACATAATCAGAAGAAGCTTTTGAGACAAGGAAATTGGGGATACTTGATCGCACAAGGAGTGCATCAAAGGATTCAAGATGAAAAATAACCAAGGGTAATGCTTTTAATATATCATTGACTGTAAGGACTAATTCATGATGTATTGATCCGGTATACCCGGCAACCAGGCGTGCATATTCCAAATCTTCTGCATTTTTAAACCCGGCTGCAAAAGTATGAAAGGGATTTATATAAGGTTTTGCCAGAGCAACAATAGTACTGGAGTCAAGGCCACCTGAAAGCCACGCTCCGATATTGTTTCCTGTAATTCGCATAGTTATGGCTTGCTCCATTCGTCTTCTCAGTTCTTTTGATTGGTATTTTATACTTTCAGTTGAAGGTTGTTGTTTTTCCAGAAAGAAATAGGGTTCAGTTTTATTGTTTACTAATCTGTGACTTGGTGGAAGTTCATACGGTTTCTTTTTGATTGAAAGTAACGCCTTTACTTCTGAAGCAAAATAGACTGTTCCATCAGGATCAATATCATAGTATAGCGGTGCCACACCGAGTTCATCACGTGTCAATTCAATTTTCCCGTTAATAATCTCAGCTTCAGACAGATGACCATTGCCTGTGCCATCGGCTATACTTTTCTGTCTATATAAATTTGTTGGGATGTTATTTCGCTTCTTGGAATCAACAATCCCCATGGTGATCCCGTCAGATTCATAAATTTTGGGTAAATTATTACCGCGATAGGAAATAAGATCAAGCATCTGCGAAACGCGATTCTGTTCAGAAGGTTTAGTAATTCCTGCTATACCAGCCATAGTTTAATAATTTGGTTATGATGAGATCTCTTGCTTAATAGAAAGCAGCGGCCCTTTCTTTTTCTGAAACAGGATCTCCTGTTTCAATATTAATAGCATAGCATGCTCCATTGATCATCCTTGTGGTTATCTTTCCAAAAAGATATGGGTTGCCCCTGAAATGAGGAGCATCAAAAAGTCCGGTTTTGATAGCATTGGCAATAACCACAGGATCAGCCCATGGATCGTTGCTCGTTCCTTTGGCAAACAGTTTAATGGCTTCGAGTAAATCCCGGGCTTCATGTTTTAACTCGTCTTTTCGTTTTGTAATGAGTGAATCATCAATTATACGCGGAAAGCCATATAAGCAGTTTCTTAATACTCCGTGAACAATATTACAACTGTTAATGAGCTCATCGGGATAGGTGGCATGATCTCCTTCGCTGTATCCCACAACGTGTATAATATGAGGCTTTAAAGTCAGGCTGATAACTGCTGATGCGGCTAGTTGTCCTTGTGCTACTGAAGGGATAGGGGAAAAGTGGGCAATCCCGGCCCTGACTTCACGTATCATACTGAAATCGGGATCTTCAAGTTCCTCAATGAGCTCCATTTTTGCCAGCATCTTGGCTATATCCATAGAGGAAGAAGTTTCGGGAGGCGTATTGAACATAAACTGTGCAACATAATTTTTAACCCCCATTTTTTTAGCATTATAAGCAGCAAGGAAAGCCATGGCAACCGCAAGGGAATCGTGTGCATCACGCAAGCTCCATTGATGCGATTCGTTGACTTCAACTGGTATGCCTTGTTCTGCATACCACTTCATCACTACCTGATGTTCCCTGATCGCAACATCAATTGGCCTGCTGGAACGCCCGTCGATTACACTATACCAACATAAAGGAATAGCTCCCCATGCATTATGGATAGTAGAAACACTCATTATAGCCCATTTTAATAACTCCTGAGTTCCTGCATAGCAACGCATTAGTGGGAAATTGCCGGTTTGTGAATTTCGATATAGTGCTTCAAGGTCCTCTGGTTTCCTAAGTGGAACACCACCGGCTCCATCTTGTAGGAAATCCATTTTTTCAGGATGAAAAAAATATTCTTGGGCATTCTGGTCTGGTCCGAGTGATATAACATCCACTACTCCTGCGTTTGCAATTGTTCTAACTCCCTCAATTGTTTCCATAAGAGTTGGTCTGCCAAAATGATGACGAAGCAATGGATAAGGATATTTTTGTTCAATACGCTCAAGCAGTGTATTGGCTGCGTTGTGGCTATGGTTTTTTGAGGACTGTCCCCTGAAGTAATTTTTGATTTCTTCAATGGTTTGGGTTCCGTCAAAAACCACTTTAAAGATTTTTGATTGTCTGGCCACTTCAGCTACAGGAAGTGGCCCACCAAAAATGAATGATAAAGATTCAAAACCATTATTTTTAATAATACTCTTTAGTTGTTCAAAAAGAATTATAGCCACCTCAGGAGTCATCCGGTAACTTAGAGCAATAATATCTGGCTTCTCTTGCTGAATTGCCCTTATCAACCTAAAAAAAGGGACAGCCGGACCAAGTGAAATAGTTTGATAGCCTTCTGTTTCAGCGTATTTCAGGAAGTGATGCAGACCCCCAACATGAACACATGTACCAATAGCAGCGCCCAGTATTTTTTTCATAAGTGAACGATTAAAAATGTTTTTATCACGAAAAATGAGAAGGTTCTCCAATTGCAAGTAACCGGAGTTCCCTTAAACTCATTTTATTGATTCCTAACCGTTCGGAGGTCCTTCCATTCTTTAGGTAATTCTCGTTATTTAGGATAGATGCAAGGTTAATCAGAGAATTAATTGTAGGTGTAGGGACCTTAAACATTTTTCCGACTGATGAGATCGGAACCAAACTGAAAGGAACATCCTCTTCAAGGTAACGCATCTTTAAGGTATGTGGCGCCATGATACCCTTATATCCGGGATTCTTACGCATTGCTTCAAAAAGGGTGGCTCCGGTAGTGCTATAGGCCATATAAAACCATTGAAGGGCTGAAATAGCTCGTATGCCAAGAGCTTCAGCTACAGCTATTCGTTCTTTATCAGCACTTTCAAGTACTTGGGCAATTGATGATGTAGCACCTTGATGATAAAACTGAAATTCAGCATCATCTTCTATCCACCCGGCATTTAAAATACATAAGGCTGGATGAAAAATGCTTCCGATGTTGTCAAAACTGGTTTTAAAAACATTATCGCCGGGTACAAATTGTGGATATAATGCACGTAGTTGCTTTATGACGATCGGAATAAGATGGGCTCTGATAGAAGCAACCGGAATCGAATTTTTAATACTGAATATCCTGACTTGAGCAGGCCCAGTTGCCCTTGATGCATATATAAAGGTTTGTGCTTCTGAAATAATGACATCAGCGGTAACCTTCATTTCGTTCAGGACTTGTTTAAATTCCAAAGCACCCAGAGTCCTTCCCGGGTGAAGCACAATAATTTGCCCGTCTCTTAAATACGGAGCTGTCTGTTCAGCAATCCATCGGTGTGCTAAAGCCGGAACAACCACCATAATAAGCTGAGCATCAGCCAAGGCTTCCTTCATTGACGTGGTAGCTGTTTGAATAGCACCAAAGCCTGCTTTTTCGCCTGTCAGTTCTATCCCCCCGGAAGATTTTACTCCCCATAATCTTTCCTCACTACGATTAAATAACCTGACTTCATATCCCATAAGTGCTAAATGTCCGGCCATAGCTAACCCGCCATGGCCTGCTCCTAATACAGCAATTACAGGCTTTTCAATAAACTTGAAAGTCACTTTTTCTCTCATTCTAGATAAACAATCATGTTTATGAGAATGTTGAATTTAAATTCTACTTTTTCTGCTAAATGTCAAAAAAGCGTTGAATCATTTTTGGTGTAATTATTGGAGGCTCTTGGTTTAGTAGAAAGGAAGGAAGACAACCACTTTGAATTTTTATGGCCTTGAATTGAATGATTATCTTAATATTTTCTTTTCTATATATCTTGAATTCAAAACCCTTAATGTACCCATATAGTTCATTCTGAATTCCAACAAATCTCCGACTTTATAATGCTTCAAATTTTCGCCTAAATTCATTACAATCATATCTGAACTGGCTCCGGCAAACTTTAAGTCAGTGTCAACAGGCTCAATTTGCTTTCGCTCAACATCTAACAGTCCAATGTCTATGATAGCCCTATAGGTAGTAACCCCTGCAAATTTGTTGTCAAATTCAACGGAGTTGCCTTCCACGTTGGTTCCCATTTCACCTGACGGCAATAGGGGCTTTTCTAATAATTCAATGATTTCGGAGTATAAACAAAAAACATCTGTACTCATATTCTCAAGAGTAGTATTATTGTAAAGATCAGTGCCTAAGAATAACGTTTCACCTACTCTGAAATGGTTGATGCCTTTAGGCAATATTTTTTAAAGATAAGAGGAATCGTTACAGATGAACCGCCGGAAATGTATTCTATCTGAGTGTTAAATTTAGCCTCTATCAATTGCTCGTACAAACATAATTGAATTAATTTATCCTGATTGGGGAGCACGCCGTTAAGGCATGACAAATTTGCACCTATGCCAACAACCTTAATGCTCTTGAGCTTAAAAACACTTTGATAAAATTTAATAAAATCCTCACCCATGATACCTTCTCTGAGTTCTCCCAACTCAATCATGATAATTATTTTATGAACTTTATTTTGCTTCTGAGCTTCAACTGATAAACGTTGTATAGTTGTAATTTCAGTATTCATACTTATATCAGCATACTTCACTACATCACGTATATTCCATTTGGCAGGTGGCTTAATAAAAATGGTTTCTATTTGAGGATTAATTGTTTTGATCATCTTCAAATTTAACACTCGTGAATCACAAATTTGCTTCATTCCAAGTGACAATATTTCCATTAAATAATCCTTGTTTCCGCAAAGCATTTTGGTTACTACCGACCATTGAATGTCATTTTTACGAAACAGATTATTGAGATACTTAAAATTAGATTGCAGTTTAGCTACATTCAGCGTAATATATGCCATTATGAGTTACTTTTAATTAGGCGCATTTCTATATATTTGGTTGAAAACCCGACTTTTTTATAAAGAAATTTTGCAGGATTATCAGGTTCTACGTGCAATGCAATATTACCATTGCACTGATTGATTGTTTCTTCTAATAATTGTGTGCCTAATCCTTTCCCTCTATGATCATGATGTGTTGCAATGTAAACTAGAATATTCTCAGGGATATAACCTTCCATTCCGGTTTGATTCATGACTATGAATATATCGGTGTAATGGAGCCACTTGTATCGGAGCAAACGGAGCCAGTTAAACTGGCTGACAAAGTGATTGCAAAATTATAATAAAATCATTATTATTAAAAAATATCAAAAAGGATT